>JANMYL010000178.1:0-7023 GCA_031382045.1 Akkermansiaceae bacterium | reverse complement strand
TTCGCACTGATGTTACGCATTGGCGCGGGGGATCACGAGGCGTTCCGTGCTCTTGTCGAGCGCCATCAGAACGCGGTGATCGGCACGGTGGCCAAGATGTTGGGAAACGCTTCTGAGTCGGAAGACATCGCCCAGCAGGTTTTCCTGCGGATCTGGCGGAATGCGAATCGCTACCGTCCAGATGCAAAATTCACGACTTATCTATACACGATCACGCGCAATCTAGTTTTCAACGAAGCCCGCCGGAAGAGTCGGAAAAAAGAAGTTTCCTCGGACGAGCGCGAGGAGAATTCCCACCAACTCATCGCTGCCAGCCCGGACCGCCAACCGGATTCGGAGCTGCTGCAAGCCGAACTCCAACAGGCAGTGAATGAAGCCATCGCCGCGCTGCCGGAAGTCCAGCGGATGGCGGTGGTGCTGCGCCGCTACGAGCAGCTTTCTTACGAGGAGATCGCGCTGGTGCTCAAGCTGTCTGTTTCCGCCGTGAAGAGCCTGCTATTCCGCGCGCGGACGACGCTGCGGGAATCGTTGAGCGGGTATCTTGCGGAGTGAAATGTAGCGGCGATCACCGCGAGTGCTGGATCGCCTCACAAACGGCTGGGAAAATCTGGCGCTTGCGACTTACCACGCCTGGCGCATGAAATAGGGTCGCGTCGATCCGCTCAAAGGGCAATTTCTCCAACGTCGCATCCTGTCCGATGGCGAGAATCATGCTGTGATGCAGTGCCACGTCGGTCACCGCCAGCACCACGAGATCGTAGTGTTGGCGCTCGAAAAGGTCCTTCAATGCAACTTCCAATTCCTCGCGCCGTGCAGAGAATCCGACCAAGTCGCGCTCTTCGACTTGGGAGATGCTGACGGACAATCCCTGCTCGGTGAACTCCTTGCGGTCCGCGTTGAGAATTTCGTCAGGAGTGCCACTGGCGATCAACGAGCCGACCGCGAAGAACTCCTCGGTGAATTTCTTGGGATCGACCCCAGCAACGCCGCTGAGCCAAGTGAGCATCTCGCGATCGAGAATCGTCGTCGTCGGCGAGGTCAAGCAAAGTGTGTCCGAGACGATGCCGGCGCACAGGCACATCGCCACGCTCGGCGCGGGCATCAGGCCACGGTGGAAAAATTTTCGGCCCACCAATGTGCAGGTTGAGCCGACTGGTTCATTAAGATAGCGGATCGGCTCGCGGGAAACGAGGTCGCCAGCAAGGCGGTGGTGGTCGATGACTTCGGTGATTTCCGCCTCCTCCACACCGTTGACGGCCTGGGCGTATTCGTTGTGATCAACCAGCGCGATGCGGATGCGCGGTGGGTCCACGAGGTCGGACTTGGCGATGACGCCGATCATTTTGCCACCCGTGTGCTCGACCACCGGGAATAAATCTTGGTCGATGACTGCGAGGCTTTTCCGCAGGCGCGAAATCGGCTCGTTAACAGACAAGGTCAGGAACTTTTTCGCCATCACGTGCCGGACGGTGCGCGAGAAACGGATGAGCGTGGAGGCGGTGGCAGTATCCTGGTGGCAGGTTAAAAGGACCACGCCTTTGCGCGCCGCGTAAGCGAGGATGTCGCCGGAAACAGGATTGTCCCCGGTGACCAGAAGGGCGCGGGCGCCGTGGTCGATTGCATAGCGTTGGACGATTGGGCGGTCACCACAAATCACCAGGAATTTCCCGATGTTGCCGTCCTCAATCGCCTGTTTGAGGCGCTTCTCAACCGTGCCCTGAGATGAGGCCCCAACGAGTAAAATCACATCCTCCTCTAACTCCGGCGCGGGCAGCATGGCTCCTAGACTCTGCGCTTGAAGTGTGTCTGCCAGCTTTGCCAGGGAAACGTGGATGGTCCGCACGCTGAGACCTTCAGTGTGGCCGGGCAGTAGCAGCTTGAGCAAATCGAAATAGTGCAGGATGCCTTGAAGGTTTCCCTTGTCGTCCTCCACCGGCACGCAGCGGATCTCGGCGGCGAGCATCCGTTGGTAGGCAGTTAGAAAAGTATCAGACAAGGCCACCTTGATGACCTTGCGGTGGCAGATCATGCCAGCATTCACGCGGACATCGGTGAGCAGCAACGGCGCATCCAGCCCGGCGCGCTCCAGCACCCATTTGGTACGCGAGGAAATTTCGCCACAGCGCGCCGCAATTGCCTTGGGTTCCTCGCCCACGGCGCGAAGCAGAGCGGCGTAGCCGATGGCCGAGCAAATCGCGTCGGTATCCGGGTTCTTATGACCAATGACGTAGAAGGGAAGCATGGATAAAGTTCAAATGAGTGAACCTCCATGATAGATAGAGGCAACCAGACGACAAGGCTCTTTCTTTCGCCCAAAGGAATGAAAAACTGCCACCAATCCTCATCCCACCAGCTCACCACTCACGAGATGACATGTCAGAAACATGACGAGCAATTCAAAAGCCGAGGCCACGGTGAACCAGTGGAGTGATTTGCTCGCTGGGAAATGTTACTCAGAGATAGTGTCGCGGCGGTAGTTGATTCAGATGCTAAAAACGGTGATACCGATCGGGTAAACGGCGAGAACAGTCACATCAAGAGGGCAAATCGTTTATGATATAATTTTTAGACCAGTAAATCAGTATTTGTAATTTGATGACATCGCCTCAGGCAAATACACGGCCCGTCGGCGGTGCGGGTGCATGCTTTGACAATACCGACAGGTCTGGTTGATCGTTTTCGCCAATTCATAGATGCATATAAATCATCATATAGTTGAAAAAACTGTAATTTAAATTTCGTATAAAAATCAGAAAAGGACAGCACCTGACAGCTGGCCATTCGTGAAATGAAATATCATCCATTCATCCGCTCCATCTTCGGAGTTGGCTTGTTGACTATTATGAACACTTATGCGCTTCCACTGCCCGTTCCCGCGCGCGGCTTCGTCAGTATCAAGCCTGCAAAAAATTGGGAAGAAGGCCTCATCACGGCGAATGGCACCCTCGCCATCAATGCCCTTAGCCGGCCGCTCGATGAACGCATTATCTTCAACCACGAGCGATTATTCATGCCAATGGGCGATCCAGTCGTGCCACCCGACCAATCCGCAAGCCTGTCGGAAATTCGCAAACTCATCGAAGACGGGAGATACAAGGAAGCCGGAAATTTGCAATTCAAACTCTCCGGCCAGAAAAGCTTCATGTATCCCGATTTCTTTGTGCCGGCCTTCGATCTAGCCATCCACAGCGAGGGCCAAGGCGAAATTCGTGATTACGCGCGCTCGGTGGATTTTCAAACGGGCGAGGCGGTCGTCCACTGGGCAGACGACCGCGGTGTCTTCGAGCGCCGCATGTTTGTCTCCCGCAAAGATGGCGTGGCTGTCATCAAACTAAGTGGCCCCGAGCCCGGCTCGATTGCCTGCAAACTCAAGCTCCAACCGCGCGAACCAAGCGACGAATACAGTGATGACAGCGATGTTTTGAAACACTCCGACGAGATATTTAAGGAGCATTTTACCGATTTAAAAAGTGGCGCGAGCACTGACTCACTCACCTTCAGTGCAAGTTTCCTGAAGTCCTACCCGCGCAGCATTAAAGCGTTAGAAGGCCGCGCTCGCGTGGTTGTTACCAACGGCAGCACTGAGGCTATGGACGGCGGCACACTCGTCATCAAGGGGGCCGATAGCGTCCTGATTTTCGTAGACATCCGCCTACTCAAGGACGCTGGGAAATCCGAGCAAGAAGCACTCAAGACGAAACTTGCCGGAGTCTCCACCGACTACGACGCGCTGCTCAAGAGTCATGCAGAACTTCACGGTGCACTCTTCAACCGCGTGAAGCTCGACATCGGTGGCGGTACAGACCATCAGAAATCGACCGAACAACTGATCACGGAAAACACCTTTGAAAAAATCAACCATGCGTGGTTGGAGAAACAATTCGACGCCGGTCGCTTCAACATCATTTGTTCCACCGGCGAACTACCGCCAAACTTGCAAGGCATTTGGGGCGGTAACTACATTCCCGGCTGGGCCAGCGACTACACTCACAACGGCAACGTGCCCTCTGCCATTGCCGCCAATCTTATGGGTAACATGCCAGAGCTGATGCTGCCCTATATCACGTATATCGAATCACTCGTGCCCGATCTCGAGCTCAACGCAAAGCACTTATTCGGTGCCCGCGGCGTTGTCCTACCATCGCGCACCTCCACACACGGTTATAATAATGCGTTGGCCCCAAATTTTGCGGGTGGCATGTGGGTCGCCGGTGCTCCATGGGCGGCACATTACTTTTACGACTACTACCTCTACACTGGTGACGAAAAGTTTCTCGCAGAACGCGCCCTGCCGTTCATGGAAAAAGTCGCACTGTTTTTCGAGGACTACGTTTCTGAAGGACCGGATGGTAAATATATCTTCTCGCCCACCACCTCGCCGGAAAATACTCCTGCCAATACCGACTCGCAAGCCACCTTCAACGCCACCATGGACATTGCTGCGGCCAAGGAGTTACTCGTAAATATCATATCGGCATCCCGTAAGCTCGGTCGCAACACCGACAAGATTCCTCTTTGGGGGGAAATGCTGACCAAAATGCCGGATTACGCAATCGCCGAAAACGGTATCATTAAGGAATGGCTCACCCCCAAGTTAGCCAACAACGACGCCCATCGCCACTCGTCCCAGCTCTATCCGCTTTACGACGGACTGCCTGATGAAATCGAAAAAAACCCCGAGCTCCGTAGTGCTTTTATCAAGAGCGTCGAGGATAAGCTTGAGCGCTACTGGAAAGATAACGAACGCGGATTCATGTCCTTCGGCATCGTCCAACTCGGCCAAGTTTCCGCCAGTCTCGGTCATGGCGAAATCGTCCACCACTGTCTCAAGCACTTGGCTAATGGCTTCTGGCTCACAAACCTCGCCTCCATGCACAATCGCCGTGCCTTGTTCAATATGGACATTAGCGGCGGCCAGCCATCAGTTATCATTAAAGCTCTAGCTGATTCATACCCCGGGAAAATTCGCTTGCTTCCCGCTTTACCCAAAGCTTGGCCAACCGGCACCATCGAGGGCGTCCTCTGCCGCGGTGCCATCGAGCTAAATCGTCTGCATTGGAATGAATCCTCAGTGGAAGTAGAAATAACCTCCACCAAAGCTCAAGAAATCGACCTTATACTCCCTCGCGAAATCCGGGAAATTCAAACCGAAGGTGCTCTCATCGCAGACGGGGCCAGTGCGAAAGAGCGTAAAGTTAGTCTGCCTGCGGGCCGTAAAATCACCGTGAAAATCACGCTGCTATAACTGCGAAAAACCCACAATTTCACCCCTCACATCACTTATTTCACCGTGCGGGATTGTTGGTCTAACTGGTGTGACAGCTTCAGTCCTATCCTTCGCGCTCGTCAGCCGGATGATTGGAAAACTCGATATGGTCTGTGACGATATTGTGATGATTGACGTTTCTCGAAACTTACCTGCTCAAGTTGACGGATGGGAAATTGATGAGAACGAAAATTTTAGCACTGTGGATGGGCGCTTGCATGATTGGAATGGCGAAGCCGGGCGATCTAGACCCGAACTTCGATCCTGAGTTACGAGCGTGGGTGACGCCCGACCATGTCACTGTCGCGCCGGATGGGCGGGCATGGATCGGTGGTGGATTTGATCTTGGAAGTGGCTACTCCACGGGTGATCTGGTGCGTTTGGGCAAAAATGGCAGGGTAGAGAGCGAGCCAGCATCAGGCTATTTGAGCCGGCCGACTCCGTTTATCACGATCAATGGATCGACGTTGGCACAGCATGGCTCGCGGTTGGCGGCCCCGTTTTTATTGAATAATGGAGATTTTTTGTTGAGGGGTGAATCCGGCGGCTGGTTGCGGATGAGCGCTGTGGGAAAGGTGATGGGCAAGGCGTTTCGAGATCGTCGGGCGGGCGAAACGATCACGCCGCAGTTCGAGCAAGCGGGGAAGCTCTGGGTCATCCGGCAACTCGTGAATGGCCAACGTATGTTGGAACGCAGAAGTAGCGTGAACGGAATTGTTGATGCCATTTTCTCTCGGGCCGCCATATTACCCCGGAATGTGAATGCTGCGGTGCCCGGACTGAATGGCAGCGTGTGGGTGCTGGCGGGTGATGCTATTTCTGGTTTACCTTCCTACGGATATAACACGGCCATTCCCAAGCAGCAGATTTTCCAAGTGGATGCGTATGGGAAACCCGTCGGGCAGCCGCGAGTGATCACGGTGCCCCGGAGGCTGGGCTTGGTGGCTGGGTCAGAGGGTAAATTCCGGCTGACTTACGGACCTAATCAATCGATGTGGGGATATTGGCCAGCGCCGACTTCGACAAGCTATAAGATCGAGTGGTATTCTGCGGCCGGCGGACTTGAGCGCAGCCAGGAATTCTATCTGGGGCTTTATGAAACATTCGCGTGGGCGGAAAGTGCTGATGGCTCGCTAGTCGCAACTGAGCGCAGGGCGAAAGTCTCAGGCAGCCCACTATTCGTCATGGGGAAAACTGCGACTCTGCGGCGTTATGGATCCGATGGCGTGGAAGACACCTCGTTCGTCAGTCCGGGCCAAGTTCGGTCGGTGAAAGCGATGGCTGGAGGAAAATGGCTCATCGATGGGATGCGCAGGCTGCATGCGGATGGCCGCGAAGATTCATTCTGGAAAACGCCAGATTTAAGCAGGCCGGGCGTTGTCCAAACACTGCTGCTGCTGCCAGGCGGGAAGGTGCTGGCAGGCGGAAACTTCGCGACGGTGGATGGCTTGGTGAAGAACCGGTTAGTCGTTTTCTGTGCGAACGGCCAGGTCGATCATTCATTCATTCCTGATGAGCGCATCGAAGAATGGCAGTCGGTTGCGGTCACTGGTAGCACCGTCTTTATCGTTACATCTGGGCCGATTGAATTTGCCGATGGGTTCCAATCGAACTTGGTAAAGCTGCGGCTCGACGGAACACTGGATGAAAATTACCGCCCGTTCTTCGCGACCGTTCCCTTCATCAGCGGTCCCATTCCAAGAGCCACAATCTATCAATCGCAAACCCGGGCTACACGCATCACCGGCATGGCCGAC
>JANMYL010000087.1:0-7472 GCA_031382045.1 Akkermansiaceae bacterium | reverse complement strand
CCGCGGACTTGAGGTTGGCTCGGTTGCGACCGCCGTCGAAGATTGGGAGATTCACTGTGGGCGAGAAGAGCCAGGTGCCGGTGCCGTTAGTGAAGAGCTTGCTTAGGGGTCAGTCCCAAATAACAGACATTGGACGCTTCTGCCTTCGGTTCACTAACAATATGCCCAAGGGACTAAGGGGTGGGTCTTTAGACAGTCGTAAAGACTTCATGATCCGCTTTATGCGGATAATCGATTCCCTAATACATCCACAAAACATTTTTGATCGCATTTAAGAAGCCGATTTACAGCTCGATATCAGAAGTGACTTCTGTGAGAGGGGAGTATCTGTCAGGTGGCACTTACCAGCCGCCGCCGAGGGCCTTGTATAAATTCACGGAATTTACGGCACGGGAGAGGCGGAGCTGGATCAGGGTCTGGCGGACGGTGTAGAGGTCTAAAGTGGCGGTGAGGACTTCTAAGTAGCCGTCCACTCCTTTTTCATAGCGGGCGGTGGCGAGGTCGGCGCGATTTTTCTGGGCGGCGATGAGGTTCTCGGTGGCGGCGATGCGCTCTTCAAGTCCACCACGTGCGGCGAGGCTGTCTGCCACTTCGCGGAAGCCGGTTTGGATGGCTTTCTCATAGCGAGCGATTTCGATTTCCTTGCCGATTTCCGCGGACTTGAGGTTGGCTCGGTTGCGACCGCCGTCGAAGATTGGGAGATTCACTGTGGGCGAGAAGAGCCAGGTGCCGGTGCCGTTAGTGAAGAGCTTGGAAAGGCTCTTGCTGGCGGTGCCGCCGTCGGCAGTCAGGGTGACACTCGGGAAGAAGGCGGCCCGCGCGGCGCCAATGTTTGCATTGGCCGCACGGAGCTGGTGCTCCGCCTCGCGGATGTCCGGACGGCGGTATAACAGGTCGGATGAGACCCCGGCCCTCACGTTGGCGACCATGACTTCATCGAGCGTGCGCCCCTTGGGCAGGCTGGCGGGCAGGGATCCGCCTGCGAGGAAAACCAGTGAGTTGTTCACTTCCTGGATGCGCTGGCGGGATGCGGCGAGGTCGGCCTTGGCGGTCTGGCGCTGGACGTCCATGGCGCTGAGATCGAGCTCGGACACGGTGCCGGAGTCGAGACGCTGCTTGATGATATCGTAGGCGACGCTGAACCCGTCGAAGGTCTGCTGTGAAAGCGCAGCCTGCTCTTGGAGCGCCCGTTCTGCCAGATACTGGTTAGAGACCTCGGCCACGAGCGAGATCTGCGTGCCCACGCGGGCGGCATCGCTGGCGAAGTAGCTTTCCAGCGCGGCGCCGTTCAGACTGTGGATGCGGCCGAAGAGGTCGAGCTCGTAGGAAACGAGGCCGACTTTGACCCCATAATTTGAGAACTCAGTCGCCCCCCCTCCGGAAGCGCCCGAGCCCAATGTCCGCGACCGTCCTCCTGAGGCGGATAAGTTCAACGTCGGGAAAAGCTCGCTACGGGAGATGCCGTATTGCGCACGAGATTGCTCGACATTCAGCGCAGCGATGCGCAGATCGCGATTGTTAGCGAGTGCGGTTTCGACGAGTTTCCGCAGGCGCGGATCGGTGAAAAATTTCTGCCAAGCGATGTCAGCAGAGACCTCGCCGCCGGTTTTCCCTGGGAATTTAGCGGACACTGGTGACGTGACCGGATCCAGCGGCGGCACGAACGAGCAGGATACTGACAACGCTGCCAGCATGAGGGGGGATACGAATAACTTACGCATGATGGATTTCTCCTTCCTTGGATTTGACAGCTGGTGCCGCCTTGGTTTTTCCCCCGGTGAAACGGGTGACGAGCTGGCTCACGACGACGAAGAACACGGGGACGAGGAAAATGGCGAGGACGGTGCCGGAGATCATGCCGCCGGCGACTCCGGTGCCGATGGCGTTCTGGCTGGCGGAGCCGGCGCCGGTGCTAATGACCAGCGGCACAACGCCGAGCACGAAGGCCATGGACGTCATGAGGATGGGCCGTAGGCGGAGTTTTACGGCTTCGAGTGTGGCTTCTATCAGACTCTTTCCTTCATTCATCAAGTCCAGCGCGAACTCGATGATGAGGATGGCATTTTTCGTGGAGAGACCGACGATGGTTAGCAGGCCGACTTTGAAATAAACATCATTCGGCAGATCGCGAAAGGAAACGGCTGCGAGCGCGCCAATGATGCCTAAGGGAACCACCATGATGACGGCGACCGGGATGGACCAGCTTTCGTAGAGCGCGGCAAGGCAGAGGAAAACGATGAGGATGGAGATACCGTAGAGCATCGGTGCCTGATTGCCGGAGACGCGTTCTTCAAGCGATTGGCCGGACCACTCGAAACCGAGACCCGGAGGTAGCGTGGCGGCCATTTTCTCCATTTCCAACATCGCCTGGCCGGAACTCAGCCCCGGTGCGGCGGCGCCTACGATGTTGACCGCCGGGATGCCGTTGTAGCGCTGTAGCTGGGGTGAGCCGTAGGACCAACCGACTTTCGTGACGGCGGATAGAGGGACCATGCTGCCGGATTTATTCCGGACGAATACCTTGCCGATGTCCTCGGGTGTCATCCGGAACTTGGCGTCCAACTGGACGATCACGCGCTGGACCCGCGGGCCGTTGACGAAGTTGTTCACGTAGGAGGAGCCGAAGGCAGTCTGCATGGTGGTGTTGATGTCTGCGAGGGAAACACCAAGTGCGCTGGCTTTGTCCTGATCGAGCTCAATCTTCATCTGTGCCGCATCGGCGAGGCCTTGCGGACGGACTTGGAAGAGGCTCGAATTTTGTGCGGCCATCCCTAGCAACTGGCCCTGTGCGGCAATGAGCGCCTCATGACCGACTCCGCCTACATCCTGGAGCCAGAAGTCGAAACCGGACGAGGTGCCGAGTTCGGGAATGGCGGGCGGATTGAGCGGGAAGACCACGGCGTCCTTGATCCCGCCGAGCTCCATCAGCGAACGCTGGATGATCGCTTGAACTTTGTGTTCCTTGCCGTCGCGTTCCTCCCATGGTTTCAGCCGGAGGAAGGCGAGGCCGGAGTTTTGCGCACGGCCAGAGAAGCTGAAGCCCGCGACGGTGAAGTAGTGTTCGATCTCCGGTTGCTTCGCGAAGATTTCCTCTGCCTTCTTGAGCACTTCGCCGGTGCGCTCGTCAGTCGCGCCGACGGGCAGTGTGATGAGCGCGAGGAAATAGCCCTGGTCCTCTTCCGGAAGGAAGGCAGACGGCATTTTCTGGTAGAGATAGATCACGCCCAGCACCACGATCACCAGCGCCAGCATGCCCGCGAAGGTTCGGCGGATAAGCACGCCGACTGATTTCTGATAGCCAAGGGTCAATTTTTCAAACGTCCTGTTGAACCATCCGAAGAAGCCACGCTTTTCATGGTGATGACCGGCGTCCACTTGCTTGAGCAGGGTGGCGCATAGCGCGGGTGTCAGGGTGAGCGCGAGGAAGATGGAGAACAGCATGCACGAGACCATAGACATCGTAAACTGGCGGTAGATCGTGCCGACCGAGCCACCGAAGAAGGCCATCGGTAGGAACACTGCGGTGAGGACGAGAGTGATTCCTATCAGTGCTCCGGTGATCTGGCCCATGGCTTTTCGTGTCGCCTCCTTGGGGGACAAACCTTCCTCGCTCATGATGCGCTCCACGTTTTCCACGACGACGATGGCGTCATCCACAAGAATGCCGATGGCGAGCACCATGCCAAACATAGTGAGCACGTTCAGCGAGAATCCGAACGCCGCCATCAGACCGCAGGTGCCGAGCAGGGCGACCGGTACGACCAGCGTGGGAATGAGCGTGGCGCGGAAATTCTGGAGGAAAAGATACATCACGAGGAACACTAAGATGATAGCCTCTACCAGCGTATAGAGCACACCCTCGACGGAGACCTTCACGAAGGCCGAGGTGTCCAATGGGTAGACTACCTTCACGCCCGGAGGGAAAAATTCCTGCAGGCGCTCGACCTCGGAGCGGACGCCGGCGGCGGTATCCATCGCGTTTGCGGTCGGCGAGAGTTTCACCGCGGCGGCGGCAGTCGGTTTGCCATCGATGCGCGCCTTGATGCTGTATTCCTGACCTCCCATCTCGACTCGTGCGACATCTCGCAGATAGATGCGGGAGCCGTCGGTGTTGACGCGCAGGATGATGTTTTCGAATTGATCCACCTCTCGCAGAGTGGCGCGACCCTGGAGGATAATGTTGAGCTGCTGGCCCTTGACCGCCGGAAGCTGGCCGATCTGGCCTACTGGGACTTGGGTGTTCTGCGCTTGGATAGCTGCGGTGATGTCACCAGGGGTCATGTTGAAACTGACGAGCTTGCCCGGATCCAGCCACACGCGCATTGCATACTGAGTGCCGAACTGCACGACTTCACCCACGCCTTGGACTCGGCGGATCGGGTCAAGCACGTTAGACGCCATGTAATTCCCCAGCGCGATCGCATCCATGCTTCCGTCGTCGGTGGTGAGGGCGATGAACATGGCAAAATTCCGCGTCGCCTTGGCTACGACCACGCCCTGTTGCTGCACGGTCTGAGGAAGGCTGGGCGTCGCTAGCTGGACCTTGTTCTGCACCTGCACTTGCGCCACGTCCGGATCGGTGCCGGTCTTGAAATACAGTGTGATGACGGAAGTCCCGTTCGCATCGCTCGTGGAGTTCATGTAAAGCAGGTTGTCGATGCCGTTGAGCTGCTGTTCGATGACGGACGTCACTGTATCGCCCAGCGTTTCTGCGGAAGCACCCGCGTAGTTTGCGGTGATCGAGATGGATGGCGGTGCCACGCTGGGATACTGCGCGACGGGAAGTCGGGTGATGGAAATGCCGCCGAGAAGGCAGATAAGTATGGAAATCACCCAAGCGAAAACCGGGCGGTCGATGAAGAAGCGGGCCATGTGGTAGGAAAGTTAGTGTTTGTTATCGTTAGGCTTTGCTGCCGCGTCCTTGCCTGGGGCGTATAGTTCCGGCAATATGGGCGCACCGGGCTTGGCCTTCAGTAATCCCTCAATGATGACTCGCTCGCCGGCTTGCAGCCCGGATGCGACCACCCATTTGTCTCCCACCCCTTCGGCAGTCCGGATCATGCGGGGCTGCGCGTGATTCGATTCATCAATGACCATCACGCTACCCATTCCGCCAGCACCGCGAGTCACCGCGCGCTGGGGAATGGTGACGACATTTTCCTTCACCGCTTGCACGACGCGGGCACGGGCGAACATGCCGGGAAGCAGATACGTTTTTGGATTTGGAAACTCGGCGCGGAGCGTGACCATGCCAGTTGTGGGGTCCACTGAGGCTTCGGAAAAAAGTAAACGACCGGGTTGTTCATACTCGGTGCCGTCCTCCAACAGAAGAGTGACCTTGCTTTCATCCGAGCCCGCTTTTTTCAGCGCGATCAGATCCGTGCTGGACTGAGTGAAATCGAAATAAATAGGATCCAGCTGCTGGATTACTGCTAGTAGGGTGGCGTCATTCTGGCCGACGAGCGCACCTTCCGTGACCTGCGCCTTGCCGGTGCGACCGGAAATTGGTGCTGTGACGGTGGCATAGCCTAGATTCAGTTCAGCAGTGGTCCGGGCAGCCTTGGCGGCGAGAACTTCCGCGGATGCGATAGCCACGGCGGATTCAGAATTATCGGCATCCTGCTTGCTGACTGCATTCACGGCCACGAGCTCACGGAAGCGCCGGACCACGTTTTCCGCCTGTTTAGCATTGGCATCGGCCCGGGCGAGATTCGCCTCGGCACTGTCATGCGCGGCTTTGAGCGGAAGCGGGTCGATTTGGAAAAGCACATCCCCCGCCTTCACTTCCGCGCCTTCTTCGAAAGTTTTTTTCAAGAGAATCCCTGCGACACGGGCGCGCACCTCGGCCGTACGCACAGCCTCGATTCGTCCCGGAAGATCGCGAGTGATGGTGACGGTTTCGGTGGATACCCGAAGGAAGGTGACCGCAGCGGGTGGCATTTCGGGCGGCTTAGCGGCGGTTTTTTTTTCGCAGCTTGGCAGGCTGAGCCAGATGACAGACAGAGGAAGGTATAAAATGGTACGCATGACGGGAGGAGCTGGAGAATTTTAAACGAATATTCGAAGCCGCTAAGAAATCGCCCAATTTTTGAAAATCGGAATGACTTTGATGTTTCCATACTGGTAACTTCAGGTTACCAGTATCGCGTCATGGAACTCAGACATTTGCGATATTATGTGGCGGTGGCTGAGGAGCTGAGTTTTCGCAAGGCCGCCCAACGCCTAAATGTAAGCCGCCCAGCTCTCAGTAAACAGATCAAGGATCTTGAGGCTGAGATTTCTATTAAGCTGCTAGAGCGAGATACCGTCAGCGTCTCCCTGACAAAAGCTGGCGAGCTTTTCTTGGAAGACTCGCAGAAACTTCTCCTCGACTCCCGACTGGCCGTCGAGCGTGCGCACCAAGCCCAATCTGGACACCGTGGGAAATTACGCATTGGCAGCGTTGGCATCCTCGCGACGGAATTCTTGCCCAAGACCCTGAAGGTTTTTAACCAAAAATACCCAGACGTGGAGGTCGAGTTCGTGGAAATGCAGCCTACCGAGCAACTGCGCGCCCTGTCTATGGGCAAGATCGACATCGGATTCGCCTACGGTAGGGAAGTGGAAAATATGACGAATCTGCGCAGCTTCTGCGTGATTCACTCGATCTTCGGCGTCGCCGTTTCCCGCCAACATCCACTTGCGGAAAGAAAGAATCTCACCCTCAGGGACCTCCGTTGGGAAACCCTGCTCTGCGTGGGCAGTGACGAAAAAGCCAGCCATCGCGACGCCATCTGCCGCATCTACAACGCCGAAGGCGCTAAGCCCGGAAATTACCGGAAAATCGATGGTTGCGATTCCATGATCACGCTTATTGCCGCAGACCAAGGCATTTCCATCCTTCCCCATGCGCTTGATCTCGCTAACCAAGACATTGTGATCATCCCGATAATCGCTCACAAGGCGAAACTCGACTTCCACATGTGGGCCGTGTGGGACGCACAGTCCGCCTCGAATCATGTGAAACACTTCATCGAACTGCTGGAAGAGCGTATCCAGAGAGCGGGCGCTGGCACCCAGTCCCTAGCGAATGACGTCGTCTCCATCCGCGACTATCAGACTGCGATCTGACTTTCGTGACAGGCAACCGGGGTATGAACCGAGGACCTGGGTTACACACCTAACTGGGCAGATGCCTTGGAAAAATATCTCATCAACGGAATAGAAATAGCAGTTTGTGAGTTTGGCGAGTAGCGTCCATTTTACGGTGACGGAGCTTTGCGGACAGTTAGGGATCTCGCGCAAGACAGGCTACAAGTGGCTCAAACGCTATGCCGGGCGCGGAATGAAAGCGCTTTGAGAAAAGTGACCGCGCCCTTAAGTCCGTGACTTGCCGGATAACCCGCGAGGACGAACAACTGATTTGTACCTTGAAGCAGCGGCATTCGACCTAGGCGAGAAACATCACCATCACCACCACCAACTAGAGCGAC
>JANMYL010000086.1:0-3245 GCA_031382045.1 Akkermansiaceae bacterium | reverse complement strand
GTCGCTCTAGTTGGTGGTGGTGATGGTGATGTTTCTCGCCTAGGTCGAATGCCGCTGCTTCAAGGTACAAATCAGTTGTTCGTCCTCGCGGGTTATCCGGCAAGTCACGGACTTAAGGGCGCGGTCACTTTTCTCAAAGCGTTTTCATTCCGCGCCCGGCATGGCATTTGAGCCACTTGTAGCCTGTCTTGCGCGAGATCCTTAACTGTCTGCAAGGCTCCGTCACCGTAAAATGGACGCTACTCGCCAAACTCACAAACTGCTGTTTCTGCTCCATTGATGGCACATTTTTCCAAAGCATCTGCCCAGTTAGATGTGTGCCCCATGTCCCCGATCAACTTGTAACCCATGTCCTCGGTTCATACCCCGAGAAAAGGGGGTCAGGGTGCAAATATTGACAAAATAGTGATCACATTTGCCCTTCCCTGACACCTGCGAGGAAACTCCGCATACCGGGCGGCAATTTGCCCAATGTCCGTTCTCGATCCAATCGTCGCAGCTGCTGGCTCACATTCGCCGCGCTGCGCATCGACAGCTTTTTTGCGATCCAATCCTGCGAAACCGTCGTCCCTTTCCAGAGAAGCTCTGCCAAAGCCAGCTTCCGAGGATCCGATCCTTTCAAACCTGCCAAATCCTTTGCCACGAGTCCTGCCGCCTGCAGCCCCTCTGCCAGCCATCGCTCCGCCTGGGCCACGCTGTGCGCCGTCACCTGTGGCGCTTTCCGGTAAGCCCGCGTCACGCTCTTCCGCTCCTTCAGCAGCTTCTCCGCAAGCTCGCGCAGTTTCCCAGCGAACTCTTGGCTTCCCCAATACCAACCGCGCCGCAAATGGCTGCACCGGGCATCCACATCGTCCGGGATGACCGGTAGCCCGCAATTCTTGATCTCTTCCTCCACCGCACGCCGGTCAAGGCGCTCCACCATCCGTCGCCGACCGGCCACGGTGTCCGGCAGATCAAATCGTTCCAGCCCCTCCTCTGCGACCAACCATTTCGGACGCTTTCCGGGCGGCAAAGCCCACCCGCCTGCGACGCTACACCACGGATAGTCCAAAACACTTTGGCCTTTTTTCGGCAGGACTAACCGCGCACGGACGGGATTGAGGTGAATGTAGTCGGCAAGGGTCCGGTAGTGAGACGTGTCCGCCCCATCCACCACGATCGCCTTGTAGCGGTCGCCAAACAGGCGGCCCCATGCCTGATGCCGGACGTTGTAACGGCGGGTGACGGTGTTCTGCAACCAGCTCATTCCAGCGACCAAATTGGCCTCGGGCGTTTCGATAAAGAGGTGGTAGTGGTTTCCCATCAGCACCCAAGCGTGCACCCGCCAACCGGTCATCGCGCAGGCCTCGGACAGCGTAGCGAGGAAAAACCGGCGGTCGTCGTCGTCATGGAAAATCGTTTCCCGCCGGTTGCCTCGCGCCATCACGTGGTAATAGGCACCGGGAAATTCAAGACGCAGGCTTCGTGGCATGCTGGAAGGCTAGGAAAGCGGCTGATTTTGTCAAGATTTGCACCCTGACCCCATTTACTGACCCCATTTACGAAGCTAGCGACGTTGATCTCAACGCATGATCTGAGCACTAGGCTGATTCTTATCTAAACATATAATTCGTAACACGGCATGATCTATTTTTGATCTTATTATAATATAAGTTTGCTCATTCGAGAAAACGACTTGAAGCAAGTTAGTAACCTGCGATGAGGTAAAATTATGATTGAATTCATTGGACTTACCTAAACTTTTCACAACTCCTACTATTTCATTTTGTATGTGAATCAATTGAATGTTAGCGCCAACGTTGCGAATTTCTCTAGTAAGAGCGAGTTCACCATCGACAGTAACTTTGTAAGTTTTGGGTGTTTTTTCTGTTATAATATTCGGCTTTCCCGCATCGAGCGTTTCACCTTGGATTATAATATCGCCACATGCAATTAACGGTATCAATGCAAACATGACAAATAATAGCATTTTCATATTAATTAATTGGTTGAACTCGTTTCATTGCGCTTTTCAACGCTAGATGGTATCTCTGGACAGTCTTCTTCTCTGGAACTTTGTTCTTTGTGGATTACGCCACTGAAATCTGGCCCACTGATATACGATGATTTTATTTGTGGGCCTCCAGTAGATCTAGAGATGTCATAGACTTGGGCACCGGATGGTAAGGGATCTGTGGAGGATTGTCCCGATTTCTTTATTGCATCAATAATATCGGCAAAGGGAGTTGGATCAAACGCCTTAAAGGCATCAATGAGTGCATCTCCTGCAGCATCGGTTGTGTAGTGTATATAGTATTTCTGATATTGTTCTTTTTTATGTTTTTCAATTATTATCGCGTATTCACAGTTACAGTCATAAGAGCTCCAGCGATAAAAATTGAATGTTACGGTCCATTCTTCCCAGCTTTTTTCGAGTTTACTGTATTGAGATACTCCGACGGCTAGACCAAAAGAATCTGTTTGTCGTATCCCATCGTTAGCAATGAAACCGAACAGATTTACCCCACCCTCTTCTTCAATCGGATCCCTGGATGGCCAGCGGCCGGTCAGTGGGTCGTAATATCTATAACCGTAGTAATAAAGACCAGTTGCTGAGGCCAAGGGCTTGGTTGAGAAGCGATAAGAGAATTGGTTGCTTGTATCGGTATTGACTACAGCATTCCCAAACGGGTCGTATTCGAAGTGGGCGGTGACTTGGCCGGTGGAGTTGAGGTATTCACTCACGTTGCCATTGCCGTCGTAGGTTGGGTAGGAAGAGTTAAAGGTTATTGGGTTAGAAGTTATTGGGGAAGATTCGGAGAGCATGCCGCCTACTCCGCCTGCGCCTTGTGGGGTGCCGCTGAGGTCGGTGCCCCAGAGGCGGGTCTTTTGAAGAGTGAGCGAGACGCCCACGCTCCTTGTGTATTCTGCGATGCAGTTCCACCCGTCGTAGAGATAGAGGGTGGTGACTCCGTTGGCGGTGGTGGCTATTTTACGGCTGCCAGCGTCAAAGAGGTTTTGCTCTAGGGTGGTGCCTGCGGCGTTTTTGACTTCGATGAGGCGGTTTTCTGCGTCCCAGAGGAGGGTACTGTTCGCGGTGGGGGAAACAGGGAGTGGGCCGCTGGTCATGTTTCCGTCAAAATCATACGATGGGACTGATGCGAGGGATGGGAATGATGTGTATTGGTTGAGTCGGTTCGCCGTGTAGTTGGGGGTACCAGTGGCGGTGGTGACGCCTTCGCGAGCTTCGATGCGGTTGCCGATGG
>JANMYL010000065.1:0-6322 GCA_031382045.1 Akkermansiaceae bacterium | reverse complement strand
AAGGAAATCGTCGAGCGGCGGCGCTGGTTGTCGGAGGAGCATTTCTTGCACGCGCTGAATTTCTGCATGCTGCTGCCAGGGCCGGAAGCGCAGCAACTGGCGACTTATCTCGGCTGGCGGCTGCACGGCGCACGCGGCGGAATCGCCGCAGGGGCGCTGTTTGTATTGCCATCGGTCTTCATTCTTCTGGGTTTGAGTTGGCTCTTCATGGCGGAAGGTGATGTTGTCTGGATCGCCGGGATTTTCTACGGACTGATCCCGGCGGTGATTGCGATTGTGATTTCAGCAGTCAAAAGGATCGGCGGGAAGGCCTTAAAATCACCAAGCCTGTGGGCTGTGGCCGTGATGGCTTTCATCGCGATTTTCTTTCTGAAGATTTCCTTCGTGCTGATTATTCTCGCAGCTGCGCTGACGGGTTTTCTCGGCGGGAAGTGGTTTCCAAAGCAATTTCCTGCGGGAAAAGGTCACGGCAAGTCAGGCGCGCAGGAAGCGCCCTGCGTAGTGCTGCCTGGAGCGGCGCGGGCGAGTCTCGGGCGGACGGTGTTAATCTCTGTGATTTGCCTGACGCTTTGGTGGGTTCCGGTGCTCGGCGCGGGAATGTTGCTGGGATGGCAGGGGATACATTTCCAAGAAGGTCTGTTTTTTAGCAAGGCGGCGCTGGTCACCTTCGGGGGTGCTTATGCGGTGCTGCCATATGTCTCTCAGATGGCGGTGGGGCATTTCGGTTGGCTCAGCCAGCGGCAAATGATGGCCGGCCTCGGCCTCGCGGAGACTACGCCGGGGCCGCTAATCATGGTACTCCAGTTCGTGGGATTCGTGGCGGCATGGCAGAATCCTGGCGATATGCCACCACTGGCTGCAGCGACGCTCGGCGCGCTGATCACGACGTGGGTGACATTTCTGCCGTGCTTTCTTTTCGTGTTTCTTGGAGCGCCGTATGTTCAAGGTTTGCACGAGCGACCGGCCTTGGCTTCCACATTGACCGCCATCACTGCGGCAGTCGTCGGGGTGATTCTCAATCTAGCAATTTGGTTCGCTTGGCATGCACTGAGGCCGGGAGAGGGAGTCTTCGATTACTTCGTTGCTGCAGTCGCCGCAGGAGCATGGCTGGCGATGGAGCGGTTCAAAATAGGCGTCATTCCGGTGCTCGGAGCGTGTGCGCTGCTTGGGGTAATCTGGAAATTGGTATTTAATTAGATTTAAAGTGACGGGTGAGAAGTTGCGAAAACTCTCATCGGTAGCACGCGCGTCCACAGTTATAAATCCTCAGCGTCGTTTAGGACTTTGCTTTGGTCAGCGCCTTGACAATGGCCGTCACGTTGTGGCGGATCATCTCCATATAGCTCAGACCACCCGTGCCGTCGGCGATCAATGGTTCGCCGAGGCGAATGCCAGTGTCCTTCGTCAAAGTCTGCAGAATTTTCGGATTTGACTCTTTCTCCGGGAAAATTGCGACCACTTCGTTTTTCTTCAAATCTGCCACTAGCGCCGCTAACTCTTTCGGATCGGGCATTTGCTCGCGGTTGATTCCCTGCACCGGATGCGCGGTGAAGCCGAATTCTTTACAGAAATAATTAAACGCTGCGTGGGCGGTGGCGAGGTGGCGCTGGTCTCTCGGGATCTTGGAAATCTCGCGTTTCGCCCAACGCTCGAGTTCGTTGAGTTGGCCGCGGTAGGCGTCGGCATTTTTACGAAATGAAGCTGCGTTTTCGGGTGATGCGGCGGCAAACGCTTCGGCGACGACCCCAGTCGCCCGGCGGAAATGGTCGATCGAGTGCCACCAATGCGGGTCTATTTCGTGTTCGTGTTTGTGATCATGGCTCTCATGATCACAGGCTCCTTCAAGAGCAGGTAAGGTCTCGCCGACCTCGATCAAGCTCGCTTTGTTAGCGATGATTGCCTTCAACTTTGGTAGATAGCTTTCCAATCCCATACCCGCGACCAGGTAGAGCGTAGCGCCCTCGGCATTTTTGAGATCCTCGGGTTTAGGTTCAAAATGGTGTGGATCGCCATTTGGTCCTATTAGATCGACAACTTCCAGCTTCTCGCCGCCGACTTGCCGCGCCAGATCCGCGAGAAGGGGGTGTAGCACGGCGATTTTTAACTCGGCCGCGTGGAGCGGAATAAGTCCTAGAAACAGAGTGCTGAATAAGACGCGAATCATGCCAGCAGTTTGCCCAGATTTGACTCTCATGCAAGTTTTTTGCGTTTGGACTGAAGCTGTGTAGAATCAGCCCCGACATTTGGGTGAGGTGGCCATCGATGGTGAATTAAAAATGAATCTCTGCTGACATTTGAAAAATACGATTCCGTAAGTTCTGAGCACTCCATGGCGAGCGGAAAATGCCATTCAATAAATTCGGATTATTCTCTGCTGGACAGAAAGCCACCTTCGAAATGTAGGCGATTTCTTACAATATGACGAGAGAGCTTCCGCTTTTCCCCCAGTGTGTTGATGATTTGCGAGCTTTCCAATCGCCCGTTGCCAAGTCAGCTTCCCGCCATGGAAAGTCATGAAATCTTGAGACGGGCGTTACAAAAAACCACCCCGAAGGCGGTTGCTGCCGACTTGGGAGTGTCGCTGTCCCTTGTTTATAAATGGGCGGAGAAACCCTTGGATGACGGGTCAGGTAGCAAAAACCCTTTGGACCGCTTGCTTCAGATCATCGACCTGAGCGGGGACAATGGCATCGTGGATTGGCTATGTCTCCGACAAGGCGGGCACTTCGTGAAAGACCCAGACGTGAGCGGCCATCAGATTGATCACGTCCTGCCAGCCACTCAGAAAATCATCGGCCAGTTTTCAAATTTGTTGAATGAGATTTCCTCTGCGGCCAACGACCACTCGGTGAGCAAGGAAGAAGCCGGGGAAATACGTGAGTGCTGGGACAAGCTAAAAAGCTATGCAGAAGGCTTCGTCCGCTGTTGCGAAAATGGCGATTTCAAGACGATGTCGCGAGTCCCGCCAGTTGATCGTTAGTTTCAGCGCTGCAGCAAGCCGATGATGGGCGGCAGGGTTTCCTTCCAAGCATGGGCGACGGCGCAGCGGATCACGGCGTCCTCTTCGTCGCGGCGTGGAAAGCTTTTCGCCGCGCGAAGTTTCTTGGCGGCGAGGGTGATGGCATTGAGCTCTGGGCCCAAGGAAAGCAAGCCCAGCGCAATGGCCAGTGCGGTGGCGGCTAGCAGAACGGAGATGCCGCCCATGATTGGAATCTTGGCGACTAGCACCGCGAAGACAGCGATAATACCACTGAGTGGAGGAACGGCCATGCCGAAGCGCCGCGCGTTTTCCCGAGAGTTCGAGGCCTTTGGATCTCGCTCGCGCCACTCAGCCAGTGCCTTGAGTCGGAGTTGGCGGCCAAATTCTGAGGCCGACTCATCAGCGCGGTGGATCACCGCGCTGTCGTCCGGGGCGGGCATCCAAGCAGCGAGGTCGCAGCGGCATGGGAGTTTTCCCGTTTCTGCGAGGACCCGCAGCCCGAACATCCAACGGGCGATGAGCGCAGCGGCGATGGGAAGAGCGGAGAATAAAAATAAGATACGCCACATGAAATTGAGGATTGAGGGAAAGGATTGAGAATTATTTTCTGGGAGAGCCAGCCGCCACCCACGCCTTGGGATCGTCTGGCCATGGGTGTCTTGGGTAGCGCCCAGCGACTTCTTTTTTCATCTGCGCGTAGCCGGTCTGCCAGAAGCCTTTTAGATCTTTGGTCATTTGCCAAGGTTTCTGACCGGGAGTGAGAATGTGAACGAGCAGGGGAATGCGGCCGTTGGCGATCATCGGCGTCGTCCAGATTCCGAAAAGATGCGAGACTCGCACGGAAATGAACGGGTCCATCCCGAACGCATAAGTGATCTTCGCGGACTGACCGTTTGGTAAATCCACCCGCTCCGGGCAATACGAATCCAGCGCCGCGCGCTGGGCGGCGCTGAGCCACTCGCGGAGGACGCGCCAGACGTTCGCCTCCTTGATTTCCTTGTAGCTCACCGCGCCGTGGCAGATCTGCGCGATCGCGTCAGCGCGGTCTTCGTCCGACCAACCGGGCATCTCAAGCTCCGGCATCCACTTGCCAAGCGAGGCAAGGCGGGCGGTCCATTGCTCGACCGAATGATCCCAATTTTTTAAATCGAGCTCACCGGATAGAACTCGCGTTGCGAGCAGTCCGGCAGCTTGGTCGAGATTCACGCCGTGGTCGCTTTCCTTTGCTTCGAGTATCAAATCGCGGAAGCGTGTTTCCTTTCTCGCAACGACTCGGCGGCGAGTCTCGTCCCAGGCCGCGCCGTCGGTGACGGATAGATCCTCAGGAAATAACTCGGCCAGCCACGCTGGATCCACCGCAGTGGCGCGACGGAGGTGGACAATAATTTCTCGCGCCTCGACCTCAGTGATTTCTGCCGCGACGAAGGCCGGGGCGTTTCTTACGCAGGAATCCTCATCGAGCTTGCCCTTGCGGTTTCCCACCAGCTTGCAGGCCAGCGTGCCTTGGCTTACGCGGATCGCTAATTGATCGCTGAAGGCTGCTAGCATCGCTTTGCCGACTGCTTCGCGGCGGGTCTTGAAATCCACTGGCTGCCATTGCCAGCCGAAGCGCTTCGCCAGCGAGCAAAGCCTATCAAATCCCTGTGCGGTCTCGCGTGCACCGCGTGCCATCACGCCGACTTGGTCGCAGCGCCTTGGATCGAAATTCATCGCCTCGGCAGATTCAAAGGCGCGCCATTCTCCGGCGAAATCCGAGTCGTCGTCCGGGAAAATGAAATCTTTCCGGCCCGGCCCGCCGCGCTTGTTGGTGAAAATTCCGTCGCCCTGCACCGTCGCAGCGATGAAGGCAGTTTCCGCCACGCAGCCGTGCTCATAGCCCGCTAGCATCAGCCTGGAAAACCTCGGTTCCAGTGGCAGCGACGCCATTTTCCGGCCTTCCTCGGTGAGTTGGCCGGATAAATCCAGCGCGCCAAGATCGTGCAGCAAGCGCTCGGCCCGCGAGAGCGATTCCTCCGTCGGCGCGTTGAACCAGCGGAAATCTCGGACCTCGGAAACGCCCGCCGCCTTGAGCAGTAGCGCAGCTTCCGCTAGATCCACACGGTGAACTTCGGGCGCTTCGAATTCCGGCCGCCGTGCGTGGTCGGCCTCGCTCCACAAGCGAAACGCCCGCCCCGGGGCGGTCCGCCCGGCGCGGCCCGTGCGTTGCTCGGCGGCGGCGCGGGAGATTTTCTTGATGAGCAGCGTGTTGATCCCGCGGCGCGGCTCGAAGGATGCGCTGCGTGCCAAGCCGCTATCAATCACCGTACGCACGCCGTCGATGGTCAACGAGGTTTCTGCCACATTTGTCGCCACGATGATTTTCGGGCGTGGACCTGGAGAAATCGCAGCCTCTTGCGCAGCGGGCGGCAGCGCGGAATAGAGTGGAAAAACATCCCAGCCCTTCGCCAGCCCGCTATTTTCTAATAACTCGATGGTCCGGCGGATTTCATGCGTGCCGGGCAGGAACATCAGGATATTTCCTGCGTCCGGCATCGCCATTGCCTCGCGGCAAACGTTTGCAATTTTTTCCCAGATTGGGGTTTCGCGGGGCGGTCCGCCGCGGCGATCATTCACCGGCGGTCGGTCTGCCCGATAGAGCACCTGCACCGGATGAGTCCGCCCGCCTGCTTCTAGCGAAACGGCGGGGGCGAGGTAGTCCGCGAGTCCCGCCGTTTCCAGTGTGGCGGACATCACCACCACTCGCAAATCCGGCCGCGGGCCTTCTTGCAAATCTAGGCAACGCGCTAACGCGATATCCACCGCGAGACGTCGCTCGTGGAACTCGTCGAACACCACCGCGCCTACGCCCGAAAGCGTCGGATCATCTTGAATCCAGCGTTGGAAAACGCCGTCGGTCAGATAGATGATCCGCGTGTCGGCGCGGTATTTTGTGTCGTAGCGGACCGCATAGCCGACCTCATTGCCGAGCGTCGCCTTGCGTTGTTTCGCCACCCAACCTGCTAGTAAGCGCGCGGCCATCCGGCGCGGTTCGATGACGAGGATGCGCCCGCAAATTCCCGCATCCACCAGCATTCCCGGCACGGACGTGGATTTTCCCGAGCCGGTCGGAGCCTTGAGCAGCACGCGTGAGCGCTCTCCCACAGCCACGGCGGCGCGGAGGTCATCGGCGATTTCAAAGACAGGCAACGTCACGCGGGAGGATTTGCAGCAAAACCCAAGGAGTGGCGATCTCCGAATCGCCTCTTTTCACGGGGACGTTTATTCCTTTTAGCTTTTGATTGATTCGAAAACTTTCTGCGCCTTCCAGAATATCTTATATCAATCAGAAGAATGTGTTTTGGG
>JANMYL010000053.1:0-8985 GCA_031382045.1 Akkermansiaceae bacterium | reverse complement strand
GTGGTCGAAGGATTCCGCCGAAAAATTCGAAAAGTTGCTGACCGATTCGAAAAGCGATGCGGCCTCAAACCTGGCGAAAATGAATGAGCACCTCGACCGCGCAAAAGAAATTTTGGGCATCGTCGCGGCCTCCGTCGTCGGAGGCCATTACAAGGAAACTGCTGAGCGAGATTTCAAGTCCGCCAATTTTCACAGGTGGCTTGCTTTGGCTTTCTTTGTGATCATGGCCGTAATGATCGCTTACGTTGTCTTCAGCTTAAATACCGACAAATTCCGCTGGGAAATGGGATTGTTCCGCGTCGGCGTCGGCATGGCGCTGCTGATTCCCGCCTACTATTGCGCCAAGGAATCCTCGAAACACCGCGAGGCGGAGAGACGAAATCAAAGACTCCAGATCGAACTGGCGACGATCGAACCGTATTTGGAGAAGCTTGATAGCCCTGATGAGATGAAGGCGATTCTAAAAGAGAAAGCGAACAGCTACTTCATGGGACAAGTGCCACGTGAACCGGATGATGACGTCGATAGTAGACTGGCTGCGAAGGAATGGAAACGCCGGGAAGAGTTGATCTTGGAAACTCTGAAAGCGGCGGGATCGGTCGCCAAGAAATGAGCCAAAATACCCAGCTAACCCTTAAAATCAGGACGCTTATAATCCAAGTCGGCCGCAAGCGCGGTGAGCTGAGTGAGCTTACAACTATCGAGGAATCCTTGGCAGTTGCTGCCGGCGGCGAGGCCTATTCCACCAAAATCTGACGGCAGGGGAGCCAGGGCGGACCTCCCGTGCAAATCAAATGAGTACTTGTCAGCGAAGAGGGAATCTGGATAAGAACGTGTCCAGTTGACCGCGAGCCTCCCGCGTTCTAAGAAGTGTACCAATCTCTTTTCAGAAGAGGGAAACAGTTCTCCCGAGGCGGTTTTTCAGAAATCCACGATCATGCAGCTCTCCTTTTCCCATAAGAAAGCGATCCAGGCGCTTAACTATTTCGCCGCGGCTTCGGGTGGGTGCTTGAACAAGATGAAGGCTCTGAAGCTAGTTTACTTCGCGGACCGCCATCATCTGCGCAAATACGGGCGGCCGATCACGAACGACACGTATTTCGCAATGAAGTTCGGTCCAGTGGCGTCCGCCTGCAAGAATCTGCTTAACGAGGCGGAGGAGTTCACGGCCCCTGAGGAGAACGAATATCGGTCGCTTTTCCTGAGCCGGGATGGTGAGCATGATTTCTCTTCGAAGAAGGCATTGGATACGAAGGTGCTTTCCGAATCGGACTTGCAGTCATTGAAATTTGCGTGGGATAACTACCGGCATCTGGACCAGTTCGAGCTGGCGGATGAAACCCACCGGTTTCCGGAGTGGATCCAACATCAGGCGGCATTGGAGTCAGGGCAGGCCACCCGCCGGCAGATGCACTACAGTGATTTCCTCCAGAACCCCGAGCCGGGGGTTGAGAAGCCTGCTCCTCTAAGTGAAGAAGCGATCGAGGATCTGCGGGAGGAACTGGCTGAGATGCACGCGGTGGAAGGAATCTGGAGCTGAGAGATTTCTACTGGTGCAAATTCCAATCGAAATTCGACTGAGTCTTCGACAAGGCACGGTCTATTACATGGCGGAGCGGGGGCTGTCGTCCGTGGAGCCGCACTATTTTGTCGTCCTGAACCAGAATCCTCTAGGTAGCAAAATCCTGCTGTTGCTGGTGGCGAGTTCGCAGGTGGAAAAGGCACAAAAGAGGATCTCTCGGAAAAACCTGCCGCCAGAGTCGTTGGGCGTGATCGAGGGGGCGGAATATGACGATTTATCGAAGGATTCGTGCATCGCCAGCAACAAGCTTTTTAATAAGTCCTTTGAAGAACTCTGTGAGCAGTGGAGGAAAAAGGAGGTGCGTGCGCACAAGGATTTACCACGCGATCTCGTAGAAAGACTGATCGAAGGGGTGAAGGCCAGTCCGCTGATTTCAGAGGACGATAAAGTGCTGATCAGTTTCTGAGGGAAAGCGAGATATGCATGATCGCCAATCTTCCGGCTATCGGGTGCTCGGTGATTGGGACAAGCAAGCGGATGCTTCGCACTTCGCTGAATTTATCCTTGGGGCGTTGCTTGAAACTGTGAAAATTTCAAACGCAAGTGACTCAGTAAGTGACCCAGTAGCGAAGCTCGTCGGGATCTTCAAACCAGACGATGAACTTTCGATTCAGACGATAATGGAGCGCTTGCAGCTCCGGCATCGGACCTATTTCCGCAGGACGTTTCTCACGCCTACACTGGCGGCAGGGCGACTGGTGATGACCCAGCCAGACTCACCGCGAAGTCCTACCCAACGCTACCGCCTCACCCCGCCACCCTCATCACTTGAGGCAAGAAATCAAAATGCACATCACGGCTGATCAAACGGCCACCGCACTCGTGAGCCATGGCGGCGATCCAGACGTCGTTGGTCGGGATCGGTGTGCCGCGCTGTTGCAGGCCTTCGAGAAATTCGCCGTAAATCTCGGCACTGCGGCGGGTCGTGGGCATGACGTGGACTTGCGGCTCGCTGAGAAATTCGTGGAGCCGTGCGGTATTCTGCTCCAGTTGCGAGCCTTTGCGGAAGCCATAATACAGCTCACCCAGCACGATGACTGGCACCACCACCCGATCTGCAATGGCGAGGCACTCATGCCATCGCCCACTTCGCCGCCAATCGGAATAGCCGTTGGTATCCAAGACCACGATCAGCTCCATAGGCTTTCATCGAGCTGTTTGAGATCTTTTTCCAAAAACTCCTCCCATTCGGGACCGAAGTCGGAATCCCCTGCGAACTTGTCCAGGTTGTTCCGACGCACCGGTTCTGTGTCTGCACCGAGCCCCCGGCGCAGGGCTT
The DNA here is from genome assembly GCA_031382045.1 of Akkermansiaceae bacterium. Classification (GTDB taxonomy): domain Bacteria; phylum Verrucomicrobiota; class Verrucomicrobiia; order Verrucomicrobiales; family Akkermansiaceae; genus Luteolibacter. The sequence continues at coordinate 6,124 of JANMYL010000053.1, read as the reverse complement.
CAGCAAGGACTTGGTTCATGGAGACTTTCCTCACCGCCGCCTCCGCACGGGCCTTTTCGACCCATGCTTCTTCGACTTTCCGAATGGTTACCTGCGTCATGTATGCAGGTAAGCCGTAAAGATGCATGCAGTCAAGTCTGCCGATTTTCTTAACACTTCCTCCTCCCCCATGGGCAACGACGTCTCAAGCAACCTCCCCGAAGATTGGGCCACCGTGGACATGGTGAACCGCTACACCTTCTGTCCGCGACTTTTCACCTGATGTATGTGGAAGGCCGGTGGGAGGAAAATGAATACACCATCGAGGGCAAGGCGATTCATCGCCGGGTGGATCGGATCGAGCAGATCCTACCGGAAACGGTGGCCCTCGAAAAACCCAAGGTGGACGACGGTGATGCCTCGCCGGAAATCGCCCGCAGTGTCTCGCTGGCGGCGGACGATCTCGGACTAATGGGCAAGCTGGACTTGGTTTCCTGCGATCCGGAAGGCGGCGAGGCCATCCCGGTGGAAACCAAGCGCGGGCGGGTGCCCGCCGTGCCGCTGCGCTCCTACCCGCCGGAGCGAGTGCAGGTGATGGCGCAGGGACTACTGCTGCGGCGGCATGGTTACCAATCCAATCACGGCTACCTCTACTTTGCGGGCAGCCGGACGCGGGTGCGGGTGGACTTCGATGACGAGCTGGAACAACAGACGCTCGCCATCATCGCCGCCGTGCGTGAAGGCCGCGCGGCGACGGTCATGCCGCCACCGCTCGAAGACAGCCCGAAGTGCTGGGGTTGCTCGCTGTGCGGGATTTGTCTGCCTGATGAAACTCACGAACTCCGCCGCGACCATGAAGCGGAAGAGATGCCGGTGGATCTCGGTAGCGATCCACGCCGTCTCTACCCCGCCCGCGACCGCGCCACGCCGTTTTACATTCAGGAACAGGGCGCACGGATTGGTAAAACCGGCGAGCGGCTGACGGTGACCAAGGAAAAGGTCATCATCGGTGACAGCCGTTTGATCGATACCAGCCAGGTGGTCCTCTTCGGAAATGTGCAAATTTCCGCCCAAGCCTTGCACTTGCTGATGGAGAAGGGAATTCCAGTCATTCATTTTTCCACGGGCGCATGGTTTCACGGCATCAGCCACGGCACTGGCATCGAAAACGCCTACTCGCGAGCGGCCCAATACGCGGCGGCGGCGGATCCCCTGCATTGCACCCGTTTCACCGTGCCGCTGATCCACGCAAAAATCGCCAACCAACGCGCCCTTATCTTGCGTAATGGCAGCGGCGAAACCAAGGACCGCTGTGTCCGTGAACTCGCCGCGCAGTTGAAAATTTTCGATCCCACCGAGACAGTCACCCGCCCGATTCCCCCGGACATCCTGCGCGGTTGGGAAGGTCAGGCCGCCGCGCACTACTTCGCCGCGTTTTCTGGGATGCTCAAAACAGGCGAGTTGCCGGACTTCGACTTCACCACCCGCAATCGCCGGCCACCGAAAGATCCGGTGAATGCCTTGCTCTCATTCACCTACGCCTTGCTCGTCAAGGAGTGTCTCGTCGCGCTGTGGGGCGAGGGACTCGACCCGTGGTGGGGACTTTACCACCGCCCGCGCCATGGGCGGCCCGCGCTGGCGTTGGATTTTATGGAGCCATTCCGACCGATTCTCGCGGACAGCGTGGTCATCACCGCCATCAATACCGGCATGGTCAAGCCGCGCGATTTCATCACCAATACCAACGGCTGCGCCATGCAACCGGCAGTGAAGAAAGCCCTGCTGCGGGCTTGGGAGCAACGGCTCGATCAGCTCCACACCCATTCCGAGTTCGGCTACCGTTGCTCGTGGCGCACTATTCTCCGCATCCAAGCCCGCCTGCTCGTCCGACTGCTCCGGGGCGATATCCCCCACCTGCCATGGCCCGTCGTACGATAACCAACAACCGTCGGGTTTACCTCTGCACTTACGACATCGCGGACGACAAGCGACGAACCAAGCTCTTCGAACTGCTCAAAGACCATGGCGAGCATGTGCAATACAGCGTTTTCCTGTGCTCGCTGACCCGCAGTGAACTCAAACGCCTTTCCGCCGTCGCCGACGAAATTGTTCATCAAGAACAAGATCAACTGCTGCTCGTCGATCTCGGGGGCGACGACATCGACTGGGCCACCCAGCTTTCCTGTCTCGGGAAAACCTGGACACCGCAAGTCCGATCCAGAATTATCTGAGACAGTTGTTGGCTTTCGAGTGCGTCATTCCTTGCGAGAGGTGATGTGCTCAGGAAATTCCGGCAGCCGCTCGCGCTCTTTGATATTCAATATATATGACCCTCTACTTCGACGTGTTGTCACGCAGTAGAGTCATGATTTAAAACAACCTCTCGCATTCTCGTCCGAATCTCCCAGAACCGACGCAAGTCAGCGACCTGACCGATTCCGCGCCATCAAAGGCGCGGTCCCATTGAAGCGCGTCGGGTATTCCGTGCCTATAAGCGCGTTTAAGGATTCCGCGCCATCAAAGGCGCGGTCCCATTGAAGCTGGGTGTATGAATGGCGCCTTGTCGCGGATTGACTCCATTTCCGCGCCATCAAAGGCGCGGTCCCATTGAAGCAGAGCCTGCGACTGAGTAGCCGCCGCCCGTTTGTGCGATTTCCGCGCCATCAAAGGCGCGGTCCCACTGAAGTATGATGGAGCGGGGACTGGAAGTCCCAGCCACTTTGGCGAATTTCAGCACCATCATAGGGCGCGGTCCCACTGAGACCGAGAGCGCGGGCTCGGGCTCGGGCTCGCATTTTGACCTTAAATTTGGACCTCAAGTCCACGCCCACGGGTGGAGTGTTCAGGTAGCTGATTTGCCAGTTGAGCTGGGAGGAGAAGCCGATGCCTTGAGCGCGTGGTGGGTAAGGATGCCGTCGCGGGCTGCTTCGGCGGCGAGTTTCACACCTTCTGCAGATTCTTCCTCGGTGTAGCCGTGGGATTGATAGGCTTAGGAGACGAGGGCGTCGTGGTCTTGGCGGGGAATGACGAGAAATTCGGACATCCGGCTGTGGTGGTTGGACAGCTGGCAAGTCGTGCCTAAATCAAGACACTGGAGCAAATAATTGTTTTGGATGATCAAAAATCTCCATCCTTCTATTTAAAATGAAGGTGAAGATTTGAAAAATCTTGGGGGAGCTTGCGTGCCATCTTCCGTGTTGTTTTCGACGCGCTCGTCGAAAATAATGTCGGATGGCCTGCAACGCCTGTCTTCGGCGAGGGCGCCAAAGACAACACGCGAGGGCGCGTGTGCTCCCCGTGGATGCTTTGCGAGTTCAGCGGTCCAAAATCGAGTTCCAATGTTCAAGATTGTCCTTCTGAGCTTCGAATAAAGCAGTGGTGTCCTCGTGAATGGTGATGGAAGTGATTTTATCGCCCTTGGCGATTTTATTGACGACGTCTTGGCCAGTGATGACCTCGCCGAAGACTGCGTGCTTACCATCTAGGTGAGGCGTGGGGAGATGAGTGATGAAGAATTGGCTACCGTTGGTGTTGGGGCCAGCGTTGGCCATTGAGAAAATGCCAGCTTTCGTGTGCTTGAGCGAGTGGTCGATTTCGTCGGCAAACTTGTAACCGGGGCCGCCGGAGCCGGAGCCAGTCGGGTCGCCGCCTTGGACCATGAAGTTGGCGATCACGCGGTGGAAGGCCACGCCGTCGTAGTAACCGCGCTTGGCGAGGTTGAGAAAATTGGCGCAGGTGACCGGGACTTGGGACGCGAAGAACCGCGCGTTGATGTCGCCAGCGGTGGTGTGGAGTGTGATTTTGATGTCAGACATGGCCGCGAAGTAACACCGGATTTTTGCATCTGGCAACTCACGACTCATGCTTGCGCGAATACCCAAGCGTATTCCCCGGCGATTTGTTCCTCGACGGGGCGTTGCAAGTTACTTGGGAGCACACCCCAAGTGTAGGTTTCAATTTCGTAATGCGGGCAGGCGGAAGGGTGCTCGCTTTTCCAGCGAAGCACTTGGCGTGTTTGGTCGCGGGTCGAGCGCAGGGGCGGGGCTGGCTCGGTATCGAGTGGAATGTGGAAATGGACGCGCATTTCCTCGAAGGTCGCTGGATCTACTGATCCACTTTTCACGGCGGTGAAAAATGCGGGTAAGTCGAGGAATCTCGTGATCTCGCCATCCTCCCGCCGTAACAGAGCTTGGTGAAAATACACGGGCTCGTCGAAGTGGTGGATCGCCGCGAGCGCCGCCGGATCGCGTGGATCGAGGGCCAGCGCGCTGGAGAGGTGAATCTTGGAAATCCGGATGCCGGCGGCGGTTAGCGCGTCGAGTGATTCATGGGCGGCATCATATTCCAGCGCGAAGTGGCAGGCGTCGTAGTTCACACCGATCCGACGGCGGATGATTTCCGCGTCCGGTGCTGCCGCGTGCAGTCGCTGGAAAAACGCGAGTGTCTCTGCCGTATTTTCAAAATGGCCGAGTGGCTCCGGTTCCAGACCGAGGTGGAAATCGTGGCCGGTTTCTGCCGCCAGTGCATCAAGCCACGTCGCCAGTTCGATCAAGTTTTCGAGAATTTTCGTTTCATTTGCGCCGAAGGTTTTGTGCGAGCCGGGCAAGGTGGAAACCGAGGCTCCTGTGCCGGGGCGGGCTATGGCCGCGAGGATTTTGAAAAGATCCTTGGTGTAATCCACCCGTGCGCGCTCTGTCCAATCCGGCTTAAAAACTTGTTCCTTCACCCGCGTGCTGTGGAAGCTGCCGTAGGGAAAGCCATTAATGGTGAACACATAGGTGTTTGTTTCCATCAGCCATTTTTTAAAATTCACGAGGTTTTCCTCCGCCAAAAGCTCCCGTGCCGCCACCGCGGAAAGCCGCAGGCCGATGGCAAATGGTTCATCCGCTCCCAACGCTGGGGTTTCTAGTAGGCGATCGCGGACAGCGAGAACATGAGTTTGTAAGACGTTTAGGGTTTCCGCCCAAGTCTCCGCCGGGTGAATATTGGTGCAATAGGAGAGGTGGGATTGGGCGAATTTCATGCGAGTGGGGTATTGCCGGACTGCACGGTGCTCTCGGACTGCGGGGACATGTCAGAGCTGTCCAAGCCTTCCAGATACAGCGGCGCTTCTTCGTGGCGCAATTTCAACCTTCCAGCCAAGTCCAGTGCATGACGACCTCTATGTCCGGGTGGATGCTATGGTGGACAGGGCAGCCGCGGGCGGCACTCTCGAGTAATTTACGGTCGGGATGGGTGGCGGGAAGCGGGATGGCGAGGTCAAGTTCTAAGCGCTTGATCCGGCGTGGTTGGTCGTCGGACATAAATTTACGCACAGTGACGGTCATGCCTTCCACGGCGATTTCCTTGCGCTTGGCGACGATGCCGATGACCGTGGCCATGCAGGATCCGAGGGCTGTGGCGAGAAGATCGGTGGGTGAGAAGGCTTGGCCGCGGCCGTTGTTGTCGAGTGGGGCGTCGGTAACCAAGGTGTTGCCGGAGGGCTGATGAGTGGCGCTGCAGTGCAGGTCGCCTTCGTAGGAGAGTCGGATTTCAACCATGAGTTTGGGTAGGGGTAAGGAGCTAAGAACAAGTTAGTTTTCGGGTTTCATGGGGACTTTGGCAAGAACGACTCGAAAGCCGTAGATGGCGTCTTGGAAATCTGGGGGCACGGCGTTGCGCGAGCCGGTCAGCAGGTTCTCGGACTGGCCGGTGATCCAGCAGCCGCCGCGCAGGGCGCCGAGCAGGCTTTTCCCGAGCTTGGAGTAATCGTCTTCCACCCATTCTTGGACGTTTCCGCTGAGGTCGAAGAGGCCGTAGGCGTTGGCCGGGAATGAGCCGACGGGGGCGGTGAAGGCGAATCCGTCGTCGTAGCCGGGGATGATACGGTCGCTCGGCACGCTGCCGGCGGTGTCGGCGGCGATGTCGGCGAAGTTTCCGACTTTGCCGATGGGTGGCCAGACATTGCCCCACGGGTAGGTTCTCTGCTTGCGAGCGTCGCGCGAGCCGGGGCTGATTCCCTCTTCCTCGCGGAGTCCGACCATCATGCTCCACTCCAAATCGGTCGGCAGTCGATAGTGGTGGGTGAGGGCGATCCGCTCGTCCTTGCGCTCGCGCTCGGTGAGCCACCCGCAGAAGGCCTGTGCGTCTTCGCGGGAGACATTGA
>JANMYL010000300.1:0-4996 GCA_031382045.1 Akkermansiaceae bacterium | reverse complement strand
GCGCCTGCTGCGGGTATTTGCGGCTTTTTGACTTGAGCGAAAGACCAGTGTGGTTCGTATTCCGCGCCTTGCTCGATCCAGCGCTCAATGATCGCGATTTCCTCCGATTTCATCGTCTTATGACTCCTCGGCGGCGGCATAATCGAGTCTGGATCTGTTTCATGAATACGCTTCACGAGCATCGATCCCGCTGGATTTCCCTTGATGATCACTGGCTGGCCATCGTCGCGTGGGATGAATGCGTCTTCCACTCGGTCGAGTCGTAGCGGCGCTTTTTTCGGTTCGCGTGTTCCCGAATCCGGGCCGTGACAATGATAGCAATACTCAGAAAGGATCGGCTGAACGTGCTCGTTGAACGAAATTTTTTCAGGCAAGGAAACTTTCACTAGCGGCGTGGGTTCCTCAATCGTTGCCGCTTCACGCGAAACTTTTGATGGCACGCGCTCGCAACTCGCCAAAAATCCGGTCACGAGTGAGACAAAAACGGCGCAAGAGCAGAAAAGATTTTTCATAAATACGACTGGGCAAAAACGTCCCTGTATCAGCGATTCTTTCACCTTATGTCGTTTAATCAAAGTCAATCGCAGCCGACGCCTGTGATTGAGACTGCCACGACAGCCTAATTTACTGGGTGGCGAGAAATTTCAAGACGTCCTCGGCCTGTTGTTCGGTGGAGGCCGCGTTGTCGCTCCAGACGAGTTTGCCATCCTTGAAGAGGAAAGCTTGGCGCTTGGCAAAACCGAGGGTTTTTGGCACTCCGAAGGCGTCGATGACTTTTGCATCCGAGTCGGCGAGGAGATCGAAAGGTAGCTTGTATTTGTCTTTGAAAGCCTTTTGGGAAGACGGCTTGTCCGCGCTCACACCAAAGATTTTCACGCTTTTATCTGTCAGCGTGGCGTAGGAATCGCGGAGGCTGCATGCTTGCTTGGTGCAACCGGGGGTGTCGGCCTTTGGGTAGAAATAGACGAGGGTGAAGCCCTTGGCTGCGGTCTCGACGAGTTTCACCAGTTGGCCGTCCTGGTTTTTTTGTTCCACGTTGGGCATTGGCGAGCCCACAGCGAGTGGCTCGGCAAGCGCGTTACTGGCGAAAAGGCTGGCGGAAACTGCAGTGAGTATTTGGTTGGTTCGATTCATAGACGTGACCGTTGCATCGTATTTCAAAATGGCAACCGCGAGTTGCGGCATTACGGCGGATCTGCCCCGCGGCTGAAAATGGCGTCCATGCGGTCGAGATATTTCGAGAGGTCGTCGGTGCGGTTATGTGGGTTGGCCTTGAGACGGTCCTTCAGGCGCATGTAGTCGTCGAAGGCACCGCTGGTCTCGCGGGCGCGGGTGATTTCGAACCAATCAAGATAGTCGCGGGCCAGCTCGGCCTTGGCTTTCATGGTGACGCGCCGCTCATCAAGGGCAGTTAGCTGGTTGGCAACCTCGCCGGTTTTATTCGTCGCGATGGCGTTGAGGACAATCTGATACTCCGCGAGGAGCGGTCGGTATGAGGGGAAGCAGCGATAGCTGAGACGGACGAGGGCGTCTTGAGCTAGGCTAACTGCTTGTATTCGTGTGGGCTGGGGAAGTGCAGCGAGCTCCGGCCAAGCAACGAGTTCCTTCTGTTGGAGTATGCCCTGGGCAGTGCTGAAATTCAGTCGCAGCGCCTCGTTGAGTGCTGCCTCAGTCTGGGCGACGGTGAGGATGTCTGTGGCGAGATTGCGGTCGCCGATGTTAGCTAACTGGAGCACCCACCATTTCGAGAGGCTGGTCTCGGACAAGTTGAGCTCGGGGAAATGTTTGCGCAAAAGCGCGGGCATTTCTCCCTCGTAAGCGGCGACCTCGGTTAGAAAGAGGCGGAAGCCTTCCTTGCCTTGTGGCTGCTGGAGTAGGGCCATGACGAGCGAGCCGGCGGAGACTCGGAAGGCGGCACGCATCGCTGCATCCATATCCTCGAAGCTGCGCTCGCCAAGGGCGAAGAGTTCGTCGATTTTGAAGAGTCCGCCGGTTTTGAAAAGCGCTTCGTAAAGTCTGCGGTCGCTTTGATTAAGCCGCCATGAGGTGGCTTCGCGGAGGCCGCTCACCAGCCAAGGTGGTATGGAAAACCGGGTGTCGGATTTCGTCCCAGTGAGCCCGCGGAGGACACGTTCGTAAATGAGCGCGGAGGTGACGGCCTGCTTCAAGCGCTCGGGCTCGATGCCGTGGCTGAGGTGGATATCGAGCCGCAGGCTGTAGCCGACATCGCTACTAATAATCTGAGTTGCCATGGTCCGCAGTGGCATGGGATCGCTGGATTTTCCGTGGAGAACGATGTTGACTGGGATTTTCCAAACGTCCTTTTCCTCGGTCAGTCGGAGGAGTTCATCCTTCGCGTCCTCGGTGAGTTGGGAGACGGCTGTGCGGTCGCTAGGTTCACCGCCAGAGATGCGGAATTGCATGGTGCGGCTGATCACGAGGTCCATGCCATCCAGCTTGAGTGACTCTGGCGGCTCGACAATTTGGACGGCGCGGGGGATTTCTTCCGCGTGGATCAGCGCTGTGAGAAAGAATCCCAGAAACAGAATGCGGCGGTTCATTTTTAATTAGAAAACTTTCGGCATGCCTTGTTGGCCCATCGGCTCGCGGGGGTCGAGAATGAGGCGGTCGTTCTCGATGGTGATGCGCGACATTTCGCGGAACGCGAGCTCGATTTCCTCGGGAAATACCGCGGCGAGCTTCGTGTAGGCGGGCATCACTAGCAGGAGGAAGCCCTGCGGGACCACGAGTTTTCCGAAGCGCCCGCCTTGTGGTGGATTGGGGAAATCTTTATTGTAAGGGCCGCCATGTCTCTCGATTTCCGTGGTTGTGCCCTTTGGACCTTCCATCCGAGCGACTTGCAGATACATCGATACGGTAAAAGGCTTACCCAGGAAATCGCGCTCCATCACCACCTCTGCCCGGCCGTCTTCGAGGCGCACCCAGACGCGTTTGAGGGTGACCCTCCCTTCGAAAAGCCCACCTTGCTTGGCAGACAAGTTGCGCGCCAACCACTGGTTAATCTCGGTTTCCGTGAGGGTGACGGGGTAGCCGCGGCTGATGGCATTCTTCAAAACCGCCTTTATTTCTCGGTGGGTTCCGGGCTTGGCGGCCGCTGATCGGTAGCCGCCGAGATCGGTCAAATCCTGTGGCTGGACGGCGTAAAAAACCGCCATGGCGAGACCGATACAGGGCACCAGCAGAATCAAGAATAGCAGCTTGAGGAGACATCCGCCGCCGGATTTGGGCTTGTTGGTTTCGGCCATCGGTTGGGTGCTTAGCATGGCCCGGGCGACTTGCAAAGCCTCCCTTCGTTGGACCAATCGTTGCGGGTGACCCAGCGCAGTTTGGCGGCGCTGCTTCGCGGGTTCAAGCGCCGCTCTTCCGGGCCGGCGGTGATGGGGCCGTCGCTCATTTCAGAATAAATTCCATCGCGGACGCCCAGCTTCATAAATTGTTTCACGCGGCGGTCTTCGCCTGAGTGGAAGGTTAGAATTGCTGCGCGCGCACCGGGCTTCAGGCACTTCGGTAAAACCCGTAGAAACGCATCGAGCGCGGTGAATTCCTCGTTCACTGCGATCCTGACTGCCTGAAAAACCCGCCGGACGGTGAGTTCGCGCTCGTCCTCGTCGCTGATGCGGACGGCCTCGCGGATCGCGCGGGCTAGCGCGAGAGTGTCCGCGAACGAGTGGCCCGCCAGCGCAAGCGCAAGCGACTCGGCGCGGGGCTCGTCCGCATGTTCGTGCAGGGCGGTTTCGAGTTTCTCTGTGCTGACTTTAGCCAGCCAATCTGCGGCGGAGAGACCTCGTGCGGGATTCATACGCATGTCGAGCGGTCCCGCGGCTTTAAAACTGAAGCCGCGGGATGGGTCGTCAAATTGCATTGAGGAGCAACCTAGGTCGGCGAAAATAAAGTCCACCTCTGCCAGGCTGCGTTCTGCCAGCGCCTTGACGATGCCGGCGTAGTTGGAGCGCACTGCCTCGAAACGATCTTCGCCATAGCCGAGGCCGCAGAGTCGGGCGGCGGTTTTCGGAAGCTCCAGTGGATCGAGATCTAAGCCGATGAGTTTTCCCTGAGGAGTGATTTTCTCAAGAATTTTCAGAGCGTGGCCGCCGTAGCCGAGAGTCGCGTCCACGCCATTCATGCCGGGTTCTAACTGGAGTGCGTCGAGGCACTCGGCCGTCAAGATGGGAATGTGTGTGCCCGCCGGGGTTTTTCCGGAGGCTATGACCTTGGCGATCGTTTCTCCGTAACGCGTTGGATCGTGCTCTTTGTATTTGTCCTCGAAACGGCGGGGATTTTTTCCACTGTAGCGCTTGCGCCGCGGCGGGCGCGGGGATTCGTGGTCGTCGCTCACAATTCCGAGTATTTCAGGTTGTTACCGCGGGATTTCTCCACCGGGTAGCGGATATCGTTGAAGGCAATTTTCGCCTGCATGACTTCGCCGAGATTCATGCCGAGATTATCCGCGAATTCAAACAGCAGGATGGCCACATCGGCGATCTCTGAGGCAATTTCTTCGCGGTTTTTCTCCAAGCGCTTTTCAATCTGCTCTTCCTGTTGCCAGACGAAATGCTGCATGAGTTCGCCAGCTTCTGCGGCGATGGCCACGGCGAGATCCTTGGCATTATGGTATTTCCTCCACTCGCGGGCATCCACGAAAGTTTGGATTTGGGCTGTCAGCTCGGAGATCGAATCGCTCATGGCGTGAGATCTAGCGCGGATGGTGATGCGAGGCTAGGATTTATCGGAAGCAATCGGGGTATTAAGAAGTGACCGGCGAGGTGATTCGCCGACATCGCGGTTTTTTCCCGTTGCGCTTGGTTGATCCCCGCTCAAAATCAAGTTTCCCATCTCCGGGCTTCCATCCCATCTCATGCCTGTCGTCATCCTTATTATCCTGGCAATTCCGCTGCTGTCGCTGGCGTGGTGGATCTGGGCGGACCGGCGCTTGCGCCAACTTGGCGCGGGCCGTGGCGCGCGAATTGCTTTGTCG
>JANMYL010000298.1:0-3671 GCA_031382045.1 Akkermansiaceae bacterium | reverse complement strand
TTCAAACCCGGCGCGGCCTCCAACAACGACTGGTTCTCCCAAGCCCTCAGCCAAGCGAAGAAAAAGTAGCCGCACCCTTCTAATCTCAGAGCAGAAGTCAGGACAGTCGATCATTCGTTGCTGCCCAAAGCTCCCAAGTAGCGGCTCACAATAACAGTCGTTCACGTCCCTCCAATGTTTGAATGCTACTGCGACATGGCCCACGCGACTTGCACCCACGGCCTGAAATATTGTCAACAAAGCTGAAATATTTCGCTGGATGCAAAAAATGATTTCGGTTATGGGATTGGCATCTGTTTTACCCTCTCTTTATATGGCAGCACCCGGCGAACACACCCACCACATCAAGATCCGCTCGACTCAAATGGAAATGTCGTCAGCGGCCGGCTCCAATCGCGACGAAGATTACGACCGTAAACTCAGGGACGCGCAGGACGAACTCGACCGGATCCAGCTCCAACGCGAGGAGCTCGAGCGCAAGAAAAGCGAGCTAGAGGAGCTCACCACTCGCAAGCGCGGATTTCTTTCTCAACAAGTCGAATTCACCGAAAAACTCACTTCCTCACTCACCCTGATCGACCGCGAACTGTTCGAAATGCGCCAGGAGACTGAGGACTTGGAACAGTGTCGGGTCTGCTTTGCCGCTCACCTCGACAAGATTCAAAAATTCAATCCCGAAAGTTGGAGCCGCGATCAGCTTTCCGAGAAACTCGAAAAAGCCTCCATGACCATCGACATCGCAACAGATGAATACGATCAAGCCGCGGCACATTTCGAAGGCAGCCGCAGCGGCGCTATTTTCGGCCGGGCCTCAAAACGCAGCCGCACCGCGGGCAGTCGCCACACTGGCAGCTCGGAGTTCATGGCAAACCTGCGCAACGGATTCGCCTACAACCTGCCGCTTGTCATCCTTGGCAGCTTGGCACTTCTCGCTTACCTCGCCAAATAATCCAACCCATCTCACACCCCATGAGCCGTAGCACCCTTCTGAAAGAAGATTTGGAACTTAACGAACTCCGTGAAGCGGAGCAACGACTCCTCCTCCTCCAAAAAGAGTGCGCCGCAATCCCCAAAAAACTTGCTCAAGAGCAAATGGACAGAGAGAGAACGATGCCGCCGCTTGCTGAACTCGAGGATCGCATCCGGATGAAAGCGCACGGCGAGCTTGTCTCTCGGGGCGAAGTGACCAACATCCAGCGCGACCAAAACCGAAGTCTAATCCTCCTTTCACTTCTCCTCGCCGCCACCGGTTGCCTGATTTGGTGGGGCGTCAAATTAATGCAGGGCTGAGCAGACTCAAGCCTTCGCTTTCAGGCGCGCTTCTAGCTCCGCCCACTGAGCTCTACCTACAATATAGCCAATGCAGCCTGCCTTGCCGCAGAGGCAGGGATGGTCTTCATAACAATCCACATCGAAGCCGTAGTCGAAGGTTAGCTCTTCACCTGCGTTGATATCGCAGAGGGAGTGGATGAAAATTTTCCGACCCACGATCCACGCCTCGCAATTTGGTGCGCAGGAATGATTAATCAATCGCGCCGTGTTCCATGGCACGTTGCCGTCGATGTCATAATTCTTGGAAAGCGTAAAAATATAAACCGCAGCATCGCCTGTTTCGAGGGATTTAGCGTGCAGCGAATTCCCGCGAATCTCACTCTCCTCCTTGTCGATCAACTCGCCGACGTATTCGATAATCTTAACCTCCTTAGGGATAAAAGTCGTCGCGTAAACACCGCGCCCGTGGATTTCCGAGCCGCGGATCTCGCAGTATTGACTCTGCCCCCGGTTCCACAATGCGATGAGCTTGCGGTGCAGTAATTTCTCCTTCGAAACAACATTCTTTTTTGCTGCTATGGCCATGATACTAGCGAGATTCGCGTTTTTCCAGGGGTGGGAATTGCAAGTCCTTTGGCAAGGTGCCAAACAAGCTGCGCAAATCATTCACCGTCAAGCCCGAGCCATCGATGAAAGTCCACTCGTTCCGTCCCTTTTCCGAAATTGCAATCTGGAAGCCGATGCTATCGATCACCAGCGGCTTCGTCTCCCCTTCACGAAGGATTCGAAACTTAGTCGCCGTGGGCACCAACACCAGCCACTTAGTGAAAATGAGGCTTTCGACTTCCTTGCCATCGACCCTTTCCAACTTCTTACCGGGCCCGACCTCGTAGGACCGGGGTTGCCCCTGGGGTTTGAAGGAAATCATACTGATCCCCTGCTGCACCATCTGGCGGGCCACTCCCGAAAGTTGTTCTTCGAGTTTCTTCATGCCACCCATTCGGGCCGCGATGCCCTCTTTCCACTGCGGATTCATCCGCTCCACCGCGACTTGATAGCGCCCCATCACCACCTCATTCCCTAGGCTAGCGACGGCGGCTGAAGCCGAGGCCACCACCTCCGCCGGTGCTGCAGAGGCGGACGCGGCTGAAATCCCCTCCGCTGCAATCTTCGGCAAAGGAGCTAACGGCGGCGGACCATCCTGCGCGAATCCATGGCCAGCGGCCAGCGCCATGACGGCTAGAGAAGGGACGAAGAATGTCAATTTCATGCCGCATGGATGCCCACTGCCTCGGCTTCCGTCAAGCTTGGCTGAATTCCGCTTGGATTTCCCGGCGGCTTTGCGTCATGCTCCCACTCCCATGGCGAAACAGGCACTCGGAAAAGGACTCGGAGCACTCATTAAAAAGAGTGTCACGCCATCAGCAACCGACGGCTTAATCGCGCCGGAAGACTTCAAACGCGTTCGTGATGTCCCCCTCGACCAAGTCGTCCCCAGCCCCCTCCAACCGCGCACTCAGTTCATAGAATCTCCGCTGGACGACCTCATGGAGTCGATCCGCCAGCACGGCATCATCCAGCCTCTCATCGTCCGCATGGTGGACGGTAAATTCGAGCTAATCGCTGGCGAACGCCGCTGGCGAGCCTCGAAAAAACTTGGCCTCACCACCGTCCCTGTCATCGAGCGCGAAGCTTCCGACCGCGACGTCCTAGAAATGGCACTCATCGAGAACCTCCAGCGCGAGGATCTCAACCCGATGGAAGAAGCCGCAGGCTACGTCCGCCTCGCAGAAGAATTCTCGCTCAAGCAGGATGAAATCGCCGCCCGCGTCGGTAAATCCCGCGCCAGCATCGCCAATGCCATGCGCCTGCTCGGTCTACACCTCGATGTGCAAATGCTCGTCGCCCAAGCCCGCCTCACCGTCGGCCACGCGAAGGCCGTTCTCGCCATCAAGGATCACGATACCCAGCTCTTGGTGGCCGACCGCATCATCCGCGGCACGTTGACGGTCCGCGCGACCGAGAAACTCGTCCAAAGTTTCCTCAACGACGGCCCCCAAGAATCTGGCGAATCGAAAAAAGCCCCCGCCGCCCGCGAATTGGACATCCACGTTCGCGCCATCACCAACCGGCTCCGCGAGCATTTCGCCACCCACGTTTCTATCCAGCATTCCTCGAAAAAAGGCAAAATCGAGATTGAATACTATGGCGATGACGACTTGCAGCGCCTGATCGAGCTGCTCGGCCTGCCAAGCGCAGATTGATCCCATCGCCATAGCGGCTTAGCCGTTTCACCTTTTCGACACCCGCACTTGCCCCGCCACGCCTTGCGGGTTAGCAAGCGGCATCAAAAGACGATCCTTCAGCCTCCTTCTCGCCCGGCGGTATCTCAATCCCCG
>JANMYL010000278.1:0-12109 GCA_031382045.1 Akkermansiaceae bacterium | reverse complement strand
GAGTGCCCATGAATGATTCGGTCCAAGCGTTGTGGTAGACATTTGCGCGGGTGGACATGCTCTCGAGGATGCCTGCGACTTCGAGGATCTGCCGGTGCGCACGGCTGCCGTATTGGTTCCTACGGTCGCTGTGGAAGATGAGGACGGGAGCGGGTTTGGCGTGTGCCGAGGGCTTGTTTGAGGGCGTCTGTGACGAGCTCGGCGCGCACGTGGTCGGCGAAGGCCCAGCCGACGATGCACCGCAAGCAAAGGTCGATTCGGCTCAGAGACATGATAGTAGCTGCTGTGCGAAACTCCCAGAACCTGGCAAATGGGGCGGATGCCGTGTCCGGTTTATTGGTGGGCGCTCTCGATCATCGCGCTTGGTTGAATTGAGTTTTGGTGCCTAGGATAACTGCGGCTTTTTTAAAAATGTCGTTTTCCTGGCGGAGAAGGGCGTTTTCGCGCCGCAGCCCGCGCAGGGCGTCCGCTGCGCAGCCTGCAAGCTGTTTCTCCAGGAGTAAAGGAGGTTGGCAATGATGGAGAGTTCTTAGGCTAGTTCCGAGACGGGTCTGCCGAGGGCAAGCAGTTCAATGGTTTGGGCCTTGAACTCGTGAGTGTATTGCTTTCTTGGTTTGCAGGGAGTCATGAGTGGATTCTGGTGTCTTTTGGTCCAGAATTCTAACATGAATCAGTCGGACCAGCGGAGGCCGTGACAATTTTCAGCGAAGAAGGTTGATACGATCCTTGGCACGGACAATCCAAATTGGTTTTGAATTGACCGCATCCTCTAGCAAGCGACGGCGCGCAAGTAGTCCAATTTGAGCGCCATCCGGGGGAATCCAGCCGTCTCCTGCAGCCACACTTTCCTCGGGCGCGAGTAGAGCGGTGGAAAATTGGTTGAGCCAAGGCCTTAAATTTTTGACTTCGGATGGATCGAAACGTTGAAACACGGGAGCTTTGAAGGCTACGATCACATCGCCGTCGGTAGTGATTTCCGAGACAAACCGAGCAGTCGTTTCATGGCACTTCGCGAGGATATTTATAGCCTCCGTTGTCGGATTTTTGCACGGCTCCCTGACGATCACGCAAGTGCCACGTTTAAAAATCACAAAACTACGTTCATTTGTAACACTCCTCGAACAGAAATCTACCGATTCTTGCAAAGCCACCGGCAGACAAGTGAAATCTTGGACTTTTTCTAATTCTCGACCCACCACGAGATGGTTATCAGCAATTTCAAGAGACTTTTCTAACTTGGGCGATACGGCACTTGTGTGAGTGGCAGACGGCTGAGTTATGGAAATTCCGAAACCAAACACTCCTGCGAGCAATAAGGCTATCGGCAAGGCGATTTGAGATGAAAGCGGTGCTTTATGGGTTCGTAATAAATCAATCATGAAACTTACTTAGTGAAGATTGACATTGGGATAATATTAACACAAGAAATAAGCAAACGTTAGCTGTATTCATGCAAACAACTCAATTAAAGACCCAAATAACGGTTAACAGTTGCCGTCGAGTTAATCTAGCAAGCACTCTTCGGTTCTTCTTGGCTGTAACTGGATGGGGGGCTGAGGCTCGGGGGGCTGAGGTATGCACGCATGTAAACACACTCGAATCCAAACTCCACCTCGACGAAAGGAGCCGGATAATCGATACTGTGTCAGCAATTTCTACCAGTAATCAAGTTTTAAACTCACTACAGGCCGGCGTTTACGAGCGCATCATCTCATCCATGAAAAAACCTAGCGGAAATCCTATTCAAGGGGCCGGTATTTCTTGGATGATTTCAGGAAATCTATCTCAGTTGGCAATCCCTACTCCGTTTACTCAAAGTTTAACAAAACCAAGCACCTCAACGGGTTCCGAGACGATCAATGTTGAAACCGAATCCCATGTTGCCATCCGCACCGTCGAGGTGGCTGCCAGCACCTCAAGCCCCCACCACATCATAGCCCGGGTAGCTAACAGTGGAATGGATACCACCACCTCCGCAGGTGAGCTAATCACCACCATGATTCAAGGGAAATTGTCTAGTTTGATCGACAGTTTCTATTCAGCCAGTGTCACTCCTAAGAGTGACGCTTTTATGATGCCGCCCGCCCGTCCTGTCGCTCCTGAGGGTGCGACAGCATTCCCCATTGTCCCCCACGCCCCCCACTATTTAAGGAAGTAAATCTCGCCTGCTAATAATTATTGTTAGAAATGAAAACCAGAGACACCACCGCTTCTGTCGTAAAGGATACGAATTCACTAATTACCGTCTCCGAAGTAGCAGAGCGGGTGGGACGCGAGATCCTCGAATCATCATTAGAACCTGGTGCTTGGGCGACCGCACTTTATGAATGCAGAGGAAGGAAGGAGGAGGCTTTAGCAGTTTATACTCGGCTCCGAGTCCGAATCTTAATGAAGCAACGCCGGGTGCGACTGGCCAAGGTTAATATGCTTGAGTCCCGTCGCCTCATGATTTGCATGGGTGACCAAGAAGCTCGCGATGTTATTGCCCGGACCGTCCAAGAAGTGCTAGGAAATCCCACTCGTGAGAAATCGAGTAATTTCGTGAAGCCGAAGCTCTCGTTCATTTGGATGTCTGTTCTTTTTTTTGGTTCAGCCGGAACTGCGTCATCATTAGGACGCCTTTTTTCGCATTTATTACCTGATCCGATTCGAAATCCGCTCTCCCTCGTCGCGTTACTTGTGGGAGTCCTTGCCGTTTGGACAGCCTTAGCCCTACGTCACTATCTGCCTAAACGATGGATCATGTTAGGTTGGAATTCATGCCTTGTATATATTTGTAGTATTCTTTGTCTAACATCATTGCTCCTCGGTGTCAAGGTCATCAAGCGCTCCGGTTCACTTCAGACTTCTACTGGTCCGGTCCATGCAGTCGGATCAGCTCCGCTGACGATACTGGCGAAGCCGACTCAAGACCTCAGTCCTAGTCCACTCATCAAAGAAATTACTTCTAAAAATTGATTGAAAGAACCTCGGTTCACTTGCGCTTAAGCATCTCAGCAATGAAGACTATGACCCGGAGAATTCTTGCACTGGATTGGTGGTTGCGCGCTGTGATGGTGGCGAAGACTAAGCGATGATTGAATCGTTTTGCTGCTGCGCAATTTTTTCTGTGAAATTGTCTGATTGAGATCTTCGCTGCTAGATTATTAAGGTTAGTTTGATTGTTTTTTGGTTTCGGGTTGGAGATAGGATTGCTCGTTTGCCATTCTTCGGAGATCTCGACGTGAACGCCTGTAACTGGGCGAAGCAGTGGAAATTCGTTGAGAAAATGGCGGACAACTCGAGTGCGGCGCTTGATTTGTGAGCTAAGCGTTTCGCACATGTTGGAGGTGCGCAGGCGCTGGCGGCTCGCTTCCGGGAAACTGAAGGCAGTGAGTGCTTCGGGGATGTTTTGCTCGGCCCAGCTGGCGAGCTTGGGGGCGCTCTTCGGCGTTTAAGATGCGGCGGATGTCCGTGGCGATTTTCGGCTTGAGGTCGTGCTAGTGGACTTCGGCTTCGGAGAGGGTGCAGGAAACGCCTTGAATGAGTCGTTTGCCGCTGTCTCGGCGAGTGCTGAGGCCATGGAGATATATGCTCGAGATAGCGGCTTTAAGGGCTCACTAAGAGGTTTAAAGCCGTTGATATGGCCGTTGCTGCCCTCAACGTTGCGCTCGTTGGGGGCTGCGCCAATGTGACCAATTTACTCGAAAAGCATGGCGGCGTTTATGAGAAGTTCGGAGATTATAGGGATGGCGTTTTCGAACCTTTCTTTGAGAAGGATTTTGATGAGATCAGGATATTGGATATTCTATTTTTGTTCGTTTATGGCTTGTGCTGTTTTTGGTTAGCACCTTCAGCATCAAGTCTTGAGCCCGCGCCTCCAACCGCGGAGGTGAGGAAGGGCCCCGCCACTGAAGCAGCCTATTTTGCTACGCTTCATCGGCCACTTCTGCGGCGGGCTGGAGGCTTGCGAACTTACAGACAAAATTTACATTATTTACTGACACCTTGTCTGCCATAACCTCAGTGGCAAAGAATTTTTATACAATTTGCCTAAAATTTCAGAATTCTAGCAGCTGCGATGAGTGTGTTTTCTCGCGAGTGGTTGCCAGCCATATACCTGAATTTCTGCCGACAAGTGTAATGCGTTGCATGCGGCATCATCAGCCCTTGGCCAGTGCGACGACTTTTTTCTGTTTGGATTTCACCACACCGCCGGGTTGTTCAAGAGTGATGACGAATGCTTGTGGTTTATTCAGAGCGAGCTTCGCGGCGATAGGAATTATGACGGGTGAACCGTCGGTGGGAATATCGAACACGCCACCATCGACGGGTGAATCCGGATCGCGTGCCGGATCTACGATCCAAAGTTGATATTGTGCCTGGCTCGGGTCGTTAACCGGGACGCCTTCAAGGGCCATATAGCCTTGCTGCAATTGATCGCTCCAGATGACAGTGCCTGCGACTTGTTCGAAATTTCCGGCTCCGGCGAATTTGCGCTCAATCAGATCGGCTGCTTCGGCGCGAAGACGTGTCTCCGCTTGTGTCGGTGAAAGTTCTGGTTTCTCACGAGTGATCATCAGTGAGAATAAGAGCATCGCGGCCGCAGCTATCCATCCGCTCACAGGATTGCTGGCAATCATCTTCCATGTGGAAACTCGCGGGTGGATGATCGTTGTAGCCGGTGGCTCGGCGGCTTGGTCTGCCCATTCGTGCAGGCGTCGGGTGAGATGATCCGGCAGAATCGTTGAGGAGTTTTGAAATAACTCAACATCGAGGGCTGCAGCTAGTAGATCAAGAGATTCATCAGGCGTCAGCCCGAGCTGCCCACAGAGGCTGGCGAGTTCGTGCTCTTCTTCGATAGAAAGGTCGCCGAGAGCGTGACCGGCGCAGAGCTCATCAAATCGGATCTTGAGATCGTAAGAATTCATGATGCCGGCTGAGAGTTAGAGATTCTTACATGGCGGAGTTGCTCGCGCAGGGTTATCAGGCCACGTCTTAGGCGGGTCTTGACGGTCCCGAGGGGAAGCGCAGTTTTTTCCGCGATTTCGGGATGAGTGAATCCTTCTTCGAAAAATAAGCGGAAGAGTTGCCGGGTGTCGTCGGGTAAGCTAGCAATGGCAGATTTCACTGCTTCTGGATCACAATTTAAAGAAGGCTCTGGGGCAGTAGAGTCCGGAATGGATCCGGCAGCTTCCAGCGGTTGGAAGTCCGGTTGGCGTCCCTGGCGGCGCAGGAAATCAATTGCTCTCCTACGGGCGACCAGTGCAATGAAAGTAGTCTCAGATGCGATCTCGGAATCATATAAGGCGGCTTTTTTCCATATCTCGGTAAAAATTTCCTGCACTAGGTCTTCGGCAGCGGCGTTATCCTTCAGTAAGCGGCGAACGATCCCCCAAACTAAGTTGCCATAGTGGGTGATGCAGTCATTCATGGCACGTGGTTCTCCTGCCGCTACACGCGGGAGAATGGAGACTTGGATGGAAGGCCTAGGGTTAATCACTAACTGCGCTAGCAGCGTATTCAGGATCGTGAAAATGTCCAAGGTTTCCTTGAACAACATTTTCTTGATGGTAGATCGTAAGGTCGTCACACCAACAACACTCAGTAAGGCCCAAGAAGGCCAAACACCATCGGCGTGTCGCGAAATTTGCCGTTCCCTCGCCGGTGCGGCTAGGAAACGGCAAAGTGTGAACTCGCTCCTCATCGGGAGTGAGGCTAAAAATAGAAATTATTTTTCGTCCGCTGGTGGAAGCAATACTGTATCAATAATGTGAATTACGCCATTGGTGCATTTCACGTCAGCAGTGGTCACTTTAGAGGCATTGAGATAGAGCGCACCGTCTTTCACTTCCAGTTTGATGGCTTTTTTGTTGAGGGCGGTGGCGGTTTTGAGCTTCATCGCAGCTTCTGCCTCCACGTTACCAGATACGACGTGGTAAGTGAGAATACTCGTCAGCTTGGCTTTATTTTCTGGCTTGAGCAATTCTTCCACAGTTCCTGCAGGAAGCTTGGCAAAGGCCTCGTCGGTGGGGGCGAAGACGGTGAATGGTCCATCCCCTTTGAGTGTATCCACTAGACCTGCGGCACCGAGTGCTGCGGCTAGCGTTTTGAACGAGCCTGCCGCGACTGCGGTATCGACGATGTTTTTCTTTTCCGCAGCTGATAGCGTTCCGGCTGTGAATGCGACAAGGCCTAGCATACATGCTAGGGATTTGAATAGTAGTTTCATGATTTTAGTTTGTTTGATTGTAGGTTGTGCTTGTTTTCGGGCGATCAATGTAATCGCCCGTTGCATGATGGTCTTCGCCGCAGGGTTTAAATTGGATTCAAAATTGTTCGGAGATTTTTTTCGAGTGGTGGATCATTTTTTGAATCCAAAATCTCAGCCTCAGCGAAATATTATAATAAATAAACTTAACTAATTCATATATGGCATACGATTCAGACAACGGTATAAAAATTTATCTCAAGGAAATTTCGCTCACTCCTCTACTCAGCGTTGAGGAGGAAATCGCGCTTGCCGAACGCATCAAACTTGGTGACCAAGCAGCACGCGATCTGATGATTCGCGCTAATCTTCGGCTCGTTGTGAAGATCGCTGGTTGTTACGCAGGTTATGGTGTTTCTATGAGTGATCTCGTCTCCGAAGGTAACATCGGCCTCATGAAGGCGGTGGATCGTTTTGATCCGCAGAAAGGCGGCAGATTATCTACTTATGGGGCTTGGTGGATTAAACAATCAATCAAGCACGCACTGGCAAACCAATCGAAGACCGTTCGCCTGCCTATTCACATGGTGGACAAAATTGCGCGAATCAGGCGCATTGCAGCTATCCTGACTGAAATGCTGGGCCGTGAGCCATCCAACGAAGAACTTGCAGAGGAAACGGGTGTTCCATATCACAAAATAGCGATGCTCAAACAAGCCGCGCAGCGCACAACCTCGTTAGACGCTCCGGTCAATGCGGGTGAAGCCACAGAGCATAGTGAAATCACTGCAGATGAATCTGCCATAAATCCTCTCGATTTTTTAAGCGACAAGGACATGCGCGGACAAATCGATGATTTACTTGCCACTCTCGATGATCGTGAACGCCGAATCATCGACGAGCGTTTCGGTCTCAACGGTCTCAAGCCAATGTTGCTGGAGGATGTAGGCCGCGAGTTTGGAGTATCACGCGAGCGAATCAGACAGATACAAAATTCGGCCCTCGCGAAAATGCGCAGAGCACTCATGCGGAAAGACAAGCCTGTATCGCAAGCGATGGCTGTGCGCTTAGTCAAAGCGTGATGTCAAACTGGCGGGATATTCGGCAAACGAAACGCTGACAGTATTTCTACTACGCGTGAACATTACCGAACTAGATTGGAAACGGTCAGAACGAAGTTTCTGTTTGCGTCACGGGAATCTGGGATTATCACAGAGGCTGCTTATTTAAGGCCAGTGTGCGTCCATAAAACTTTTGGATTCCAATAACACCGAAAATCCAACCGCTCTATAGTTAAACTTAGCTATGATGCGGGGCACAGTGAATTGATAGAAGATTATTGAGATTAGCTCAAAGATGGAACGGAGAAAGCTCAAATTCGCCGCGCCAGCGAGCGAGGTTATATTGGTTTTGAGAGATCTACGTCAGGGTATCGTCTAAATATGAAAGATAGATTGCCTGATTTGTGATGAAGTTAGCAATCGCAGCATTAAAAGCCGAAAGTCATCCGATCACACACGGCACCAGCACGCCATCGCTCATGCCATGAATTTTTTTCTTATCTGCGGGCACGATCGTCGCTAGGCAGCCGCCGAAATTAGTTTCGCCCGCCTCGTCTGTGAAAAAGTAAGGGCAAAGTCGCACACGCCCCTGCATCATCTCTACTGAGCCGTCGTCTCGGAAAACCGGGTGCTCGACCCGCCTACCCTCGCGGAATTCTTGGAGAATCCACGGCTGTTCTGAAGACTCATTCAGCGCGGTGTGGAGCCGTGTTGACCATTCCGCCGAGGGCATGTCGTGGCCGATGAATACGCCGCGCGAACCCCAGGCCATTTCGTGAAAACCACTAATCTTGAGAACTAACTGGCGTTCTTTCTGGCTGAAATTTGCCACTTCCTCCCAAGAATGTGCATTGATCCGCGGCAAGGCGGCGTGCGGCGGCAGTGGTGTGGGATCAAGCACCCAGCCGAAAGGGATGAGCTCGCGCAGACGCTTCAAATGGCTTCCTCGCAGTGTCTGCTCCCAGACTTTTTTTAAAGCCGGAGACCATAACAATGCCAGCCATAGCTTGTCTTCAAGATGCGGCTTGAATGGCGGTGTGATCTCGATTTCTCCTGCTGCTGCCTTATCGGCGAGTCGCTTGATGGCGGGAATTGATTCCCAGTCGAAGAGCTCAAAAAACCGGTAGAGCGCCTGCCCGTTCCGCCCGTCCAGCTCGTATTCCTCGGCGGATGCCACCTTCCATGCTTCGCCCAGTTCGTGCGTCAGCCACTCCATTTCTGGCCGGTAATCTCGTGCTTCCTCAGAAATAAGCACTGTGCCGCCTTTAGGCATGAGTGAGCGAAAGCCTTCGAGCATTCCGGTCGGCCCGCCCAGAACCTCGAATCCGGCCTTGGTGTAAACCTGCGATAGCCAGGCTGTTACGCCCATTCCACCCGGCACGCTATCCAGTTCCGTCATAGCGAATCCCGACTCTGTCAAAATTAAATCCGGCCGTATGACCCGTGGAAATCGCTCTGCCGTCGCCGGCTGACGCTGGAGCTTAGTCAGCCATTCCGGTTTTCCCTTGTCCAACAGTTCTGCCAGCCACACCGGCAGTTTTTCTGCTGCGCTGCGCCGGTAGAGCCCATCGCACGCTTGTTGGAATCGTGCCAATGGATGACCGAGCGACATGATTTGACGCGCCTCCGCTGGATGTAGCTTTAGCGGCTCCGGAGACCAACGCCACGCGCCGCCGCCGAATAGTCCACCTTCTGGCAACCCATCGCGTAATTCTGAAAGACTTAATCCCATGTCGCACAGAACTTCCACGCCAGTCGCCAGAATGCCAAGTGATTCTTCTTGCTTGCAAGCTATCCCATGGTGGTGCTCATTCAAAACGGTTTATCATGCCAGAGATTCTCAGTTACAGCTGTCCCTTCTGCGATCGAGAAGTCCGCGTGGGCAAGCCGTGTCCTGGGTGTGAGAAAAAATTCCCAAAGCTGCGCAAAAAATCGTGGGAGCAGGAAAAATCTGCTGACGGCCTTGACCTGCCCGACGATGATTTCGACTACGATGCTTTCGTCGCCCGGGAGTTTGGTGGTAAATCTCCACATCGCACTCTCGGCGTGAAATGGTATTGGTGGCTGCTCGGCGTAGCCGTCCTCTTCGGCATGATTGTAGGTATTCTCTAACGGGAGCCGGTAATGAGGATGAATCAAGCTTACTCATTTTTCGGTAAACTGGCCTAGCAGTTTAGGGATGAGCAATTTTGGTTGTAGCTAGGAGTGGATTGAGCTTTTTCCAGTCCTCGGCGGAGACGCAGCAGGGATCGGCGGCGACCCAGTGATGGGGAGAAATTTCCCTCAGCGAGAGGTCCGCGCCGATGGTCTCGGGGTAGCGTGGGTGGTTCATGCGGTGCCCGAATGCGCTACCGGGTGGCGGATTAATCGGCGAAGGGACGTCTCCCTCCAACAGGATTTTTTTTCGCTTCACCTTTGGATCATGCGAGGGAATGGCGGATAGAAGCGCTTGGGTATAGGAATGGCGCGGATCTTGATAGATTGCTTCGGCGGTGGCGAGTTCGACAATTTTACCAAGATACATCACGGCCACGCGGTCGCTGACTTGTTTCACGACTGACAGGTCGTGGGCGATGAAGAGGTAGGAAAGGCCGAAATCCTGCTGCAATTCCACCAGGAGATTGAGGATTTGAGATTGCACGGAGACGTCCAGGGCGGAGACAGGCTCGTCGCAGACGATGAGTTTGGGCTTCAAGGCGAGCGCACGGGCGATGCCGATGCGCTGGCGCTGGCCACCGGAAAATTCGAAGGAATAACGCTCGGCGGAGGATGCGGGCAGGCCGACGCGGTCAAGCAGGCCGTTTACCCACTGGAGGCGTTGCGCACGGGTGCCGAGGTCATGGATGATGAAGGGTTCTTCGATGATGGCCCGCACGCTCATCCGCGGATCGAGCGACTCGGCGGGGTCTTGGAAGATCATTTGGAAATCTCGGCGCAGTGGCCGCAGCGCGCGCGGGCTGGCGTGGCTGATGTCGTGATTTTCGAAATGGATGCTGCCAGTGGTCGGCTTGAGCAAGCGGACGATGGCTTTGCCAAGCGTGGATTTCCCGCAACCGGATTCGCCGACAAGGCCGAGCGTTTCGCCAGGCGCGATGTCTAACGACACACCGTCCACGGCACGGACGGCTCCGGTTTGGCGCAGCATCACGCCCGTACGCACAGGGAAGTGGACGCGGAGATCTTGGACTGATAGAAGGGGATGGGTCATATAGCTCCTATGAGACTCATGTCGTTTGGTAACATTCCGGACATATTTCCACCCAGTGGCCGGGCGATACTTCGGCGAATGCAGGGCGCTCGCGGGTGACAGCGGAGGTGCGGCCCATGCGCTGGCAAAAGCGGCAGCCGTGTGATAGATCTGCGAGGGAGGCGACCATGCCTGGGATGGTATTGAGCACGGACTTGGACGGCGTTTCTAAGGTGGGAATCGAACGCAGCAAGCCTTTGGTGTAGGCGTGGAGTGGATTTGAAAATAGTTCTTCTGCGCTGGCTCGTTCGACGACGCGGCCGGCATACATGACGACCACGTCATCACAGGTCTCGGCGATGACGCCGAGGTCGTGGGTGATGAGGATGGTGGCCATGCCCATCTCAGATTGGAGCCGAGCCATTAGATCGAGTATCTGGGCTTGTACGGTCACGTCGAGCGCAGTGGTCGGCTCGTCGGCGATGAGCAGTGACGGGCGGCAGGCGAGCGCCATGGCGATGACGATGCGCTGGCGCATCCCGCCGGATAGATGGTGCGGATAGTCCATCATGCGCTTCTCAGGGGCGGGGATGCGGACGAGTTCGAGCATCTCGGTGGCGGCGTCCCAAGCATCTTTTTTTGAGATTTTTTTGTGAATTCGGAAGACTTCTGAAACTTGGCGGCCGATGCGATGGACTGGGTTGAGCGCAGCCATCGGCTCTTGGAAAATCACGCCGATCTGGCCACCGCGGATTTTGCGCATTTCGGCGTCGGTGGCTCTTACGAGATCGCAGCCGCCGAAATGGACGTGACCACCGAGGATTTTTCCAGACGGCTGCGGAAGTAGCCGGATAATCGACATCGCGGTGACGCTCTTGCCACAGCCGGATTCGCCAACGATGCCAACGGTTTTTCCGGCTGGGACGGTGAATGACACGTGATCGACGGCGCGGAGAAGGCCGCAATCGGTCTCGAAGGAGGTGATCAGCTGGTCCACTTCGAGGATGTTTTCCGGTTCGGAGCTCATGGTTTGTCGGCTTCCTCCATTGGTGTGGCTTGCGGGGTAGGTGGGAGGACGCGATAGTCATCCACGATTCGCGAAGTTTCCGCGAAGACCTTGCCAGAGCGGCGGGCGGCCTGGGTCTCGGCTTTCACTTTTTCATCAATCCACATGACGTAGGTTTCATGCGGTTCGTAGGTGACCGGAGGGCTGAAGCGGGTGTTCTCGCAATCCGGCCATTTAACCCAGCGCCAGTAACCGACTTTCACGAAGTCGATAGTGAAGCCGGGAACGAAGATAGCTTCGTCATGCATAATATTTTGAAGCTTGCGCATGGCGTGGGAGAGTTCCGTCTCGGTGGCGGCACTGCGGACTATTTCGCTCAAACGGTCAGTGTCGGGACGGGCCCAGACGAAGGTGTTGTTGGTGTTAGGTTTTGGGTTGCCCTTTTCGTCAAAGGCGTTGGTGGAATGCAGAAACTGATGGAAATCCGGAGCTGGAGGCGTGATATTCCAAGCGCCGAATGCGATTTCATGCTGCTTTTGCATTTCTTTTTTGTAGGCGACGGTGGGCTCCAGTCCGTCGAGCCGCAGCTCCATACCACAGGGCTTAGCGTCCTCACGCAGCAGAGAAAACATGCGGTCATAGATAGCCAGACCGGGATAGGTGAG
>JANMYL010000155.1:0-5647 GCA_031382045.1 Akkermansiaceae bacterium | reverse complement strand
CAAGAGCACGCTCAAGAACAGGCTCAACGTCAGCAGGAGCAAGCTCGCCAGCGGCAGCAGGAGGAGTCTCGCAAAAATTAAGCCGGCTGATCTTAAACGCTAGAAATTTAGGCTTCCTTACCGAGATGAAATTCCGAATGGCATAACAACTGTCTTTTGAAAGTCTGGAGCTCTTCCTATTTTCGTCACGGGAAGAGCTCCATATCGCATCCGACAAAGCCGAAACTGCCGTAGGCGCGAATCAAGCTTCTCGCACTCCGAAGTGCTATACGAGTGGCGAGAATGTTTTGGCGGTTATGGCGAGCAACTTACCTGAGGCATTTCTGCAACAAACCCGCCAGAAACCAAGTGATTTGAGCAAGGGCGTCGGAGTGGACGGATTGACCGAGTGGAGCGAGGTCTTCACGGCACTCAGCCAGCAAATTCATTGCGGTTTCAACAGCGCTCTCGATAGCACCTTCGTATTCAGCGATGCCAAGCAAGATCGGGAGATCGAGTGGTTCTTGGTCGATGATGCGTTTATTGAGTTTCATGCGCTGGGCCTCAGAAGCGGTTTCCAGCAGGTTGAGAATGGGCAGAGTGAGCTTACCTTTAACAAGGTCGGTGCGGAGTGTTTTACCGACGACTTCCTCGGAACCCACGAGGTCGAGGCAATCGTCATAAATTTGATAAGCGGTGCCGAGTTTCATTCCGTAGCTGTAGAGGCAAGCCTCGGCGGCAGCATCTAAGCCGGAGAGATTCGCGGAGAGACCGGTGGCGGCGGCGAAGAGCGCGCCAGTCTTCATCTCGATGACCCGAAAATACTCAGCCTTTGTGAAGGTAAGGTCGAAGCGGCGCTGGGTCTGTATGATTTCGCCTTGGCAAACTTCGCGGGCGGCATGGCCGACTTTGCGACAGATGTCGATGCTGTTGAAGTCGGTGGCGAGAGTGAGGGCGTGGGAGAACAGCACGTCACCAAGCAAGACTGAAAGCGCGTTGCCCCATTTCGCATTGGCAGTGGGGACCATCCGCCGTGTGTTCGCGCCGTCCATGATGTCGTCGTGAACAAGAGTGGCCATGTGAATGAGCTCAAGGATGACTCCGATTTTTAAATGGTCGTCGGTCACACCACCGATCGCACCACCGACAAGGATGGCGAGTGCCGGGCGAATGCGTTTGCCGGAGGTGTTGCAGATGTATGCGACGTAGGGCTCGACGGCGGGATCGAAAGCACGGACTTGTTCGCGGATGGCGATTTCCACCCGTTCGAGTTCCGGGCGGACGAGCTCGAAGGGGAAAAGTGCGCTGCTGGGTGGCGGGGTTGTGGAGATTGCCATGGTGAGTCGGACTGAACTTAACTTCCACATGTTGGACTTTCCCGCAACCCGGATCTGGCACGAACAAGAAAGAATCCCATGGAAACGCTATTTTTGATCTGGCCAGATGCAGTGTGCGCTGGATTTTTGGACCAAATCTCTCCCGTATCCAGCCATGAATCCAAGCGAACCAAGAAGCCTCTGCACGCCCGAGTTCAAAGGACAAGCCGTTGAACTCCTCGCCATCGGGAGGCCTGTCGTCGAAACTCGCCTTAGAATTTTACGTCAGCGCCCACCTCCTCCACTCGTCGAAATTAATTTGCAGGCTTTGTAGGTCAGGAGCTTAGGCGAGAACGCCGCAGCGCAAGACCTGCGCGGCCGAGTCTGTCCAATCCTGATCGGAATCTATCGCAGTTTGTCTCAGGGGCTGGTTTCGGATCAAGGACGACTTCCTGCCTTGAAGCGCAAATTTCAGGAATCGGAATGTTTGCCAAGCGGGGTGCGGTTGTTTTAGCGTCGCCGGGATGGTGGTGACAAAAACGTTACGTGCAGCTGCTGGCTGGCTGGAACTGGGATTGGCAGATGAGGCTCTTTACGAGCTTCAAGCCCTGCCCACAGAGGTGCAGCGTTTGCGGGCACCGCTGGAATTAAAGCTGGCAGCACAGATGGCCCGCGAACAGTGGAACGCAGCTTCGGAAACAGCCCGCCTGCTGTGCCTGAAGGCGGAGGACGAGCCGGAATTTTTTCTGCGGGCGGCGTTTTGCTTGCATGAGACGGGCGACACCCTGGCTGCCTGCAACCAACTGCTCCGCGGCCCGAAGGCATTGTTTGAAATGCCTGTTTTCCACTACAATCTAGCCTGTTATTTTTGGACGCTAGGCGAGGGACCTCGCGCTCGCAGCCACCTAAAGCAGGCAATCTCGATGGACGAGTCGTTTCTCGAGTCCGCACGGGAGGACCGAGATCTCGTCGGGATAGGATCGGTATGATTCAAATACCGATGATTTCAGAACACTTTCACCCGACAGGCGACTTGAATGGCTGGCAACAAGCGCGGCTCAAACTCGAATATGAGCTTGGTGAGCGAATCACACTTGATGCGTTGACCGGTCCGGTCGGTTTGACCGGGCATCAACCTTGGCAAGACGATTCTGGAGGTCTGGCGGGTTGGATGATCGCGCAGCGAAAAGGCGGCCACCGGCATTCGGTCGATGACGTGCTGACCGCTTGGTATGCGCTGCAGATTTCACCGCCAGTGGTAGAGCATCTCGATCTCGGCACGGGGATCGGCACGGTGGGGCTGCTGACACTCTGGGGAATGGGCGCGGAGGCGCGGTTGACTTGTGTCGAAGCTCAAAAAATCAGTTATCGGCTGCTGCAATCGAACATCGACGAGAACGGACTTCGATCGCGGGTGGATTGTTCTCACGGTGATCTTCGCGAGCTTGTGTTGGAGAGAAAATTCCCTCTCATCACCGGCAGCCCGCCATATTTTCCTCAGGGAACGGGCATTCTCCCGCAGGATTCGCAAAAAGCCCACGCTCGCTTCGAGCTGCGCGGCGATGTGAGCGACTACGCGAGAGCGGCGGTCTCCCATCTCGCCAAGGGCGGCTGGTTCGTGCTGTGTTTCCCCACGCCGCAGAAGCAGCGCGCGCTTGATGGAATCACCGCGGCAGGGCTTGTGGTTGTGAAATTACGAGACGTGATTCCCCGCGAAACCTTGCTGCCGTTGTTCACGCTTTTCGCCTGCCAGCACTCGCAGGATTTCTCGGGCGAAGTCACAGTTGAGGAACCATTAACTGTGCGTCACACCGACGGTCGACTTACCGAGGAAATGGCCACAGTTCGGCGAGTGTTCGGATTTGCCGATCGCGAGGTGCACGCCGGATGCGGCAAATGACAGCTTCCCGATTCACTCGGCTGTCACAGGCGACGTTGGTGGCTTGCAATCAAGGCCGCTGGCGGAACCAGCCAGTGATACTGGCGCGCTGCTTGTTAGCGGGCAGCACTTCATGCCAGAAATCCCCTGCCATGAAGCAGACCATCGTTCCCATCCGCGGCTCGATGAGTTCGTAGCAGCCATCGCGTCCTTCGGCGCTGGTCCAGATTTTCAACTCGCCGCCATCGCCACTCTTCCAGCCCTCGTTCAGGTAGAGAATGACCGTCACGATCCGGTCCTGGGTGCCGGCATGGCGGTCGAGATGAGCCTTATAAAACGCGCCCTGTGGATAGATGGCGAAATGCCCCTCGTAGTCGAAAAGCCCGAGGAAAAACCGCTCATTGAGGGCGAGCCGCAGAACTTCTAGGCTCGCGAGATAGCGCGCCTGGTGCACGGATGCCTCACCGGGCTCGATCCACATCACCTCATCCCGGCGGATGTCCTCTCTAACTTGCAGTGAGCTTCCGCGGCCCACGCCGGCTCGCCGGAAAGCACCGTCTGCGTGGGACGCTATGCACTCGTTTTTCAAATGAAAACCTTCCTCGTCGCTGAGAGACATAGGCATCACCGCCCAACCGACATCCGCGATTGTGTTGAGAAAATTTTCCACTGAATCCATGAGCACGATTTGAGAACTCAATGCGAGAAATTTATATGCTGCAATGCAGTGCGGTGTGATGGAATTACTGAGGCAGACGCCCAGAGAGCAATATACAATTTCTCAGCAGCAAACTTCACCAACGACTCAAGCCCAATCCCTGCGAACATTGAACTGAAGAGTTGGATCAAATGCATCCAGTCCACTGCTTGTTGGTATTGATGGCGACGACCCGACCCGTGAGCGCCGCCACTTTCTCAAGCTTTGGCAAGCCGACTCAAGTCCCAAGCAGGCAGTCCAAGTTCGGCGTTGATTGCGTTGAACTCGATAATTTCCGCTTCGGTAAAGAGCAGGCCACCGGCGGCGTCTGAGCGCACTCGGGCAGCCGCTTCGATCTGGCCGGGAAGCATGGAGCTCTCATTGCCATGACCGAGAACGTCCTCGATCACCGCTTTGAGGTTTTCCATTTGACTGCGCCCGTGAGCGAAATTTCCACCGGAGAGGGCGTCGGGGTGGACGACTTGGAAATAGAAAACCGCGGTGTTTTTCTCACCGGGAATTCCAAGGGGACGTCCGCGCAGGGTGGGAATGGAGCCGCCGATGAGGCCCCCAAAAATTTCATTGAGCAGGCACATGCCGTAGCCTTTGTGACCTCCGAAAGGAAGGAGGGCGGCGACTTCGTTCGGGTCTGTAGTCGCTTGGCCGTTGGCATCGACGGCGGCACCCGGAGGCAGCGATTTCCCCTCACGTTTCAGGGCTTGGACGCGGCCCATGGCGACGGTGGCAGTGGCCCAGTCCATGACGATCGGGGGCGCACCTTTTTCGTAGGCAGGGATACCCCACGAGTGCGGGTTGGTGCCTAGAGTGGGGAATTTTCCGCCGAAGGGGACGACTTCTGCGAGAGTGGACGTGCAGTTGGTGTAAGCGTAGTAGCCACGCTCGGCGGCTTCCATGACGTAGCCTCCGCCCCAGAGATAGTGGAAGGCATTGTCCACGGCGATCTGGGCGATGCCGTATTGATCCGCGAGCTCGATAGCGCGGTCGATGGCGCGGTAGGCGACCGATTGGCCGAGTTTTTTGTGGGCATTCCATCGCTCGGAGGCGGGGAAACGCGATGGCAGAACTTCAATTTCTGCGCCGGGCACGCATCCACCGGCACCGGAGCCGAAGAGGTGGTCGAGGTGCAATGCCTTGAGCGCGTGATGGGTGCGGATGCCGTGGCGGGCTGCTTCGGCGGCCAGTTTCGCACCTTCTGCAGATTCTTCCTCGGTGTAACCGTGGGATTGATAGGCCTTGGAGACGAGGGCGTCGTGGTCTTGGCGGGGAATGACGAGAAATTCGGACATCGGGTTGTGGTGGTTGGACAGCCGGCAAATCGTGCCGAAATCAGGACGGGTGTCGAGTCGGATGAAGGGCTGATTTCCGGTGACGGGAGTTCCCTTACGCGTACAACAAGATTTGTGACACCTGTCAAAACTCACGTTACGCGATGTTCTCGCACTTGCTACCCCCCACCCTCGCACCTGCTTCTACCCACCCTCGCACTTACTCCTGAGGTGCAACTGATTTCTGGACCAAATTTTGATTAATTGTTAGGGGTGGTTTTGGCCTCGAATTGAGCCGGAGTTTGGTAGCCGAGGGCGGAGTGTTTGCGGTGATGGTTGTAGTAGGATTCGATGAAATTCTTGCTGGACGATTCTGCGGAATACCCGAGCTTTTTTAAAGCTGGAGGAAAGAGCATTGGGTGGTCGAAGGCATTGCGATTTGTGACAGCATTCGCGCTTGCTCCGATTTTCATCTTTGAATCCGTGCTTC
>JANMYL010000216.1:0-11700 GCA_031382045.1 Akkermansiaceae bacterium | reverse complement strand
TTCATGCTGCTTTTGCATTTCTTTTTTGTAGGCGACGGTGGGCTCCAGTCCGTCGAGCCGCAGCTCCATACCACAGGGCTTAGCGTCCTCACGCAGCAGAGAAAACATGCGGTCATAGATAGCCAGACCGGGATAGGTGAGTGCGAGCGACAGCCGGGTGCCATCCGATTTTTTCAAAATCCCATCGGCACCTTCTTCCGTGTAGCCGGCTTTGGCGAAGGCCTCGCGGGCGGATTTGATCGAGTAGGGACGTGCCACGATGGAGGAATCTCCGAGGGGTCCGAAGCCATCGTTGAAGGAATTGAGTCGCTGATAGTCACCGCGGAACATGACTTCGATGACCTTCTGCCAGTTCATCGCGTGGTTGATACCGATACGGACATCGAGGTTATTGAGAGGTGGCTTACTGACATTGAGATAGAGCCCAAAAGGAGTGCGCGGGTATCGTCTATAAAAAGTCGTGCGCTCGATGTAGCCGTCATAGACGGGCGGCATTTCGGATTTTTCATACCATAGCTCAGGCCGGGTGATGAGGAAGGTATCTAGCTCGCCAGCACGGAAAAGCTCGAAGGCCTTCGACTCGTCGCGCACCACGGTGTTGACGATCTTGTCGGGATTGAAACGGTAACGGTAGTACTTGCGGTCCTTCGCCCACCAGTTTTGCACGCGGCTCTGAGTGATGGAAACTCCTTTGACCAAGCCATCAGGTTTAAGCTCGTAGGCGCCAGTGGTGGGTGGAAAGCGCCATTGGTAGCGTTCTGCATAGTCCGGGCCGTATTCCTCGTAGAATTTCGGGGAAGATGGATACATTTCTCCGGCGGTGATGGGAGCGAAAAAATTTGCCTCGGGCAGCGACACCGAGAGTGTGAGGTCATCATATGTCGCGACCTGTGCTACGTTTTCCCGATAGAACTGCTTTGGGTATGGGTTGACGACATTGTCGGAAACATAAACGTAGGTAGAAATCAGGTAGTCACGGGCTTTTACGGGGAGTCCGTCCGAATAGCGCGCCTCGGGATCAAGGCGGAAGTAAACCGTCCGCTTGTCTTTGGAAACCGCCCATTCACGGGCGACTCCTGGGATGAGCTTCATGGTTTCCATGTGGAAGGTGATCAACTTCATGTTGGTCAATTCGTAAAGATCCCCGCGGAAGCTGTTATTAGCATTCGGTCCGGTTGGTCGGATCGTTGGCGGGAAGTCGAGGATGTGGCGGCGCAGAACGCCCCCTTTTTTAGCGTTCGGATCGCCCATTTCCGGCTGATCCATGCCGTTTTCCCAGACGAGGTCGGCGGGGATTTCAGAGGGATTTCCAAACTTGAGGAAATCGCCGAGACCGAGACGGAAGTCCCATTTCTCGATGTCCTTGCGGTTGGCTTCGGCCTGGACTTCGAGCAGTGCCTTCGCCTCGCCCTCTGCGGTGGCGAGGGCAGCAGTGATCCGCGCGGTTTCTTGCTTGGTGTGCGTTTGCTGCTCTAGCAACCATTTGTGGATGTAGCTATTATATTGCGGGACAAAGGCGTCGAAGCCGAGCTTGCGGACCGAGGTGTCTGACTCCTTCCGACACGCCACCAGCAGGGAAAACCCGGCAGCAAGAAGGACAAGCCATGGAATGAATCGGCGCATCAGCGGTAGTAAGTGAATTTTTTCGGATCGAAAGCCTCGCGGACGGCCTCGCCGATGAAGGTGATGAGGACCAACAGGCCGACTAGCACAATGAAGGTGGAGGTGACGAGCCAGGGTGAAGAGAGGTTCGAAAGACCGTCGTTGAGGAGTCGGCCCCAAGTAGCGTATTCCGGCGGCAGGCCGAAGCCGAGGTAGTCTAGCGAGGTCAGCGAGAAGACCAGGCTGGAGACGGTGAACGGCACGAGGGTGACGATGATCGCGACGGTGTTGGGCAGCAGGTGGCGGAAAATGATCCGTCGCGTGCCTGCTCCGAGAACTTTCGCGGCGGCGATGTAGTCACGTTCTTTGTCGCGGTATGCGGCGGTGCGCATCAGGTAGGTCAGGCCCATCCAACCGAAGACGACGAGGATCGTTAGGATCACCGGCAGCCCCTTGAACCGCTCGGGCACCATGCTTGAAAAGATGATCACGATGAACAGAAAAGGCGTGTTGGAAAACACCTCGATCAGCCGCTGCAAGATCATGTCGAACCAGCCGCCGAAGTAGCCCATCAGCATTCCCAGAGAAATTCCGATGGCGTAGACGAGCGGCAGATAGATCAGGGCCGCTTTGAAATTTACCTGCAAGCCGCCGTAGAGATAGGCGAGCATATCATAGCCCTGCGAGGTGGTTCCTAGCCAATTTCCTTCAGACGGCATCGGGGGTGCCGGATGATATTTGATAGCCCGGTAGCCGTGGCTTGGCAGCGCGATGAAGTCCTCTTTGGTGCCTGCGCCGTTGTAGTTTTCCGAAGCCATTTCACCGGCTTTCACATCGCCATGATAGACGGAAACCCCGTCGGCAGTCCAGCCGTCTGATGGTCCTGTTAGCTTGCCGTTACGCATTGCTTGCCGCAGGTGGATCTTGGCGGTGGTGACGTCATGATAGCGTGCGGCGAGTCCCCAGTAGGGCTTGTTGCTGCCGGATTCGTAGTAAATTCCCTCGCGCAGGACGAGCGGGCGCGAACGCGGCGGCAGCGTGTCGCCAGTGGGATCATAAGGGACGAGAGGCATGATGACCCGATTTTCCTTGGAGTTTTTCCACGCGCGTTTGAGTTCGCGGTAATCCGCCGGTGCATCCTCGCGCTCGCCGGTGATTCCGAAATCTTTGTTTTTCAAATCACTCGGCAAAAACGCGGGAAACGTCCATTTCCCGTCATGCTTCACCGCCAGTGCACGCTTGCCGACGACCATCTGGTCAAGCGCTGCGACGCCGCCTAATAAAATCAGAATCACCAGCGAGTAGTAGCCCCGCTTGATTTCGCGGAAGCGCCGCATCTGGCGAAGGGTGATGGGATTGAGCGGCCCTCGGGTGAAGGAGCGCACGATCATCCACAGCCCCGCAGCGATTAGGATCACCACGCTCAGCCAGCCGAACCACGGGAAAACCTTGCCTGCCACCCGTTCGAAATTCAGCAGCGGCACCGTGCGGCTTGCCTCGAAAAACCAGCGCGCGGTGGGAAACGCGATTCCACGGACTTCGCCTGTCGCTGCAAGTGCCCCGAGCACAGTGATGAGAAATCCTATCAGTCGCATGATTACTCAAATTTGATTCTTGGGTCCACCATCGCCACGATGAGGTCGGACAACACGTTGCCGATGAGCATTAGGAACGCGGCGACAGTCAGGGTGCCCATGATGACCGGGCCGTCGCGGGCGACTACGGATTGATACTGCAAAAGCCCGAAACCTTGAATGTCGAATACGGTCTCAACCAACAATGAGCCGCCGATAAAAATCTCCACGAGGCCGCCGAGGGTGGTGGCGACTGGGATCATGGAGTTCCGGAACGCATGGCCGAAGACCGCCTTACGGAAGCTTACGCCCTTGGCCACCGCCGTGCGCACGTAGTCAGCGGAGAGGTTATCCATCAGGCTGTTCTTGGTGAGCATCGTGAGCATCGCGAAGCCCCCGACGACATAACAAGTGAGCGGCAGGACCGTGTGATGGGCGAGATCCTTTATCTTGCTCCAGTTATCCATCAGATCGAAATCCGGACTCGTCATGCCAAACAGCGGAAATAGGTTCATCCTCGCGCCGAGGTAAACCAGGAGGATCGCTCCCAGTGCGAATCCGGGAATCGAATAGCCCAGGAAAATAAGCACCGAGCTGGCGGAATCGATGAAAGTCCGGTGTTTCAGCGCCTTTAGAACGCCCAGCGGCAGACACACCGCGTAAGTGATGATCGCCGTGAGTAGTCCGAAATAAGCCGCCACCGGCATTCGCGCCAAGATCATCTCATCCACCGGATCGTTGTAAACTGTCGAGCGCCCCAGATCGCCCTGAAGCAGGCCGGTGAAACGCGTTTGATAGACGACCGCTCGTGGCAGATAGGACGGGATCTCGCCGGCGTCCGAATTCCGGCGAATATAGCGTTGCTTGCGGTCGGCCTCTGTCTCGTAGCGGACTTTCCAGCCCTCGCTGGCGATCGGTTTTCCGTTTTCCACAAAGATCGCGGAAGCGACTTGGGCGCCGGAGCGTTTCACATGCACCAGCCGACCATCGCCGCGCAGGACGACCACCGCGGTGGTTTCGACATCCACGCCGCCGCCGATGGTTTCTTCGCCACGGCTGCCGAATTCCGTTTTTGAAATCCGCGTTTCGCGCGGAGCGATGCCCAGCCATTGGCCGTAGCCGGTGAATACGTTCTTATCGAGGCTGAACTGCTCCTCAAGTTCCTCCAGTTGTTCCTCGCTGAGGCCGCCTTGAGATTGGCCGGATGACGCGCGTTTTCCGCCTTGATCCGCACCTCTCGCCGCTTCCTGCAGCATCCGGTCCATCGGGCCACCCGGGACGAATCTCGTCACCATGAAGACAAGCAGCGTGATCCCGATCATGGTCGGTGGAATCAACAGCAGGCGTCTTAAAAAGTAACTTTTCACAAGAGTGTCGACTGTCTTTCTAGTCGCCGGATTTGATCATGCAAGCATCAGGATTGGTGAGTTTCTCATGGACGTGAATCGATTTTCCAAAATTTCGCCTGCATTTCTGATTCGTCCCGTCATGTTCCGCCGCGTGCATCTTCGCCGATTGTTGACGATTTTAATCCCTGTTTGTTTGTTGCTCGCTTCCTGCCAGAAAGAGTCGCAGGTGGACCGGGCGACTCGCGAGGGGATTTTGCTCCTCGGAAACGCGAACGAACCCAAGGGACTTGATCCTCACATCGTCACCGGCGTGCCTGAGGCGAATATTTTGCGCGCTTTGTTCGAGAACTTGATCAACAGCGATCCGAAAAGCGACACCGCGACTCCCGGTGGTGCAGCGCTCGAAGTGACGCCGGACGCCACCGCGACTGTCTGGACCGCGAAGTTACGACCCGACGGGAAATGGTCAGATGGTGCGCCGGTCACCGCCCGAGATTTCGCGTTTTCCTACGAGCGCCTGCTCACTCCCGCTCTTGGCGCGAAGTATGCGGAAATGCTCTACTTCCTCAAAGGCGCGGAAAATTTCAACAAAGGTATCACCACGGATTTCTCCACCGTCGGCGTGGAAGTGCTCGATGATCTAACACTGCGCCTCACTCTCCGCGGCCCTACGCCCTACTTCCGAGAAATCCTCAAACACTACACTTGGGGTCCCTTGCCACGCCACGTCGTCCTTAAACACGGTAGCATCAGCCAGCGCGGAAATCCATGGACTCGCTTGGAAAACATCGTCGGAAACGGCCCCTACAAGCTGAAATCTTGGCGCCGCACCGACCACATCGAGGTCGAGCGGAATCCCTACTATTGGAACGCCGCGAATGTAACGCTCAACGGTGTCCGCTTTCTTCCTATCACAAACCTTTACACCGAGGGCCGCATGTTTCGCGACGGCCAACTCCACGTCACCTACTCTGCCACGCCTGAAGTTGTAGATTTGATGAAAAGGGAGCACCCCGAGAAACTTCGGCAGGAGCCCTACGTCGGCACTGCATTCTATCGATTCAACACCACCCGCAAGCCGCTCAACGACCCGCGAGTTCGGCAAGCGCTCAATTTCGCTGTCGATCGCCAAGCCATCTGCGAGCACGTTTTCCGCGGTTATCGGCCCGCTTACGCGATCACCCCGCCGATGGGAAATTACACCCCTCCGCACGCAGCAAGCTTCGATAAGGAAAAGGCGCGCCGTCTTCTCGCCGAGGCCGGTTACTCCGGCGGCAAGAATTTCCCGCGTCTCAAGGTCCTCCTCGCCAGCAGAGAAGTGTCCGCCACTCTCGCGCAGGCCCTCCAAGCTATGTGGCGCGAAACCCTCGGCATCGAAGTGGAAATTGAAAACAAAGAATGGAACGCATACCTCGTAGCAATGCAGGATCTGGACTATGATATTGCCAATGCCGGCTGGGTCGGAGACTACCTCGATCCGCTAACATTTCTCGAAATTTGGACGGCGGGAAATGGCAATAACAACACCGGTTGGGACAGCCCCGCTTTTGCAAAAATCCTCAATCAATCGTTCTCAGAACCCGACGCGATCCGCCGTTTCGAACTGCTCCATCAGGCAGAAAAAATCCTTATCGACGATGCACCCATCCTGCCCATCGCATGGCAGGCGCGGAACTACCTCGTCCATCCGTCGGTGGAAGGTTGGCATCCGCTGCTGCTTTCTACCAATCCCTACCAGTTCATTCGCCTCGTCCCCGGGCGCTGATTTTCTCCCGCCATGTTCCGCCTCATCATCAGCCGCATCGGCCAAGGAATCATCACCCTGTTCGTCCTCATTACGTTGACGTTTTTCCTCGTCCGCGCCATGCCCGGCAGTCCCTACACCGAGGAAAAAGCCATCCCTGCGCACGTCCTCAAGCGGATGAAGGAATACACAGGACTGGACCAACCGGTGCCGGTTCAGTATTTCCGCTATCTCAAGAATCTCCTGCTTCATCAGGATCTCGGCGACTTGATCAAGAAGGACGGCGTGAAAGTTTCCGAAATCATCGTCGAGTCTTTTCCCGTTTCGTTAGCACTTGGCGTGCTGTCCATCGGCATCGCCCTGATTGTGGGCATCCCGGCGGGAGTGATTGCTGCCGTTAGGAAAAACTCCGGAGTTGATTTTGCCTGCCTAGGCTTTGCCATGATCGGCATTTGCTTGCCCAGCTTCGTCATCGGCCCGCTACTCGCCGTCACCGCCGGACTTGGGTTGAAATCGCTCAACGTCGCGGGTTGGTCATCGGCGGGCGACTGGATTTTACCCGCCGTCACGCTCGGCCTCATCAACGCCGCCTACCTCGCTCGCCTCGCCCGCGGTGGGATGCTTGACGTGCTCTCCCAGGACTACATTCGCACCGCCCGTGCCAAAGGCGCGCCGCTCGCACGTATCGTCATCCGCCACGCACTTCGCGGCGGACTCATCCCCGCAGTCGCCTTCATCGGCCCCGCCTTCGCTGGGATGATTTCTGGATCTTTTGTCATTGAGACAATTTTTCAAATCCCCGGCATGGGCCAGCACTTCGTGAACGCCGCCAACGATCGCGAGTTTTTCCTAATCCAAGGCCTCGTCCTTTTTTACGGCTTCCTCATCGTCGGCGCGAATTTGCTCGCAGACCTCGCCCAGATCGCCCTCAACCCGCGCTTGCGGAAGAGTTGAAGATTTTTTTAAACCGCAAATGAACGCAAATAAACACAGATCGAAGAAGGGGCGGGATGAAATTTTTTGGGTATCCTGTCGTCTGGCGATCCGTTTCCATATCCTTCTTATTAACGTCCATCTGCGTTCATCTGCGGTTCAATTCTCTTTCCCCACTTTAACAACCTAAACATGGAAAAAGGCACCTCACTCTGGAAAGACGCTTGGCATCGCCTGGCACATAACCGCGCGGCCATCGTCAGCCTCGGCGTTCTCATCGTCATTCTGCTGCTGTGTTTCATCGGCCCGCTGCTACCCTTCGTAAAAAGCCCGACTCTTATTAACCTCGCCAATTCCTCCGCAGCACCCTCCACAGCGCATTGGTTCGGCACCGACCCGCTCGGCCGCGACCTTTTCGCCCGGGTGCTTTACGGTGGGCAGGTTTCATTGTTAGTCGGGCTAGTCGCCACCGCTGTCGCAGTCGCCATCGGCGTGATTTATGGGGCCGTCGCGGGTTACGCCGGAGGAAAAATCGACGACTTGCTGATGCGCTTCGTTGATATCCTCTTCGCGCTGCCCTTCCTCGTGTTAGTCATTCTCTTCGCGCTCGTCGTGGACAAGCCCGCCTCAGAATTTACAGAATGGGTGATCCAAACCACCGGCATTGCCCGAGACCGCATCGCTCCCATCACCACGCTCATTCCGCTGTTCATCGCCATTGGTGCGATCGGCTGGCTGACCATCGCTCGCATCGTGCGGGCACAAGTGATGGCCGTGAAAAAGCAGGAATTTGTCGAAGCTGCCGTATCACTCGGCCTGAGCCGCACGCGCATCCTGTTTCGCCACATTTTGCCTAACGTCATCGGGCCCATCATTATTTACACCACGCTCGCTGTGCCGGGCATCATGCTCTTGGAAAGCGTGCTATCCTTCCTCGGTCTCGGCGTGAAACCGCCCAACAGCTCATGGGGTATCCTTATTAAGGAAGGCGCGGACCGGATGGAAACGAGCTGGCTGTTGCTATTTTTCCCTTCATTGTTTTTCGCCAGCACCCTCTTCGCCCTTAACTTCCTCGGCGACGGCTTGCGCGACGCTCTCGACCCGAAGTCCGCCAAGGATTGATGTGACAAGCCTACTTGCGGATAGGCTCCAGATTGTCATCCAAAGGCGTCATTTGCGGCATGATGAGATGCACGAGCAGCAAGGCAACCGAGTAAAGCGAACCCGCAATCAAGAAGGCCCAGAAAAACCCGGTGGAGCCTGCCTTGTCCAAGGTTTCGCCCAGCGCGATGTTGCTCAACATACCGGCCACGGCTCCGACCATGCCGCCGATCCCGACGACGGAAGCCGTGGCTTTTTTAGGAAACACGTCGGATACGAGCGTAAACGTATTCGCCGACCAAGCTTGGTGGCCTGCCGCTCCCAAACCGATAAGGAAAACGGCCAACCACTTACTGTCAGTGACGGCAACGTAGCACACAGGAAGGATCACCAAGGCACAAATTAGCAGCGTCATCTTACGAGCCTTGTTGATAGTCCAACCCCTGTGAATGAAGGTTCCGGAAAGCCAGCCACCGAAGATGCTACCAAAGTCGGCTATCAGGTAGATGACTAGGAAAGGCAGCCCCATTTCCTTGATCTTCACACCGAACTTTTCAGAGAGAAAAATAGCTCCCCAGAAAAGATAGAACCACCAAACGGCGTCGGTCGTCTTTGCCATGCAAAATGCCCAAGTCTCGCGTTTCGGTAAAACCTTGAACCACGGGATCGGTAGCTCGTCCACCGAGGCATCCGAGTCGCTGTTGATGTATTCGAGCTCCTCCTTGGAGAGTTTCGGGTGATCCGCCGGCTTGTGATAGTTTTTCCACCACAGGATCACCCAGATGGCACTCAGCACGCCGGTGATCAGAAATGGAATCCGCCAGTTCATCAGCTCGCCTTGGCCCTTGGCTCCACCGCTCCAGTAAACGATGCTACCTACCACGAAAGGTGCCACGATCGCTCCGACGCTGGTCGCCGCGTTGAAAATCCCGGTCGCGAAAGCCCGCTCTTTCTTGGGAAACCACTCGGCGGTCGTCTTAATCGCGGCAGGGAAATTCCCCGCCTCGCCAAATCCAAGGCCAAAGCGGGCGAGCGAAAAGCCGGTCAGGCTGAAACCGCGTCCTACCGCCGCGTGCATCATCCCGAAGAAACTCCACAACGCGATGGAAAGCACATAACCCTTCTTCGTTCCCATTCGGTCGATAATGCCGCCCATTGATAAAAGTCCGATCGCGTAAGCAATCTGGAAAGCGACCAGCACATGCGAATAGTCTTTTTTCGTCCAGCCGAACCATTCGATCAGATCGGGCGACATCACGCCCATAATGCTGCGGTCGAAGTAGTTGATGGATGTAGCAGCGAAGAGTAGGGCTAGGATGCGGTAGCGATATTTACCAGTGGGTTTATGCATAGTAAAAAATGGCTAGTTTTTTATTGGGTTAGCGAGCTGCGCTTCGGCGATTGTAAATTTGACAGATAGATGAAGCGTCACCCTTGCAGCGCCCGTAAAGCTCCGCGCACCAGTGCTTCAGTCGGTGCCGCCGCATCCGCATCCAGGATTTTTCGAACAGCTTTGCGTGCGTCCACCTGTTTGTAACCCAGCGCGATGAGTGCGAGCTCCGCATCTGCCGCCGAGGCGCTGACTTGGCCGGCCGCCGCGTCCTGCCAAGTCTCAGTCACGCCGACCTTGTCTTTCAGCTCTAGCACAATGCGTTCCGCTGTTTTTTTTCCTACACCCTTCAATTTCGAAAGTCCCGCCACATCGCCTGCCACCACCGCCTGTTTGAAGCGTGTGACGTCCATCCCGCTTAGCACCGAGACCGCCATCGTCGGGCCCACGCCACTAACTCTGTCGATGAGCAGCAGAAAAACGTCGCGCTCCTCTTCACTGGCAAAGCCGAAAAGTTTCTGTCCAAGCTGGCTGAAATGCAGGTGCGTCCGCAAATCCACCTCCAGCCCCTCCGCCGCATGCAGCCGGTCAAAGGTGGAGAGCGGGATGAAAACCTCATAACCCACCCCGTGCACATCCACCACCAACCGGTTCGGATACGCCTCGATCACCTTGCCCCGCAGTCTTGCTATCATGAGGCGAGCTTGGATGCAGCGGCAGCACCGTCAATGCCGTTCCAGCCGTGTTTTCGACTTTGTGGGATTTCTAGAACTCCATTTGCCTTCCGGACAAGCATCCAGCTATTCTCCCCCATGAAGCTTTTGTTTGAAGAACTCGATTTCCGCCCGACGCCGATCGGGGATTTGATCCTGCGCCGCCGACGAATGGCGATGCTGGATGATCTGATTGTTTATGAAGTCCTGCTAGGAAACGGCTATCTCATGTCGAGTTTATTCCATGACGTGGAGGAGGCACTGGCGGATCTTGGGCTGGCGGCGGTGAAGGGCGAGGCGCTGCGCATCGTGGTCGGCGGGCTGGGGCTCGGCTACACGGCGGTCGCCGCGCTCAGAGACGCGCGGGTGACTGAGATGTTAGTGGTGGACGTGATGCGTCCAGTGATCGAGTGGCATGAAAAAGGTCTGGTTCCGCTGGGCGAGACGCTGATGGACGATCCACGTTGTCGTCTGATCGAAGGGGATTTCTTTGCGCTCGCCGGTGCGCCGGAGATTGGCTTCGACCCCGATTTGCCGGGGCGGAAATTTCATGCGGTGCTGTTGGACATCGATCACTCGCCTCAAAACTTGCTGGATGAGAAAAACGCCACCTTTTACAGCGCCGATGGTCTGCGTCGTCTCGCCGCGCAGTTGCTGCCCGGCGGGGTTTTTGCGCTTTGGTCGGATGATCCGCCGGATGAAACTTTC
Source organism: Akkermansiaceae bacterium (assembly GCA_031382045.1). Classification (GTDB taxonomy): domain Bacteria; phylum Verrucomicrobiota; class Verrucomicrobiia; order Verrucomicrobiales; family Akkermansiaceae; genus Luteolibacter. The sequence continues at coordinate 646 of JANMYL010000216.1, read as the reverse complement.
CTCAAACACTTGGCAGAGGTGTTTGATTCGCCGCAGGCGCATGTGGTGAAATTCCCAAATCCGCTCCTTGGTAGCGACTCGGCCAGCACTGTGTATGTGGCGAGGAATTTGGCGTAGGAGGTCTGAACCTCGAAAGGAAGATGGATAAATACGGATTGGACGGAATACACTTATTTTAAAAGAGTTAAAATTTGTAGCTTCACCAAAATGGTGAGTGCCGGTTTTGCTTTTCAGATTTCAGATCTCTCTTCAAATCCGTGAAATCCGTAGTAAAAATTTTCCCCTCTATTTTCCCTTCTAGTTGGACGCAAAAAAGCCTCTCGTTCGCACGAGAGGCTTTTGGGGAGCAAATTTGGCGGCTGGAAACCGCCGTCACGGCTTAGCGGGCGGCGCGGTCTTCGGTGCCTTTTTGCGAACGTTTGCGGACGTTGGCGTCGAGGATGCGCTTGCGTAGGCGGATGTTGAGCGGAGTGGCTTCCACGAGTTCGTCGGCATCGATGTATTCGATGGCGCGCTCCAGGGAGAAGCGCAGCGCTGGGGTGAGCTTGGAGGTTTTGTCCTTGCCGGATGAGCGCATGTTGTCGAGGTGCTTTTCCTTCACGGGATTGACCGGGAGGTCGCCGACGCGAGGGTTTTCACCGACCAG
>JANMYL010000213.1:0-2999 GCA_031382045.1 Akkermansiaceae bacterium | reverse complement strand
GCCGCCAAGGACACCCACCCAGCCCGCGCCCAAGCTGCTTGGCTACTCGCGGCACGCTCAGCAGCACTCGGTGGCACGCCCCAATCCAAAGAAGAAGCACTCGTTCTTTTCGACAAAGCCATCGAGACTCAAGGACCAATTAGCTCCATCGCATCACTCGAAAAAGCCCGCCACCTCATCGATATCTATCGACTCGCAGAAGCCTCTGCCTTTCTCACGAAATGGAGCAAAACCCTTCCTGCTAACGATCCGCTCCAACTGCCCGCCGGGCTGCTGCTGGGCGAAGCACTCTATGCCCAAGGCAGCAGCAACCCCGCATCGCTGGTGGAAGCGCTCGCCGTTTATGACAAGCTCCTCGTTCACGCTAAAACCCAGCCAGCCCTTCTCAACCGCCTGCAATACCTCCGCGGCACCACACTCGAACAACTGCCGAACGAAAAGGACCCTAGCAAGAAGCGCGAGAAACAAGCGTTTCAAGCCTATCATTCCGTGCTCGAAACCACCACGCCGCCCGCAGAGTGGGAGTATTTCGAACGCTGCGGCTTCCGCGCACTCGCCCTGCTCGAAAAAGCCAAACGCTGGCCGGTCGCCATCACCGTTGCCAAAAAAATTGCTTCCTTCAAAGGTCCGCGCGCCCAAGAAGCCGCCACCCGCGCTAGCCAACTCCAGCTCAAACACATGATCTGGGAAGACTGATCAGACAAATTTTAAATCTCAAACCTCAAATTCCTCATGCCAAACCTCCTCGTCACTGGAAAATCCGGCCGCATGGGCCAAGCCGTCATCGAAGCAGCCGCCCAAGCACAGATCCCCGTCGCTGCCACCCATGATGCCGGTGAAGACCTAGAAACCGCCATTTCTATGGCCAACTGCGTTATCGACTTCACCATCCACTCCTTCACCACCACCCTCGTCGAGGCAGCCGTGAAACACGGCACCAGCCTCGTCATAGGCACCACCGGCCACACCGACGCCGAGCGCGCGATGATATACCAAGCCGCCCAATCCATCCGCATCGTCTTCGCCGCCAACTACTCCGTCGGCGTCAACACCCTCTTCTGGCTCACCCGCCACGCAGCCCGCATTCTCACCCAAGACCGCTTCGACATCGAGGTCACAGAGATGCACCACAAACACAAAATCGACGCACCCTCCGGCACCGCCCGTCGCATTCTCGAAATCCTCAACGAGGAAACAGGCACATCCTATCAAGACGATGTCGCCCACGGCCGCCTTGGCAACATCGGCCCGCGCAAACCCCGTGAAATCGGTATGCACACCCTTCGCGGCGGCGATGTCGTCGGCGATCACACCGTCCTCTTTGCCGCAGACGGCGAGCGCATCGAGCTCACCCACAAAGCATCATCGCGCATGACCTTCGCCGCCGGCGCAGTCCGCGCAGCAAGCTGGTTAGAAGATCAACCAGTCGGTCTCTACGACATGCAAGACGTCCTCGGACTGGTCTAGCGGACTTGTCACCACTCTGCGGAGTGTTTCCCAAGTGGTTCCTATTAGGTTTTCAAACTGCAGATTGGGCTGCCATTTCAACAGCTAAAGGGGGTGAGGCAGTTGAATGATGAGTGTATACTCTGCGTGTGATACTAGCCTTGGATACACTCAAATATTACCGGTCTGGCGGCTTATTTGCTTTCCAAGACTGCCGAGTCGGGAAATGCCCAGCGAGCTTTATCAAGAGCTATTCTGAGACGCAGCCCAAGCTAGCCAAGTGGGCCGAAACCAACCTCCCCAAAGGTGCTTCTGTGTTCAACCTCACCGTAGAGCACCACAAAAAATCGCACTTCTAACGCCTCTGAAACCCTCAAAAACCTGATCAAACGATGCACGAGAGTGGTCGGAATCCTCCCCAACGAGTAATCTCTGCTGCACCTCGTCACTGGCGTTTTAATCAAAATTTCAGAAGGCTGGGAAACAGGAAAAGCCTACCTCTTCCTCTCCTAACAAAAAATAAGTACGCCTAAAAACAACCTCTCAGCCAAAATCAGAAATCACTTTCCAGAAAAAGATTTGCGCAGCCCCCTCCGTGAAGACCACAACCAAACCTAGATCGACCATACCGCCAAAAACCTCGGAGCCTTGTGCTGGATCGTTCCGAGCTCCTTAAAATCGAACTAACAAACACCCGCAATTTACCCAAGAAACGCCGCCGCGCCATGCTGGACCTGACCTACCGCAATTCCTTGCTCTCCCGAGCTTGATCGCCATGTATCCACTGGTTTGAAAAATCATTTAGATATCCAATGCTCTTGAATCTAAGCGCTTGCGCGACTCACCAAATTTTATGTAAGCTCGTGGTTAGAAAGTTGCACGCCGTAAAACAAAAGGGTGGATCCTTTTAATGAAACATTAAGTGGCGTTTAAGAAAATGACTAGAACACTCATAGAACCAGTGAATTCGCGGGTATCTATTGATTAACGCGCAGGCGGACAAAAACTTGGTTGTCGTTTTTGGGAACTTTTACGACGACACGGTCCTTGAGTGGGCCATCCGTGATGGTAACACGAGTATTGCTGGTGACGGGGATCGGAATCACCGTCCAGCCTATCAAATTATTGCCGTATTCAACAACTTCGGTGACAGACGACAAGGCTGCATCATTGCGGTAATACTCGAAATTTATTGCCCCATCATTGTCAAATTTCAATTGGGGTGCTGTTGCGACCGATGCGGCTGCCGGGTTAGAACCGAGGGTGAATTCGAGCAGATTGCAGAGACCATCTTGATCGGGATCGGCCATTGGGGTGCTATTGGTTGCTCCGGAGAGACCATGAGTGGTCGCCCAGCTCACAAACGGGGAGGCGGAAAGTGGCCCGACGGTGATGGTGCCTGGGCCGCTAAAGTAGGTATCACTCTGATAAGTCGCGCCGGAGGCGACTGAGCCATAAATCCCGTTCGCTTGGAATACATCTGAACCTAACTGAAGCTTAGACACCTCGCGGGAGCTATTGAAAATCAACTCGAGTTTTGCACCGCTATCAAT
>JANMYL010000150.1:0-25022 GCA_031382045.1 Akkermansiaceae bacterium | reverse complement strand
CGGCAGAAGGCGGTGGTCATGACTTAATTTTATTGGATCTTATGCTACCCAAAATGGATGGCATGGAGATCCTTCGGCGGCTCCGGGCTCGTGAAAATCCTGTGCACATTATCGTTATCAGTGCACGAGACGGACTGGAGGACCGGCTGGAAGCGCTTGATGCCGGTGCTGACGACTATCTGGTGAAACCGTTCCCATTATCTGAAGCGGTCGCGCGCGTCCGCGCCTTGCTGAGACGAAGCTACGCTAAAAAAGGTCCAAAGATGATCGTCGGGGATCTGGATCTGGATCCGATGCGGCGCACTGTGTGTCGCGAGGGCCGTCCGATCAATCTCACCGCTCTGGAATATCGATTGCTAGAATATCTTTTCTACCGGTTGGGAGAGGTGGTGACCCGAACAGACATCTGGGAAAAGGTATTCGAGGACGGGACCGGAGGGAGCAGCAACGTGGTGGACGTTTACATTGGCTACCTTCGCAAAAAGATGAATGCGGGAGATCTTCCCAACCTTATCCACACTCGTCGGGGACAAGGCTACGTGCTCGGAGAAAAATCATGAACGCGCCATCCATTCGGAGAACTTTATTGCTGGCCTGTGGTACGAGCACCGCCGCTTTGCTTTGCTTGCTTTCTGCTGGAGTTTATTTGTTAGTCCGTCAAAGTCTTTATCGTGAACTCGACGAGTCTGTAAGGCTGACCGCAGCGTTGCTGGCCAACCAAGTCGAATTAAAAGATTACACCATCAGCTTCGAGTGGCAGGAGGGTGTTGGCACCAACCGCTCGCTGGTCGAGAACGGCCTGTTTCAATATTGGGAGGAGAATACCCACATCGCTACTCGTTCTGCCGCTTTGCGCGCCAGTGATCTTCCGAAATTCTCTGGAATCGGCGGTGAACCGCTTTTCCGCAGCATCTCGTTGCCCGATGGCCGCAGGGCCCGCGCCATTGGTCTTCTGATTCATCCCTTCGTCCTGCCAGATGAAATTGAGAATATGAAAGCGCAGGGAAACGTGATAGATCCGAAAACCATGCCATTTACGCTGGTTGTCGCCCGGGATGCGGAACCTATTTTACACACGCTTGACCGCCTACGTTGGGTCCTAAGCGCTGGTGCGCTGTTAACACTGGGGCTCGGGTTTATCATCATTCAACGTATAGTCATTGTGTCATTACGACCCATCGACGAGCTTACCGCGCAGATGAAGGATCGAAGCGAGCATCAGCTTGATTCCGCGTTAAACGTACCGGGCAAAATGCCAGTCGAGCTGACAGGATTGGCGCGTAGTTTTGATTCCCTCCTCTCCCGCGTTTCGGCCATCCGCCAGCGTGAACGTGACTTCGTCCGCCATGCTGCCCACGAGCTTCGCACTCCCATCGCCGGTCTCAAGGCGACTACGGAACTGGCGCTTTCCCAATCTCGCACGAATTTGGAATACCGCGATCACTTGAATACCTGCCAGAACGCTGCTACGGGACTGGGAGAACTGGTCAAACGCCTGTCAGCTCTTGCGCGCATCGGCCAGTCCGGTGCAGTGAGAACGATTGAGACTTTCGATCTAGCCGAGCAATTTTCCCACTGCGTAGAAATCTTTGGAGGGCTTTTTGAAGAACGGGGGATAGCAGTATTCATCAGTTCTCCCTCAGAGAAAACGATGGTTCTCGGTGATTCGGCCCTTTCCCGTATCATTTTAAATAACTTAATCGACAACGCGCTTTCGTACACACCCGCAGGAGGCACGGTTCGCGTAGAGTTCGGAGAAACCGCCGCTCATGTGGAGTTCCACATTTCGAATCCCACTGAAAAGTCACCGGAGAATCCTAGCCAGTGGTTCGAGCCCTTGTTTCGTAGCGATCCGTTCGGCGATGACTCTGGTGCGCACTTAGGTATCGGCCTTACACTGAGCTTGGAGGCCGCCAATGCCATGGGCTGGAGCCTAATCGCCCGGATGACAGAGGAGCAATGGGTCGAGCTGGTGATACGGGCACCGAAGATTTCCGGTTGAATAAAAAAATCCGTCTTCTCACGCTCCTCTCATGGAGCGTCCGGTAATGATGACGCATGACACCGCATTCAACCACCACGGACGTCCTTCAGGAACAAGGCGAACCATTTCCGAGAGAGTCTAAATTTTATTTATCTCCGGAAATCGCAGTTGTGACGCAGAAAGCATCTCAAGCAGACCGTAAGTCGGCGGTTAAGGGGACGGCAGAACGACTTCGCAAGCCAGTTTCATTCGTCGTTGCGGCAGCACTTTGTTTCTTGCTGGTCTTCGTCCATCCGCGTGGTTTCGGCACGATCCCGTTGGAGGCTGTGAAGCTTGTGGGACTTTTCCTAGTCTTCGCCGGAGCGCTTGGTCGGATTCTTTGCACGCTCTACATAGGTGGCCGTAAAAACCGTGAGCTCTGCCAATCAGGGATCTACGCGATGTGCCGTAATCCGCTGTATTTTTTCTCTTTCCTCGGTCTGACAGGGATCTGTCTTGCGGCGCAAAATCTCACACTGACTCTTACAGCCACCTCGCTTTTCCTCATGCTTTATCGAGCCGTGATTGTCAGCGAGGAGAAGAAGCTGCTCCGGCTTTTCCCCGAGGATTTCCCAAGCTATCAAAAATCTGTCCCACGTTTCTGGCCAAGTGGATTCCCGCCTCGCGACTCCCAGATTCTGCAGGTCGATACAGGAGTTTTCATCCGCTCGGTGACCGAAGTTCTGTGGTTCTTGGCAGCGGTCATCGGCGTGGAAGCTATCGGTATTCTGAGATCGCATGGGATGATCCATTCGCTGCTCTCGTGGTATTGAGAAAATACACTGGCTCGTCCAAGTGAGATTCCGCTGAGTTTTCAAAAAAGTCTCTCGAATTTTTCCCAATTGGCAAATCTGTGGGACAGGTCGTAAGTCATCTAAGCCTAGTCTGATGGTTTTAACCGTTAGGCCTTTGGCGGCCGCGAATTGTGAATTGAGGAGAAACTAGACATCTTACGGCGTGGGAGCGGCGAGAATGACGCTGGCGCCCCGTTGCCAATCTCCAACCGTCAATTGCCGGATGACATCGCGGACCCCGTCCACTAGAAATGAATTCATGCTCAATTTCCTGACGTCCATGCCCACCAACAGGCATGTGACCTTGGGATCGCCGACTGCTTCTCCACAGACGGACAAGAGCACGCCTGATGTTGTGCCCCAAGGATGATTTGGTCCATCGCCCTTAAGAAAACGTATAGAGGAATGATTGAACAGCCAAATGTCTCTGGGTGGCAAGTTCCACGGCCAGAATGGAATAGGCCAGATCGTTGCTGCCGACGCACCCGAAATCCGAGATGGCCAGAATTTCCGCTAGATCCAATAAAGTGGCATAAGTTTCTATCATGGCACCGATCAGCGGCGCATCCCAGCTCGGTTTGCATCAATTTATTGACCATGCCCCGCGCCTCCTTCATGTCGGTCACACCCATCACCATCGGAAACATGAGTTTCACATTCCTGAGATGTGCGGCCCGGAGGATGGCGATGATCTGGGTGCGGAAGAGGCTTTCTCAGTCAGAAAATACGCCAGCCCATGTAAACCGGCACGCAGCACCGTCTTTGACCACGGAGGCACTCTCAGGTTCGAGCTTCCGATGTGTTTCCAGGCCAACTTCATTTTGGACTAAATTTGAAAGATGGCCCCACAACATCCCGTCCAATAAATCCCAAGATGAGCGAACTATCCGAACCCGGAATCACGAAAGAGCGCGACATCGCTGCGCATATCCTCACGACTTCGTCAGTGATGCTGGGCTTGTGCCTCACGATCATCAGCGTGATTCGCAGCCAGAAAACAGCAGATACGCTGGAAACGGTGGTGGACGACATCATCGCCGTTAATGCACTGATTTTCCTCGCCGCTTGCTACCTGAGTTATGCGGCTCTTAGAGTTCGACACCTCCAACGCATCCAGCGCATCGAGTCTATGGCCGACGTGGTGTTTCTCCTCGGTATGACCGGCATGGGCGTCGTTTGCGCACTGTTTGTTTGGACCATTTTTTGACTTTGCCAAGACCATGAACCATCACAACTCACATCAGTCCGATCCCCGCATCTCAGAATGGAAGAAAGCCGGTCCTCACTTAACCGCACATGAACACGTTGGGTTCAATGGTTCGCTCGCCGTGCTGATCACCAATGCTCTAAGCACGATGTGGTGTGCCTACACGTTCGCCGCCACCGCTTTGATTAGCCTGCCTGCGGCATTGGGGGGGAGGAACGGCGGCTATCATTTCCTGGGTCGCCCAGACTTTCCTACAATTGGTCCTGCTCTCCGTCATTATGATCGGACAAAAAGTATCTGCTGAAGCCTCAAATAAACAGGCGCTGCAAAACTTCCGCGGTGCCGGGCACTTTTAGAAATGCAGGATGCACTTCACTGCTTACTCAAGATCAACACACAACTGACAGAAGAAATCCATTGGATATTAACTGAAAAGCAGGCCAACCGAGAATTGTATCATGAGAGTAATTCGTAAGTTAATAATAGCATTTCTATATCAATAACAATTACAGCACTTCCGTTGCTAACGAATATGTCACGACTTTCACCATGGCTACGACGCTGTCTCTACTTAACATCAGCACTATTGGTGATTTTGCTCATCAAGTTCATCCTGCATCTCGTGTTGCCGCGTGACTTTGCTGCAAGCGGTGAAATGCTAACGCTTGCTCTCGCAGAAGGACCGTTAAAGGTACCCTATTATTGCGGCCCGACGATGCCGAAAGGTATTATCATCCTCGCTACAGGCGATGGTGGTTGGTCGTACTGGGAGGAAAACACGGCGAAGCATCTGTTGGAGAAGGGCTTCGCTGTGGGTGGCTGGGATTGCCGGAAATTCGCGGACTCACGCGAATACGATCATGCGGCGCTCTGTGCGGGCTATCAGGCAGCGGTGGAGGCGGTGCGAAAACGGTGCCATGGCCCCGACACACTGCCGGTCTGGTATGGCGGCTGGTCCACTGGTGCGGATCAATCCGTCGCGGCTGCCACTGCGGTGGACCCCCCAAAGTATCTGATAGGTCTTCTACTTGCAGCGCCTGGCACGCGTGGGCGTTATGGCATCACCACTAGCGATCTCTTGGGCAGTACTCCGACTGGTCCGGACACTTTTGCTCTTGCAGAAATGGCTCCAAAATTGGTTGGTCTGCGCGTGATACAATTTGTAGCTGGACTGGATCCTATGGATGACGAGGAGTGGCTTACTCATTATTCAGGGCCAAAACGCTTCATACATTTGCCCGGCCTACTGCATGACATGGGTGGTGCGGGACCGAAGTTTCAAAGCAAACTCGATGAAGCTCTCGCTTGGACCTTGGAACCGAATCCCACAGCTCAATGAACGATGCCATACCACTTCCAAATTCACGCCGCGCATGGCTCATCCGCCTTGCGGGAGTCTTGTGGTTGGTGGTGTTGGCTATAGCGCTGCATGCATTGCATAAAGAATGGAGTGGCTTTCATCTCACTGATTTGAATGCCGCTCTGGTGCGTATCGGCCCGCAACATGTAGCCTTGGCGCTTGCCTTCACGGTGCTGAGTTATTTTTTCAATGCTTCGCTTGGCCTGTTGGCGCAGCGCTGGCTGGGTATACCGCAGCATCGATCATGGCGTGATCTAACGGTTTCTTTTATCTCGTCAGCGTTTAGCCTGAATGCAGGGGGCAGTGTATTGGGCGGCGGCTCTGTTCGCATAAGGTTTGCGGAGTCGCAAGGCATGACGGTGGCAGATGTTGGAAAAATGACGGCTTTTTGCATGGTTGCCGCGTGGCTGGGTCATGCATTTTTATGCGGCGTGCTGCTGTTGATTTCGCCGCCGCGATTGGACTGGCTGCCGCTGGATTTCGCGGGTTGGATCGGCGCGGCATTGATAACGAGTTGTCTGCTGCTAGTGCTGGCAGGCGGCTGGTTAAAACGCTTTCGGGGCAAATGGCCATCGCCAGTTTTGGCGTGTATCACACTCATCGTTTCGACGCTCGACTGGTTTTTTGCTGGGCTGGCGATGTGGGCACTCTTTCCGGGTGTATTGCCGGTGGCGATGTTGGCCTTCGTCGCGGTTGTGGCTATTGCTCAGGCTTTGAGTGCTGCCGCGCATGTGCCCGGTGGTGTCGGAGTGCTGGAGCTTTCCATTACCAAGATGCTGGCCAGCAGCATTCCTGCGGCGACGCTGGCGGGTTCGCTCATCATCTATCGGCTGCTTTATTACTTGCTGCCATTTCTCATCGCTATGCTCATGCTCGGCTGGCGTGAGTTATGGAGTCGGCGAACCACGGTAAAGGCCGGTGCGGCTATGGCCTTACGTGGGTGGAATACCTTTGCTCCACGACTGGGTGCGCTGCTCGCACTGGGTGGCGGATTTCTGCTGCTGCTCTCTGCGAATACGCCGATGGAACCCGCCAGGCGCGAGTACTTGGCGGATTGGCTGCCGCTGCCGTTTGTCGAGACATCGCACTTTGTCTCCAGCATTTCCGGCGCATTACTCATCGTACTCGCACGCGGCCTGCAACGTCGCATTCAGGCAGCATGGTGGCTCACGATCGCTCTAACGTTTAGCGGCATTGTGTTCTCGCTGGCCAAAGGATTTGATTGGGAAGAAGCATTGGTCTTGAGCTTCCTCCTCGTTTGTTTGCTACCGTTTCGTCAGCAGTTTCACCGCCACGCTGGCATCTGGACGCAGCGCTTCACCTTTGAATGGTGGTTGCTTCTTCTGGCGCTTGTTGGCGTGGCGACGTGGTTGGGTTTTTTCACCAGTCGACACATCGGCTACACCCATGATCTGTGGTGGCAGTTCTCATTTGATGGTGATGCGTCACGCTTCCTGCGTGCGCTGGTAGGGGCGGCGGGCGTATTTCTCATCGTGGCTCTCGCCCAATGGCTGCGGCCAGTGAAGCCGCGTCATGCGCCCATGGCAGCGGATATAGAGGAGGTGCAGCGGATCGTGGCACTCAGCTCTAACACGGGGTCCGCGCTCGCTTTTTTGGGCGACAAAGAGTTTGAGTTCTCCGCCGACCGCCGCTGCTTCCTCATGTACGCCGACAAGGGCCGCAGTCGCATCGTCATGGGTGATCCAGTGGGTGACCGCAGCAGCGCCGACGATCTACTCTGGAAGTTCATTGAGCGCGCGCAGGACGAAGGTTTCCGCCCCGTGTTCTATGAGATCAGTGCTGCCGAGATGCCGCGTCAGGTCGATATGGGGTTTAAGCTTTTTAAACTCGGTGAGGAGGCTCGCGTATTGTTAGACACTTTCAGTTTGGAAGGCCCAGCGGCGAGAAAACTGCGCCAGGCAAAGAGCCGATTCATGCGCGGTGGTTACATTTTTACGATCTGGGATGTCGCTACAGTGAGGCAAAATTTTGAGCAACTGCGGGCCGTTTCCGATGCATGGGTGGGGGGACATCATGCGAAGGAAAAAGGTTTCTCGCTGGGAGGTTTCCAGGACGATTACATGCGCCGCTTCCCTTGCGCTGTCGTGCTCGCGCCGTCGGGCACCCTCGTTGCCTTTGCCAACATTTGGGCCACTGCTGACAAAATTGAGCTTTCCATCGACCTCATGCGCCATGTGGCGGACACACCCGGCGGCGTGATGGACTATTTGTTCACCGAAATCATGACTTGGGGAAAGGCCCAGGGCTATCGCTATTTCAACCTTGGTATGGCCCCGCTCTCCGGCTTTTCTACCCATCCACTTGCGCCTCTATGGAGCAAGATCGCTGCCCGCATCTTCCATCGCGGTGGGAACTTCTACAACTTCCGGGGCTTGCGCGACTACAAGAACAAGTTCGGTCCGAGCTGGGAACCGCGCTACATCGCCGTGCCCAGCACTTGGAGCCTCCCTACCGTATTGCTCGATGCCACCTCGCTCATCGGCGGCGGACTGCGTGGAACGTTGGCCAAGGAAAAATCATGAATTCATCCCCTACTATGCGCACCTGCGCGATTCGCAACACTTGTGTCGCTGAAAGTGACTGCATTCCCTGCACTGCTCTGCGCCCTTCGCTTCTGCGTTTCGTCCAGAAACAGCACCCCCAGCTCAAAGACACCGACTGGATCGCCAAAGATGAATTGCCGGAATTGCGTGCGGACTATGTGGAAGCTGCGCTGAGTGAGGAAATCGGTGAGATTACTGACCTTGAGCGTGCCGTCATCGAAAGCCTGAAACAGCACGAAATCCTTTCCACCAATCCTGACGATAGAGAAGCCCTCGCCCGCCGCACTGTCGGTGAGCGCCTTGCCGACCACATCGCCAGTTTCGGCGGAAGTTGGCGCTTTATCATCAGCTTCGGAATCTTCATAGTATTGTGGATCATCGGCAACATCGTTTTTCTGGGAACAAGCTCTCCCGATCCCTATCCCTTCATCCTTCTGAACCTCATTCTCTCCTGCCTCGCCGCGCTGCAAGCCCCCGTCATCATGATGAGCCAGAATCGCGTAGAAGCCCGCGACCGCCAACGCGCTGAAATGGACTACCAAATCAACCTCAAAGCCGAACTTGAAATCCGCCAAATCCACGAAAAACTCGATCATCTCCTGCACCACCACAGCGAGCGCCTATTAGAGATTCAACAAATCCAGACCGATCTGCTGCGACAGTTGGTGGCGAAAAACAATCCGCCGAATTGAGTTAAGAATTACCAGCGGCATTTAGCTCTATTGTCTAACTATAGACACCAAAGCCTCCTTAGAGACCTTCTTGAAAATATGTAACTTTCCGAATTTTAATCTGTATAAGTTCGGTCAAGTATTGAAGAAACTCAGCATAGCCAGTTATCCAAGCCGCATGACGGATTCCGAATGTAAGATTCTCGAAACTCTATTGCCACCCAAGCCCGACACCTTGCGCCGGCGTCCGCAGGATTATTCTAGTCGGAGCATCGTTGATGGTATTCTTTGTATCATCTGGAAGGGTGGGTCGTGGGCGATGATGCCCAACGATCTGCCCCATTGGAAAACCTGTAATCACTACTTCCGGTTGTGGGCTAAGCTGGATACTGGAGAAGATTTACTACGCGATCCAGGACATGGCCCGCCTCGCGGCCGGAAAAATAAGCCCCTACGGCTGCTATTATAGATAGCTAAAGCGTTCGGACAGTTAGCCAGTTCGGAGTGCGTGGTTATGATGCGGGTAAGAAGATTGCAGGAAGAGAGCTACACGTCATGTTAGATAAGTGGGCAACATCCTCGCCTTGAAAGTGACCACTGCAGATGTGCAGGACCGGGATAGTGCGAAGTTATTGCTCAACGTCTTAACCATGGCATTCGAATGGCTCATGCTAATCTGGGCGGACGATGGCTACGCGGGAAAGCTCATTGAGCACGTGGCGTAGATTCCACGTCACCGACGAGTGAAACTTGAGATCGTGAAACGCTCGGACGACGTCAAGGGCTTCAAGGTGGTGCCGAAGCGATGGATCTTGGAGTGCACCTTCGGATGGTTGATCCAGTCACGGCGACTCATCCGGGACCATGAAGTGAAAGTCGAACACTCGAAAACCATGATCAATCTCTCGATGAGCAAGCGGATGCTCGCCCGAGGCGCAAGTTAGATAATTTTAACACGGCTTCTAAGGCCTACTGGAAGAATATGCACGAGCGGAAAGCGGATCTCTTTTCCCGTGATGAGATCCTCTAGCAAAGTCGCCAATGCGAGGATCAAAGAGACGAGAGAAGAATTCGACAGGATGAACGGTTTTTTATGGTGGTAAGGGTTTATCATTCGGGTGTTTTTTCTAAAAGCTCAGTGTGTGCAAAATGATTTTTTGTCTTTTTTTTGGTTCCATTTGAGGTGCGTGTAAACCACGAACCCTGCGAGCAAACACCCCAGGATAGCGGAGGAGCCGATGGTCCCGAAGCCAAGACCTCCTTGATCAACACGCTTGGTCAAAAGATCGCCGAAGGTGGCTCCGAACGGACGGGTCAGGACGAATGCACTCCAAAACAACACAGTCCGGTTCAACGATGTGAAATATGCGACGAAGGCGATAATTCCGAGTATGCCTCCGACGACGGCGGCACCGCCGAGAAACCCGAGACCGGAGTCATCCGCCAGATAGTCGCCCAGTGCGGTCCCCAGGGTGTTGGAAACCAGAATCGCCATCCAGTAAAACATCTCCGCCTTGCGGGTCCGGATACTGCCAAGCGACAAGCTCTTCTCGCTGGAATACCAGACTGCTAGAACCGCAATTAAGGAAGTGACCAGAATCAGCGAGCCTTTCGCGTAGCCAAGTCCCAGGCTGCGATCCACAAAGTCGGATATTGTGGTGCCGGCCGTGCTGGTGGTGAGGATCACCGTCCAGAAAAGGGCGGAGTGGAATTTCGAGGCCCTCACTTGCGCTACCAAAGAAGCCACAAATAGAGCGATGAGAATCAACGAACTGAGGGCATAACCGACATTCATGGTCATTGATAGAAGATCACCCGCCGTCTCACCAAGTGTGGTGGCACAGATTTTCATGATCCAGAAAAGACAATTGACTTGGGCGATCTTATTCATGGTGGGTATGGTTGACTCTATTTGATAGAATATAGGACCAACTAGATGAGTAGAGCATGAGGAATCCAGTGGGATTGATTTCCAGTGACACACGACCAGCACTTCATCTATGAGTTGGATTCACTGGTCGCGGCTCTCCGCATTTTTCGCCGGCGTCACCGGATTGAATTCTAATTTCGCCATGGCGATCCTTACCGAGGTCATCCTTGTATTCGCGTGGGCCATTGTCTTCATTTTCGCGAAGCCTGCAGAAATCGTGAATTTCTCCTTACGGACGTGGTGTTTTCTGACCTTGTCCGGCGTAGCGACTGGGCTTTCGTGGTTGTGCTACTTCCACACCCTGCAACTGGGCGGTGCCTTGTAGGTCTCGCCGGTTGCATCTTAATCATTGCGGGCGCGGCGGTGCTGGTGTGGAAAAGTAACCCGCCTGAATCCGAGAGTTTTTCCCTACTCACCGGATTCTCATGTTTGGCCTGATATTAAAAAGCCACCGATGAGACAACTGCTTGATTCATTTCCTATGAAACCTGCCGCACTGGCCACCACTCAGGATCTCAGCTCAGACGAAAATGGTCTAAAGCTATCCGCTGTATTACCTTTTTACAACGAAGGTGAGAACATTTTGAATGTGTTAGTTGAGTTGAGATCAATCCTTGATTCTTTGTATCTGAAATACGAAGTGCTAGCAGTGAATGATGGAAGCACAGATGACACAGGGCAGAAGCTAGAGCAAATGGCACGGTCGTGGCCACAGCTTTGCGTGCTCAGCCATGTAAACAACAGCGGCCAGGCGGCCGCACTCTGGACTGCATTTCAGAAAGCCACCGGAGAGCTAGTGGCTGTCCTCGATGGTGATGGGCAGAATGATCCATCCGCGCTGGATGCGATGATTCAGCATTTGAACTTTACCCATTCAGACATGGTGGCAGGGGTGCGGGCACAGCGTGAGGATTCCCTACTGAGGAAAATGATGTCTCGTACGGCCAACTGTGTGAGGCAAATTTTCCTAAAGGATGGAATCAGCGACTCCGGCTGCGCTCTAAAAGTGATGCGACGGGAAGTCTGTGGTGCCTTTATTCCCATGCGCACACTCTATTCCTTCATGCCAGCGCTGGCGGTGATCGCTGGTTTCAAAGTAGTAGAAATGAATGTGCCGCATCGTGAGCGCACGGCGGGAATTTCCAAATACGGCTTGCTGGCGATGCTCTGGAGGCCCGCGCTCGACATGATCGGCGTGTGGTGGTTCGGCAGTAGGCGTTTCCCTTTCGCAAAGTATTATGAATGATTCCTCTGCAAAAAGTGTCCGGTCTTGGCCCGGGCTGTGGTTGATATTTGTGGTGCTTTTTGTCTTCTTGGGAACCCGCGGACTCAACGAACCCGACGAAGGACGCTATGCAGAGGTAGCACGAGAAATGGCAGTTGGTGGGAGCTGGCTAGTGCCTCATCTCAATGGATTCGAGCATCTCCAAAAGCCACCAATAATTTACTGGTTCACGGCGATTTCCATGAAAGTTTTTGGCTTTAATGAATGGGCCGCCCGAATGCCATCCGCGCTCGCTGCTTGTGGAATCCTCCTGCTAACCATGGTCATCGCGCGGCGACTTTGGGGCGAGAAGCGGGCGCGTATCGCAGCGATTGTACTAATATCTACTCTCCTTTTTTTCGTCCTCGCTCGGGCGCTCACCCCTGACATGCTGATGAGTTTCTTTATCATCGCAGCTATAGCCGCGCTGGTGTATGAACGATGTTGGCTATTCTTCATCATGATGGGATTAGGCTTTTTGACAAAAGGGCCGATGGCGATGGTGGTGCCGCTCTGTGCCTCGCTGGGAATGCATCTTGCGAGAGACCGGAGCTTACCGCGGCGGCACTTTCCATGGATACGTGGAATGTGTTTGGCTCTGCTCATCGGGCTGTCGTGGTTCATCGTACTGGCGGTGCTAAAGCCATCGCTATTTGAATACTTCTGGCGCTACGAATTGCTGGATCGCTTTGCTTCCAGCAAACACGGTCGTTCGAAACCCTTTTGGTTTTTTGCACCTATACTTATCACCGGGCTTTTTCCGTGGACCTTTCTGATGCCCGGCCTTATTCGCCAAGCATGGTTCCAAATTCGGGCAAAGCAAGTTTCACCCACTCAGGGGCTGTTGTTAGGTTGGACAGTATTGCCGTTGCTTATCTTGAGTTTGAGCGGTTCGAAACTTCTCACTTATGTGCTGCCCTTGATGCCGGCATTCGCGCTCGCCATAAGCACACGTTTTACCGACACGCGCAAGGTGTACCGGGTGGCCGTGCCATTTCTCGTGTTCATGGTGGTCGCCGCCAGTCTTATGCCATGGGCTAATCCCTGGATGCAACAGCAGGCCGACGTGCGATCACTGGTCGAAACAATCCAAAAGCAACCCGATGCTAACACCGCCGCAATTTTTGCACACGGCGTGCGTGCGCATGGCGTGGAATTCTATCTGCGGAAACTCATCCACATCACGGGAAAAGAGGCTGATATCGTGATGCCCTTGAATCCTGAGCAACAAGCCCGCGTGGTAGAGGATGGCGAAAAATGTGCGGAATTGTTCAGAAAACGTCCCGCGTATGGTATCATTCGATCAAGGAGTTTTGAGCGATATTATGCACCGCTGGGGTGGACGATGCTGGGGCAATCGGGCGACTTTATCCTTGTCGGAAATGCCGAACTTCTTGCGCGCGACTCGACGGTTCTTCACTAGGGATGAGTTGAAACAGTTTGCATGTTTTGCAGAGCACTGACCGACCGCCATCGCTTTTATTTCGGCTGCTGCCATGTTTAACTATTCTAGAATGCAAATTCATTTCTCATGAAAAGTCTTGCCATCGTTGAGATCTCGACTATCACCCCGGCGCACCGGTTTTTGCCGGTCGGGGGTCGAAAAGATTGGCTCCACCCTTTACCGGTCTTCATCGATGAGAGATTGTTTGAGGTTACTCCATCTGCTCATCGACACCGCCAGCCGCCGATTCCGGATGGGCAGGCAATTTACACACATGACCCCGACAGCATTCGAGGCGTTGCCATTGGCCGCGCCGCTCCAACGCGTTTTGCGCGAACTCAATTATGAAATCCCTTCGCCCGTCCAGGCGCAGGCAATCCCACTGCTGCTAGAAGGACGCGATCTGCTTGGTTGCGCCCAGACTGGCACCGGGAAAACTGCCAGTTTCGCCTTGCCGATTCTGCATGCGATTCACGAACGGCCGAAGCAAATGAAGCCACGCCAGTGTCGCACCTTGGTGCTGGCACCGACCCGAGAACTCGCCGGTCAAGTTGGTAAAAGCTTCAGCACTTACGGCGCGCACATCCGTTTTAAGCAAACGTTGATTTATGGTGGTGTCGGGCAAAATCCTCAGGTTTCTGCCATGCGCGGTGGCGTGGATGTGCTTGTGGCGACTCCCGGTCGTCTCATCGACCTCATTGAGCAGCGCGCCGTGGATCTCTCCGGCGTCGAGTTTTTCGTATTGGATGAAGTGGACCGCATGCTCGACATGGGCTTCGCGCGTGATGTGAAGAAAATCGTGGCATTGCTGCCTTCGAATCGTCAATCGCTCTTCTTCTCGGCGACTCTCGCGCCAAATATTGTCGATCTCGCGCAGACCATCCTGCGTAACCCGGCCCGCGTCAGCATTGATCCGGGAACGACGACCGCCGAGCGTATCGAGCATCAAGTTTGCTTCGTGGATCGGGAAAACAAGCGCCCGCTGCTTGAGCAACTGCTGCGTGGCCAAGCCGCCGCCACCAGTGGGAAGCTTACCATCGTCTTCAGTCGCACCAAGCACGGCGCGAACAAGCTCGCGAAAAGTCTCTGCGAAGCTGGCTTCCCAGCGGATGCCATCCACGGTAACAAGTCGCAAGCTCAACGCGAAAAGGCATTAGAAAAATTTAAGAAGGGGCTCACGCCAGTCCTCGTGGCCACCGATGTGGCCTCACGCGGAGTGGATGTAAAAGACGTGGGTCTGGTGGTGAATTTCGATCTGCCGAACGAGCCAGAAGCCTACGTCCACCGGATCGGTCGGACGGGTCGGGCCGGTGCGGAAGGTCGCGCGGTTTCTTTTTGTGCGGAAGATGAGCGCGAGTTTCTGCGAGAAATCGAAAAAGTCATTAAAATGGCCGTCCCGCGTTGGGATGACCACGCTTGGCACGACGAAGGATTGGCAGATCGTCATCTCCGGTTGAGAACCGGTGGTGGCATGGTCCAAGGCGGCGGAAATCGCGGCGGTGGTCGCCAAGGCGGCGGAAACCGCGGTGGTGGTGGTGGAAATCGTGGCGGCGGTGGCATCGACTACAGCAATGCCACACGCGGTAATAACCGACGCCGTCCAGCGTCCCGCTAACCTCTGCTATATAGAGCTTTCACCCTTTAAAAGTGGTCTCTATGGATTGGGAGTGACTGCGGATATTGAGACCATTTCCCCGAGTATGGTGCAAATGGGTTAGATAAACCACCGTGACTCTCAATCCCTGAAAGCCTTGAACTTGAGCTGCTACCGCTGGAACTGACCGAGGACAGCTTTGAGCTCTTCCGGCCATTCGAGCGTGTCCAAGGTGGCAGGATCGGCCCATGCAGGATCGATCCTGAGCAGGTCCTGGAAATAGACGGTTGCGTCGTCATCTGCTCCGGTCTGTGCGGCTGCGATGACGAGCAACGCGGTGGAGTTCTCCCGTTTGTCGGCAGGGAAACCAATGCGCTGACCCTCGCGCAGGAAGCGATAGGCACGTTCGGAGTTACCTGTGAGCAGCGCGACCCAGCCCGCCCGCAGCGCGAAATTTCCGTCTTGCGGGAAACGGTGCATGCCCGTGGTTAGGATTTCCATGGCCTGCCGTGGATCGGCGTTTTCGAAGGCTGTGTAGGCTGCTTCTGCGTAGTCGCCGGGCAAGGTCGCCCCGACTGGATGCTCGGTAATAAGCTGGATCCAGCGCGGATGAGCGTTTTGATAGTCGCCGAGGGCAGTCAGGGCGAGCGCCTCGGCCCGCAGGCAGGGTTCTATGGGGGCACCAAGATTGCGGGCAAGGCTAGCGAGCTGGAAGGTGGCTTCTTTTTCTTCCTTGTGGGCGGAAAAGGCGAGTGCTGCCTTGAGGCAGGCATCGGCAAAACGGGCGCGGCCTACAGCGGTGATGGTGGCGGGATCGGTGAAACGCGCGATGATGGCCTTCCGCTGCTCAGTCGTAGAATTTTCCGGCACCTGGATGGCGGCGAGCTCCCCGTTCACGCATTGGCGGAGTTGCTCGAGAGCTGGCTGGAAATCCGTTTGTTCCCAGCCGAGCCAGTCTTCACGGAGGCGAGTTTCTGCGAGGTTTGGAAAAATCTCGGTCCAGCCTGATAGGGCGTCCGCCTTGCGGCCTTCCAGCCAGGCGATGCGCGAGAGCGAGATACGCCGCAGCAGGGGCGGAAGATCCACTGCGGTGGCGAGGCTGACTTCTATCTGCTGCGCGTCCTCAGATTTCAAGGCCAGTGCGAGAGCGGCGGCAGCGGCGGAATCCGCCTGGCCGAGGCGCTTCCGCAGCGGTCCGAGCGCCTCAGGAGCGGGGTGGCGATGGCGGATGGTTTTGAATTCAGCGATGACTGCGCTGAAATCTAAACGAGGAAAAATAGTGAGGAGCGCGTCGAAGTCACAAGCGTTGAGAGCCGTGGTTCTCGCCTCGGGATCGATGTTAGTGAAGCTCCGCTCCTTTTCATCATAATAGTTGCCAACTAGGGCTTGGCTGAAATTTTTAAGAGTGAGCAGAGACGCTTCATTAATGGGTGCAGGCTCGCGTGCATTGGAATTCATGCCGGGCAGAGGCAGAAGTCGGTGAATGGTCAGCGTGCCGTCTTCTTCGCCAGTGAGCAGGTTTTTTTCATCGAAGGCGACTGCGGTGACTGCCGAGTCCACTTCGATAAGCGCGTGCGGATTTGTTAGGATTTTCACCCGGTTCCCATCGACTGCGAATGGTGCGTGTTCGGGATCGCTCATCAAGGCAGTCCATAAGTTAGGGTGGCGACTCCACGGGAAGCGGCGGGCTAGGGCCGCTGTGTCGAGTGATCCATCGTCCTCGTCGCGGTAAGAAATAATGTTGGCCACGGGCGGCTGATGTGGCCCTGGGTCTTGAAGTGTTATGGCAGCATTTCCATCTTGGGAGAATTGCGCCTGAAGCAGCTTCATTGCCCCCGGCAGTGGTGTCTTTGTGATCGGCTCGACGGGAGAGACGGGCATCTCGAAAAGTCCTCCGTCGGCATGCAGCACGCGCAGTTGCGAGCGGTCCAAGAATGCGGCGAGCGGCCGCGCAGTCAGCGGTTCGGAAGTGCGAATGATTTCCCCAGTCGAGGTGTCCCGCAGGTGCCAGATGATGGAATGATCTTTTTCCGATAGAAACCCTGGATGCGCCATCAACAGTCCATCCTTTGAAAAAACGATGACGGCCGAGGGCATGAGAAAATCTGGTAGCGGACCGAGATCGCGAATAGGTTTGAGCGTTTTCGCGTTGCAAAGCAAAGTCACCGACCCGCGCTCAACGACCACCAATCGATGCCCCGGATCGAATACCAAGCTGCGGGTAGCCTGAGCAGCCACGGGAAAAAGGACGCTCTCGATTTCTGGCGTTTCGAGATTCCAGCGGACGGTCGTGTTAGTCTTGCCGCCGAGGCTCACCCACAGCGAAGACGGCCCGGCAGAGTTGATTTGCTCGATCGGAGAAGGGTGGGGAAGAGTGAGTGCCGGGAAATTCCAGACTGTTTCCTTGAGTATTGATTCTGCTAAATCGCGAGCCTCTTGGGAAGATGGCTCCGCTTGCAGGGCGGAGACGAGCAGAGCAAGCGCCGCGTCTGGTCGCTTCAGGTCGAGCTGAGTCCGGGCGGCATCGATCCGTGCGCCCGCGAGCTGTGAGAAGAGTTCATCAACGGTCTCAGAAGAAGATTTTGCAGGTGGTTTGCAGCCCGTTAAAAGCATACCCGGGATCAGCAAGGAGATCGCAACCATCCTGCTGCGGAGCGTAATAAAGAATCTTGAAGTCCGGCCGAGCATATTCCTGTCATTAAACACCGCTGCGCGAGCTTCGTGTCTGCGACTCGCTAAGCTGCTCAAAGCCCGCTTTTCTGAATCAAGTCGCGGAGCTGCACCTGGAACTCCTTGATGTCCTCGGGCGTCGGACGGTAGCCGTCCGTATCCGGATCCAGTCCGGGGCGGCCATTTTGATCGAGCATCCAGACGGCGGTCTCGCCATCGATGAAGGTGGCCTTTCCGCTGACCATTGCGCCGGGCAGAGTCAGGCTGTCCATCGTGACAGTGACAAATCCAGTGGGTACTAACGCGGGCTTTTCCTCTATTTTCTCCGCCACTTTAGGCGTCTCGACTAGCTCGATACCGAGGTCAAGAATGAGAAAACGAGTGTCCATGTAGGTGAGCGAATGGCCAAAATCCTCCTTCAAATGGCGCTGAAGATCCGACATGGTGGCTCCCTCGGCAGCCCATTGAGTGAGCGCGATTTTTTGTTCCGGGGTGAGTTGATTGGCACTAAACATGGCCAACTTTCCGCCAACACCCATGGCTTGCCAAGCTTCAAGACATGAAAAGTGAGTGCAGGAAAGTGGCTGACTTGTCTTGCTCGGTGTCTAAAATTCGAGAAATAACTCTCCCCACCCAGAAAATGACACCACTCATTGAATTTCTCTTCAAAATGAAATGTGGCCTCAATCATTCCCGATTATGGAATGCTGCCAAAGTTTTCAAGACGATGCCTTGACCCGGCGCGGGGCAGGGGAATAGGGTCCGCGCGATTCTCCGTTTGAGCGCACGATCCTAGCTGCCATCATGAATATTCACGAATACCAAGCCAAAGAGCTTTTTGACCGTTTCCAAGTCCCAAGCCCCAAAGGGAAAGTCGCCTCCACCGCCAAGGAAGCCTACGATGCCGCCAAGTGGCTCGGGGTGAAGCACCTGGTGGTGAAGGCCCAAGTCCACGCCGGTGGCCGCGGGAAAGGCACTTTTAAAAATGGTTTCAAGGGCGGCGTGCATCTTGTGGAATCTGCAGAATCTGCGCGCGATGTGGCCACTCAAATGCTCGGCGAGGTGCTGGTGACCAAACAAACAGGCGATGAAGGCCGATTGGTGCGTAAGGTGATGATCGCAGAGTCGGTCACGATCAGCCGCGAGCTCTATCTCGCCATCCTGATGGATCGCGAAACTTGCCAGCCGGTGATCGTCGTTTCGACCGAAGGCGGCATGGACATCGAAGAAGTCGCCGAGAAGTCACCGGAAAAAATCCTACGCGAATACATTCATCCGCTGGCTGGCCTGCAAGCCTACCAAGTGCGGAAAATCTGCCACAATCTGGAGATGGGGGCCAACGCCCGCCAGTTTGGCCGCCTACTTCATTCACTCTATAAGTTGTTCATCGAATGCGATTGCTCGATGGTCGAAATCAATCCCGTGGTAGTCACCACTGACGACCACGTTTATGCCCTCGATGCGAAGTTCAACTTCGACGACAACGCGCTTTATCACCATGCCGAGATTTCGGCGATGCGCGACACCGATGAGGAAGATCCTCGCGAAGTCGCAGCCGCTGCGCACGAATTAAACTACATCGGTCTCGATGGAAACATCGCTTGCCTCGTCAACGGCGCTGGTCTCGCGATGGCCACCATGGACATCATTAAACACTTCGGTGGCGATCCAGCAAACTTCCTCGACGTGGGCGGCGGCGCTTCCAAAGAGCAGGTGACTGCCGCATTCAAGATCATCCTCGGCGATCCGAACGTGAAGGGCATCCTCATCAACATTTTCGGCGGTATCATGGATTGCAATATCATCGCCGAAGGCGTGATCGCCGCAGCCAAGGAAACTGGCCTGCCGATCCCGCTCGTCGTCCGCTTGGAAGGCAACAACGTTGAAATGGGCAAAGCAACTCTCGCTGCATCCGGCCTCAATATCGTCTCTGCCGACGACATGTCCGACGCGGCGCGCAAAATCGTCGCCGCCGTTCAATAACCCTTCATTGGCCACTAACCACTTCTTCCCATGTCCATTCTCATCGACGAAAACACCAAGCTCCTGATCCAAGGAATCACCGGCAGCTTCGGCGCGCGCCACGCATCGCTTTCACTCGCTTACGGCACTCAGGTTGTCGCCGGCGTCACCCCCGGGAAAGGCGGGCAGAAATTTGAAGACGTCGTGCCGATCTTCGACACTGTCAGCCACGCAGTCCAGGAAACCGGAGCCACCGCCTCGGCGATTTTCGTGCCACCTGCCTTCGCAGCCGACGCGATTCTCGAAGCTGCGGACGCAGGAATTGAACTCATCGTTTGCATCACCGAAGGCATCCCCGTCATGGACATGATGCGCGTCAAGGAGATGCTCAAGGGTTCGAAATCGCGCCTTCTCGGGCCGAACTGCCCCGGCATCGTCACCCCGGGCCTCGGCGAAAAAAGCCACGGCGGCTGCCGCATCGGCATCGCTCCGGGCTATATTCACAAGCGCGGCAATGTGGGTGTCGTATCCCGCTCAGGCACGCTCACTTACGAAGCCGTTTGGCAGCTCACGCAGCTTGGTTACGGCCAGAGCACTTGTGTTGGCATCGGTGGCGACCCAATCAATGGCACGAACCACCGCGAAGTTTTGGAAATGTTCAACAACGACCCGGAAACTGAAGCCATCATCATGATTGGCGAAATCGGCGGCAACGCCGAGGTGGACGCTGCTCGCTGGGCCAAGGAACACTGCAAAAAACCGATTGCTGGCTTTATCGCCGGAGCCACCGCGCCTCCGGGACGCCGGATGGGTCACGCCGGTGCCATCGTCGGCGGCGAGGATGATACCGCCCAAGCCAAGAAGCGCATCCTCGCCGAGTGCGGCATCGCTGTTTCCGAGACACCTTCTGATATGGCCAAGACCCTGCTCGAGCGCTGGGGCAAGTGATTACTCTTTTCTAAATATAAAACATCGGTGCGCCCTGGTTACTGGCGAGGCTTTCTACCGTGATTTGATCCAGCGAATGCTGGAGTCCGGTGGAAATCTGCTCCCACGCGCGGCGCACCGCGTGGCCTGAGTCGCCGTCCCGCGCCACGGAGCATTGAAGTAGCGCTGGATCAACGGCTTCCACCACATGACGCAGAGTGATTTGGTCAGCACCTCGCCCTAGCAGGTATCCACCCGCTTTACCACGGCGGCTTTCAATGAGTCCCGCGCGGCGCAGGTCGTTGAGAATTTGAACCAAAAAATTTCCGGACACTGCTTCCCGTTGCGCGAGGTCCTCAAGCCGTGTAAGAGTCCGCCCGTCATGGTACTTCGCCAGCTGGGTCATCGCTCGGCAGGCGTATTCCAATTTTTGTGAAATCTTCATGAGCGAATCTCAACAGGCCGGAACTCTCCCGGCGAGCAAGAATCCGGGCAAGCTTTGCGCCGGGAAAGTAGCGGACGTCCGCAACGTCTGGGAAACCCTTCGCAGCGAGGCCGCCCGCGTGGCCGTGGAAGAGCAAACGCTCTATCATCTCGTCGATGATGTGATCCTATCTCGCGAGACGCTGGCCGCTGCCCTCGGTGCTCGGTTAGCCCGCCGATTGGCCCGTGAGGACATGCAGCGGGTGATGATGGAGCCGCTGCTCACCAGTGTTTTTGAGGCGCATCCCCTCATCGTCCACGCGGCCTCGCGAGATTTACTCGCCATGTTTGAGCGCGATCCCGCGTGCTTCTCGCCGCTGGAACCAGTGCTTTTTTTCAAAGGCTTCCTCGCGCTGACCACCTATCGCGTCTCGCACCAGCTCTGGCAGGACGGCCGCCGCTGGCTCGCCCTTTATTTCCAGAGCGTAGCCAGCGAGGCCTTCTCTGTGGATATTCACCCCGCTGCCCGCATCGGTTGTGGCATTCTGTTGGATCACGCCACCTCGTTCGTGGTCGGGGAGACGGCCATCATCGAAGACGACGTCTCGATTCTCCATGAAGTCACGCTCGGCGGCACTGGCAAGGCGACCGGCGACCGCCACCCGATCATCCGTTCCGGCGTCCTACTAGGCGCAGGCGCGAAAATACTTGGTCGCGTGGAAATCGGTATGGGGGCTAGGGTAGGTGCCGGCAGTGTTGTCCTCAACGATGTGCCGGCGCACAAGACCGTCGCGGGAGTGCCCGCCGTCATTGTTGGTGTGACCAGCGGGGAAATGCCGGCCATTGAAATGAACCAAACCCTCGACGGCGGCTTCCAAATTTAAACCCATGAAATTCAACGTCATAACTATAATTCTACTCAGCCTTGCCTCGTTTTCCTGCGATAAGGCCAAGGATCTCGCTAACAAAGCAAAGGCTGCCATGGATGGCAAGATCGCCAAAAAAGCGGGCGAATCTGGCAATATCAAGTCAGATCCCGCACTCGAAAAGTTAGTCGATAAATCTCCCGAGGGCTTCGTTTTCCGCAAGGATCTACCGCTTCCAGGGAAGATCGAAGTTAGAACTACGCGCCGTCATGAACTGTCCGGCCGATTTTTCGAGGCATCCGCCATCGGGAGTCATGCCCAAGTCGTCAAGGGAACCCAAACGGTCGTCACCAAGCTCGAACGCGCCGGTAGCCAAGTCCGCTACACCATGGAGCAATTCACATTCGCCGAGCCAGTCATCGAGGGAGCCGATAAATCCAAGCAGCCAGCGGTGAAGGAATTGGCTCCGCCGACGAAACCGCAGGTTTTCAGTCAAACCGGCGCTATCTGGAAATCTGCGGACAGCGGAAATTTTCAAGCTGCTGCCCTCTCCATGCAACTGTCACCCATCTTCGATTCGCTTCTCGTCGAAAACACGCTTGCACCGCGAAAGCTTTGGTTCGGTAAACGGCGCTTCAAAATCGGCGACAAACTCACGGTTGCAGGGGATTCCTTGCCGATGCTGGTGACGGGAAACGCGAAGGGCTCACTCCACTTGACCTTTGAATCGATGGAGGCCGTGAAAGGTCATCCCTGCGGCGTCTTCGCCGTCACCGGAAATTACAGCCGCAAGCAATTCACAGACTTCGATGGAAACCTCACCGACGAGGACGTCTCCATCCAGTCCGGCAAACTCTGGCTCTCACTTATTTATCCACTTATCCTGCGTGAAGAAACTGAGACGATCCAAAGTACCAAATCCGGTGGCGACGGCGGTCTTGCCATACGCGGCCAAGGTTCCGTCAAGGTTTCTGTCATCCGCGAGTGGAAAACAATTGGGCCTTAGACGACTCTGCAAAAGAGTATGACTTGATTTGTCCTCGATTAAAGAAGCTCTTGCCGACAAGACACTCACGCTCCGTGCCGCCACAGGCGTCGGTTATAATGCTCTGATTTTTCACGTTTCTTGCACGGACGTCGGGCCATTTGGACTGTCTAGTTTCCAAAGCCTGCGTCACAAGATGAGTACGGTGTGAACTAGCGGGTGTAAGATGATATCCGCTTAGCCTGTGCGAACTATCTGGCTACAAGTCAGGCTTCTTTGTCGGGGTCGGAGTCGGGGTCGGCAAGTGCTCATGCCTCACGGCGGGGTGGATGAAGCAGTGGAAATTTTGGCGCCGAGATCAAAGTGCGTCGGCACGATTCATCTCTCTACGTATCGACCTGATCGTCCCAGCCTCAGCCACCGATGTCGGTGCGACCGGAAAGTTGAGCTCCTTCTTCCATCGAAAAAACTTTCGATTTGATATCACCGTTAATTTTCGACTTGTCCTTCAATTCGCAGCGCTGAGAGGTAATTTTGCCTTCGACCTTGCCGTAAACTTTTACTTCGCCAGCAGTCACGTCGCCTTTGATCACAGCGTTTTCGCCGATGGTCACGCGGCCCTTATCCGAGGTGATTTCACCATCGATTTTTCCATCGATGATCATGTCGTTGGAGAAGCGAATAGAACCGGTGATTTCGATTCCGCTGGAGAGCACATTAGTCGGATTAGCCATGGGGCAGATAAATGAACAAAGCCTCGGCGGGTTGGCAATGGCAAAGATTTGTGGATTTGAACCGTGGTGATGACCGAAGATAGTAGGTGATTTTGGCTGGGCGGCTCTTTTGGTCTCGTCAGCAGAGATCAATATCGATAGTCTTTGAGGAGAAAATAAACGAAAGAGGCGATAATTTGGCACGCCCTTTGCTTTTATCTCATTATCAATCCTGCCCAATTATGAAAAAAATCGAAGCGATCATCAAACCATTCAAGCTTGAAGAAGTCAAAGAGGCCCTAGCTGAGGTGGGTGTGCAAGGTATGACAGTGACCGAGGTCAAGGGCTTCGGACGTCAGAAAGGCCATACCGAAATTTACCGTGGCTCGGAGTACACGGTGGATTTCCTGCCTAAAGTTAAAATTGAGATCGTAGTGGACGACGCACAGGCGGACGGCGTAGCGGCAGCCATCGTGAAGAGCGCAAACACAGGGAAAATTGGTGATGGTAAGGTTTTCATTTCCAATGTCGAAGAAGCGATCCGTATTCGCACCGGAGAGACGGGTAATTCCGCCGTTGCAGTCAACTGATTGCAGTCAATTTTATAGTTAACCCATGGTCTTCCGAGCGAAGACCATGGGTTTTTATGTAACATTCCGAGTCAGGAGGTTACCACGAGGTAGGAGGCATTTCTTGAATCTAGGAGATGGGTTAATTGAATGCTTGGGGCTGTTTTATTGGATTTCTGGATGCATCTCGCATGATGCGTTTTTTCTGTGAGCAATGCGCGCGGATATCAGTCTGGAGCGAGATATACCAGCCTATCGGGATGTCGGACTCGGAGCGAGTCGCCGTGCCACTTGTTGAGGGCGGTTTAGCGTTCTTTCACTCGCTCGACGTCGGCACCGAGCATAAGGAGTTTCTCGTCAATATGCTCGTAACCGCGGTCGATGTGATAAAGGCGGGAAATTTCTGTGGAGCCCTTGGCGGTGAGTGCTGCGAGAACGAGGGCGGCGGAGGCGCGGAGGTCGGAGGCCATGACGGGCGCGGCGGATAGTTGCACCACTCCACGAACGACGGCGGTGCCGTGATCGACATTGATGTCCGCGCCCATGCGCTTGAGTTCGGCACAGTGCATAAAGCGCTGCGGGAAAATGGTGTCTTTAATCACGCTGATACCGGGGGTGGTGGCGAGGAGCGCGGTCATTTGGGCCTGCATATCGGTCGGGTAGGCAGGGTAGGGGGCGGTGCTGATTTCCACACCTTGGGGGGTTCCTTCGCAGCGGCGGACGGTGCAAACGTCACCAGCTTCATTGAAATCGACGTGGTGGCCGGAAGCTTCGATGGCGGCGGTGATAGCTTTCAGGTGTTCACGGCAGACACGGCGCAGGGTGACTCCTTCGCCGGCGAGCGCGGCGGCGGCCATGAATGTGCCGGCTTCGATGCGGTCTGGGATGACGGTGTGCTCGACGCCGTGAAGGGATTTAACGCCCTCGATAACGATGCGCCGGGTGCCCGCACCGGTGATTTTAGCGCCCATCAAGTTGAGGAAATTTGCTAGATCTAGGACTTCGGGCTCTGCGGCGGCGGATTCAATGATGGCGACAAGGCGAAATCGCGCGAGG
>JANMYL010000149.1:0-10966 GCA_031382045.1 Akkermansiaceae bacterium | reverse complement strand
CGAAGCAGGCGTGGGAAGTTGACTTCTACGAAACGGACTTCGGTGCATGTCAGTCGATGGGATGGATTGGGGTGTGGTTTAAACATCCCTGCGAGGATGGACGATCAGCAGCGGATAGGTAGGGGTGGCGATTTTGGGACGCTTACAAATCAGAAACTATTTTTACAGAAAAAGATTTGTGTATCGACCCGTAAAACGCCGAGATAACCGAATCCTACCAAGATTTTATTTTGTCGAATAGTGATATAAGAATACAAAAAGCCCTCTTACCACGATGGTAAGGGGGCTTTTGAGTGTATGTCAGATCAAGCGCGGCGGCGGCGCAAAAGTGCTAGCATGCCGAAAGCTCCGAGCAAAGCAGCAGAAGGCTCTGGAATTGCATTCACACCGAATGTTACGTTATCAAGAAAATTACCTTGTGCTGCCAAAGGAGTAACAGCACCGAAAGAAAATCGATAAACCCCACCGGCCACAGACTCGAATACATCATTTCCTGAATTGGTTGACCATGCGGTGTTTCCCGTGGTGAAGTTTTGATCAACTTTGACTTCATCATCTATACCCCCTAAAATGCCGTCAGCGCCCAAATAAGTGATGAGAACTTTAAGTTCCTCGGATCCGTTTCGGCCTTTATGTTGGAAAGAATAATCTACCAGACCAACTGTGGAAATTGTTACATCTTGGAACAAAGCAGCTGGTGTGTAAGCATTCAGCTCTACAAATTGCCCTAAGCCAGAAGATGAAATTTTTCCATAAGCTCCAGATTCCCAAAGTTCGATCGGTTTATTCGCTTCTGGTGCTGTGGTCTGCCAGCCCATATCGGCAACCGTTTGAGGGTAGATACGAACAACGCCACCGGGATCAACGAAATTGTCTACATATCCGTTTGGGTTGGTTAGCACGTTGTAAGCTGAATTGTAACCAGCAGAAGTAATACTGAATGCTTCGAAATTTCCATTTAGAAGAACGCTTGCTGCTTGTGCATTGCAGCAAAGCAATCCTAAGTTAGCTAAGCATTTAGAAGCAGTTTTCAATGTGTTATAATCCATTGGGTTGATTTTTGAAATGTTTTTAATATGGGTTTTAAATGGAAATAAAAGACTTCAAAAATCTGTGAGAAGTGCAATAACTATTTTAAAAATTACCGCATTTCATGTTCAAGCCGGGCAAATGCGGCCAGCATGGGAAATTGGTATTATTACGCACCACAGAGGAGCCTTCAATTAGGACAGTGGCGACAGGTAGCTTAAACCGAGCCAGTTGCTTTCTACTTCACTGGTTTCTATTTTTCTCTCTCGATTACGATATCCTCCCAAAATTTTAACGAGCCACTGGCGGAATGGTCGCGATCGCCACCGACTCCGATTTTAGCCCTTCAGCACGAACGCTGAGCCGGACCTCTCCGGGCGTGCGCTTTGCTTTGATCACAGCCAGACACAAGCCGTGAAATGCCTTGTGTTGCTTAGCCTTGAACGACTCGTGATTAGTGGGATCACCATTATCCACACCCGCAATCTCGCCGGGGCCCTCGACAGAAAAGCGGATTAAATCATCGGCGTTAGGACACAGGTTTCCGTCCTTGTCCACCACCCGCACTTCGACATACGAAAGATCCTCGCCATCGGCTGTAATTTGCTGGCGATCCGGTCGGACCAAAAGCTTTGCAGGCGGGCCGGCGGTGCGCACTTCGTCAATGATCGTTTGCCCGTTCTTCGTGCCAACGGCTTTCAGCACGCCAGCCGCATAAGGCACCTGCCATTCCATGTGCAGGCTTTTGCCGTCCTTGAAATCCTGGCGACCTAGCGACTTATCATTGAGAAATAACTCCACCGAATCTGCGTTGGTGAAGCACCAAACTGGGATTTCCTTGCCTTCAAATCCTTTCCAATTCCAGTGCGGCAGCAGATGCACAACTGGCTTGTCGCTCCATTGACTTTGATAGAGATAATACCGGTCTTTGGGAAATCCCGCTAAATCAATGATGCCGAAGTATGAACTGCGCGCAGGCCAGTCATGCGGAGTCGGCTCGCCAATATAGTCAAAACCCGTCCACACAAACTCACCCGCGACCCACGGTGCATTGCGAACAGCCATCAGGCTGTCCTCAGCCGTTAGCCCCCATCCAGGTCGCTCCAAATCATAAGAAACGCACTGGCTGTGCGGCTGTTTATTGATCGCAAGCTTTCCATCAGGTTTTAGTTCTAAGCCGTATTCGCCGCGCGTGCTCAGCGCGGAGGAAGTTTCGCTAGCAACTAATAATTTCCCCCGTTGCTTTTGATATTCCTCAGCGGAGTAATTCATGCCCACGACATCCAGCGCTTTCACAAACCCATGAGTGATGGCGTCCGCCATTTTATGCAGTCCGGAAGTCACCAATCGCGTCGGATCTTCGCGATGGCAAATATCTACCAACCGTTGGGCCATGCTGCCGCCATGTGGCACGGACTGTTCTTTAATTTCGTTGCCTATACTCCACAAAATAACACTCGGATGGTTGCGATCGCGGCGAATCATCGCGACCAAATCTCGCTCGCTCCAATCGTCAAAAAATCGCCTGTAGCCGAATTTGATTCCGACCTTAGGGATGATCCATTCGTCGAAAATTTCATCCATCACAAGGAAGCCCATCCGGTCGCAGAGCTCCAACAGCTCTGGAGTCGGCGGGTTATGGCTGGTGCGCACCGCGTTACAACCCATCGTTTTGAGAATCTCCAATTGTCGCTCGAGGCCGCGGCGATGCACCGCCGCGCCCAAGCAGCCAAGATCATGGTGAAGACACACGCCCTTGATTTGCTCACGCTTGCCATTGAGCAAGAAACCATTGTCTGCAGTAAATTCCAGCGTCCGGATGCCCAGCGGTGTGACACAATGATCCACCAAACGTCCACCGAGGCGGATCTCTGACACCACTTGGTAGAGGTATGGATGGGTGGTGGACCAGCGCTGCGGGTTCGCGACCGCGAGTGTTTGCACGGCCTCATGACCGCCACCTGCAGCGAGCATTTGCTCCTCCAGCTGTTCAGAAACTTTGACGCCAGTCGCATCAAGGATCATCGTGCTCAAGACCGCCTTGACCTCATCCTTATTCTCATTTCGCAACTGAGTGCGC
Source organism: Akkermansiaceae bacterium (assembly GCA_031382045.1). Lineage (GTDB taxonomy): Bacteria > Verrucomicrobiota > Verrucomicrobiia > Verrucomicrobiales > Akkermansiaceae > Luteolibacter. The sequence continues at coordinate 7,857 of JANMYL010000149.1, read as the reverse complement.
ACGCAGACTTGGGCGGCGGCATCGCTCACCTGTGGGGTGGTGACATAAGTGCCCCATGGAGCCACATGCACCGGATCTGTGAGTGTTAGCCAGACATGGCGATAAATGCCAGCCCCCGAATACCAGCGGGAGCAAGGTTGCTGGACATTGACCCTTACTGCTAAAACGTTAGATCCAGGTTTGATATTTTTTGTTAAATCATATTCAAAACTGGTGTAGCCGTATGGCTGTTTCCCCATAGAAATCCCGTTGAGCCACACCTCGCTGTCCATATAGACACCGTCGAAACGAACGCAGACTTGCTTGCCGGCACTGCCTTCTGGCAGCGTGAACGTCTTGCGATACCAACCGACACCTCCGTTGAGCGCGCCTGCGCCTGTGCCACCCGGGCTGTTCTTGTCGAAGGACCCTTCGATGCTAAAATCATGAGGTACATCTAACGTCCGCCACCCGGTGTCCGCCAGCGTAGGTATCTCACCACCATTCACTTCGCCCAAATGAAATTGCCAAGCCTGGTCGAAAGAGAGCGTTTGACGCCCCCCTTCTGGTGCAGTTTCCGCGGCATGGCAGAACTGCGACCCTCCAAGCAGCAGCAAGCAGGCCATGGCGAAAGCGGTTGGTTTTAGTATGAAATTGATGATCATTGGCAGCGTGTTCTTGAGCATTTGATTTAACCTGGGAGAGAAAATGAAGGAAAGAATTTTGACTACGGATTTAACAGATTTCACAAATTTGAAGATAGATATGAAATTTAAAAAAATCGGCATTCACCTTTTGGGTGAGGCTACAAATTTAGATAACTCATTTCAAATCCCTATATGATGTCTAATCCGTAGTTAATCATCTTCCTTTAGATGTTCAAAGAAAGCCGACTCTCAGTTGCACTTAGCGTGCCAGACCAGCTTTACTGGCCCCAGTAAGCCAGAGGCTGGCAGATCGGTTTCCGCCATCTCCTGACGAGCAGCATCACCTTCCGGATAGGCTTCGCGATTCGCTTTCCCGAGTCGTGCCTGAAGCTCAATAGGAACTTCAGTGGGCTGCTTGAGCCCGCTGACGTAGTTGATGAGCGCATTACTCACGCGCACCACCAGTTGGTTTTTCCCAGCGCGTAATGCTTGGGTAACATCGAGCCGGTGAGGTTCCATCCAAGTTACGCCTGTTGGCTGACCATTCAACTCAACTTCTGCCAGATTTCCAACCTGTCCGAGATCGAGCCAAACTGGCAATTTTTCAGCCAATTTATCAGCAGGCACATCGAATGAAATTTCGTAGCGACCGGTGCCAGAGAAATGGCGCGTCCTTGGCTGATCGGTCCATGACGTCAGCGAGTCACAGGTGGTTTCAAAAGTCTCAAACCCATACCCTTCGAGTTTCATTTTCCAATTTCCACTCACCAGCAATGGCTCCGGCAATCGTTTGCCGAGCTCCACAAGCTTAGGCGATTCCTTCGTTAGCGAACCCGGCTGAAATACAAAGAACGCGGACTCCCAGGCTTCCAGTTCGATCGCCAGAACCGTGCTATCGGCTAGCAGGCGGTAGCCGGTGATGCATTGCATCGCTCCCGTGAGTGCATTCCAGCACTGCGGAATTTTTCCCGAAACGCGGAAACTGACGTCGGTGGCTACGCGCTTGGGCTGGAGGTTGGTCACGAAATAAACATCCACCGCGTCCACTTGTTTGTGGATGAATGTCAGTCCGTCACTCTGGGTTCCATCGACTGGTGCAAAATCCGGTGGTGTGAGTTTTTCTAACACGGCTAGCAGTTGCTGCTGCGTGGGATTGAGCGGCGGAGTTGGAGCGACGGGTTGCCGCTCTGGGCTGAAGGGCTTGCGATCCAACTTGTAGTCAGAAAGAAACACCCCGCCGTGTCGATTGGCGGGGTCCGTGCTGAAGAGATAGTCCGTGATTTCCTCCAACTCACGGTCGTTTTTCTCGGCATCTTTGAGGCCCGCGGCGGCTTTGGGCATTTCATCTAGCGCCACCACCGTGCCGCCCGCTTGGGCGAAATCACGGATAGCGCGCATCGTCTCGATCGGTACCACCGTTGCCCGCGGCAGCACTAACATTCGGTAGCTTTGATCATTGATTTCTAGCCGCCCGCCTTGGAATCTCGCGCGATTTTGCAACAAGTCATCATTGACGATGTCGAAGTCATAGCCGTTAGCCACCAACGTTTTGGCAAGATTTCCGTAAGGCATCACGCGGCGAGTGCTGCCCCAGACAGCCCGCTCGCTCCACGCCGTGGCTTGGGGCGAATAGATCAACACATCCGCAACGAGACGACCTTGACGGAGCAGCGCACAGCAGCGCGAGACATATTCCGCTAGATGATGATAGTGCGGCCACCAGACCGCCCAATGGTCGATGCGGTTCGCCCATGGAAAGTCACGACTGGGCGCGACGTGCGCTTCTGGCGAGCCGAAATATCCATGATTGTAAATCTGAGTGATGCCATCCCGCAGGAACGAATCCGTCGCGATTTTGAGATCCTGCAGATTCGTCCGATAGCGCAAAGGATGGATGAAGGTGTAAGCCTCGGCCGAGACGATTTCACGGCCATAGAAGCGGGCTCCGGAGGCGGTGGCTTTGCGCGGATCCGCGACGGGTTCGAAACGGGCGGTCGTCACCTCGGTCTCGGGCCGGGCAGTCGCGCCTGCACCTTGGACCAGCTCTTCGTTGAAGCGGTAGTGAGGCTGGATACGGGCTTGGAGATGGTGATTTTCGCACCATTGGTTGAAGGGTTTGAAAAACGCATCCAACGCGAGCTGGCTGAGATATTTCCCCAAATCGTAACGGATGCGCGGGGTGAGCGGGCCAATGTCATACCATAAGGCCGGCAGATATTTCGTCAGATCATAACCCGCGTGTTTGGTGAAACCCTCCAAGGTGTCGGTGCTCCATAACAGGGCATTCCTCAGGGGCCAGAACTCGAAGCTATCGCAAAAAAACGAATCCACGGTCTTGCCGAATTCCGCTCCCATCGTTTTCTCAAACGCCCCGCCCAGATGCTCGCAATACCGCTCCACAGCGCCTTTGCTCAAGTGGTCGATCACCATCGGCATCGGTGTGAAATTCTGCGCCGAGCATTCTTGTTCGCTGAACTCCAACCAGAACACCATCAATCGCCACCGCCCGGGCGGCACCTGCCAGTCGAGCGGGGTTTCCGCCGTGGGATGAGGATCAGTCGTTAGGTTCACAAGCGATGCTTCATCGAGCTCATTCTTCCCAGTGACTCGGCCTGCGACCACGGCGACGATTCGGCCGGGTTCGCGAGGGCCGGTGGCTTTTTCACTGCGCACGCCCTTGAGATCCGGTCGCGGTAGAGGCCCGCTGAAATGGCTCCCGCCTGTCAGCTCTTGGCTGGCCATGCACATCACCTTGCTCTGATCTTCCTTGGCGACCCAATCCCCGCCGAAACCCCAACCCGGGCCGAAGTTGAGCGCCACTTCCATGTCATGTCGCTTGGCCTCGGCCACCGCATGCTTGACCAAGCCGAGAAACTCCGGCGTTAGATACTCGACGTTGCCCTTCTCATACATCTTCCAAGGGCTCATGATCTCCACGCCGCCCATCCCCTGCCCTGCCATTTCAGCAAGTTGCCGAGTGATGTCCGTCTTGCTCAACGCATTGCCAGGCCACCACCAGCGGGTGTGCGGCTTGTGAGTGCGCAAGGGCTTGCTCCAGACTTCCTTCAGTCCGGCGAGCGTGGCGGAAGATTCCGCCGCACCTACCGTCGCCACGGCACCGCCGAAAGCAAGACACGCTATGAAAATAAAACGAGTCACGCTAACGGCTCAGTAAATTCGCTTATTTGTAAGCCGAAACAGGCTTTGGCACGACGCCGAGTTCTGCGTAATTGAAGCCACTTTCCAGCGGCTTATAGGTGCCGACGATCTCGACGCTACGAGTGGCGGTGATTTCAGACTCCATGCCCATTGCCCAATAGCCCGCGTTGATAATGAGGCGGCGTAGGCCGGCGGATTGCAGGTCGGTTCCGCTGCCCATGGTGCATTGAAACACGCGGGCGGATTTTCCCTCGCTGGTCTGCCAGTTTTTGAACCATGCGACCGGAAGCGGCTCAAGTTCGGTATTCGGTGCGTCGTCGGGATTGCGCCCCTTCAGCGGCTGGCCCCAGACGAGGGCGGTGCAATCGGCAGGCAGGCTCGTGCCTTCTTTGTAAGTCCGGTAAACGTCGGAGTTCCCCCAGATGTCAGTCACGCCTTTGACGATTGGATGATCTTTGAGCTCAGGGACAATGGTGCCGCGCGTCGAGTCGGCGTGCCAACGGCCATGGTGGCCCATAAATTCGCCACCTAGGATTTCGCGGCCCCAGTTCACTTGCTTGCCGTTAATCTTGTAAGGAAGCTCGGGGCGGAAGCCGTGGTTCGCGGTGCGCAATGCGATAAAGGGTTTTCCAGAGTCGATGTATTTTACGATCATCTCCTGCTCAGCCATAGGAAGTGTGAGCAGCCGGGTCACGAAAACCACCAGATCCGCCGAAGCAAGTTGTTCCAGACCGGGGATGTGATGCTCTTTGAGTTCCTGCCCTTTTTCAGGATAGACTGGCATCGTTGGATCGACCTCGCCCTTGTCGTTGACTCCGAATAATACAGTGCAATTGAAGCCATGATGCTTACTGAGAATTTTCGCCATCATCGGCATCGACTGCTCGCTGCGGTATTCTTGATCTGCGGTGATTAGGACGATGTGCTTGCCTTTGCCAGGCCCCTCACCACCGGAATAACTCAGCCATTGCGGGCTGTCTGCGGCATAGGCAGAGCCAGAGGATAAGACGAGTGCCATGGAACAAAAGAGATGGCGGAGTGTTGGAATCATGGTTTTATGTGAGTCAGTTTTTGGGGATTTCATTCACCGTGTAATAGGCTTTCTTATGCAATAGCGGACGTTTGTCCTGAGAAAGAATTTTGGAGAGATCAAAATCATGGATATGATCTTCGATGATTTTTTCTAGCCGAACCATCACCGAAAGGCCATCAGCCGCAGGGATTGCCTCGGTGACACGGGCGGTGGTTTGATCCACTTCCGGGCTGCCGTAGCCGCCGCCATAGCTATGGGTGTAAGTGGTGATGTTGTAAGAGCTAATGTCAGCGGCCACTTGCTTGTCCACTGGCTTGGTGAAGGTGATCAGAAATCCGTTCTTTTTAATATTAATCTCCTTAGCTTCGAATGGAACTATGCCATTCCAGTCGATGCGTTGAAGTGCGAATGGGGATCTACCACGCACAGGCCACTGAGTATTGGTGGTGAAGCCACCGGTGACGAGTTGTCCCTTGGGTGAGAAATTCACATTCATAGTGCCTGAGGCCAGTCCCTCGCGAAAGGGATAACAAGCACCCTGCCAGACGCCGTTGATCTGTTCAGTTGTGGCCCGGAGAATGATACTGAGGGTATAATCACCGAGGAAGAGTTGGTTCTCGAACGGGCCAAATTTCCCGCCGGTCTGATTGAGCTGAAAGCCCGAGATTGAGCGGCCCATCTTCATGTAAGGAAAGCGCACTGCGGGCGGCACTAACTCCTTGATGCGCTTTTTCTCGATGCCCATGCGTGAATCACTGTTCGGCTCTTGCCCGGGGGCTTTCATGCCGGGGGAAAATTCATACCAGTTATAACTTGCCGGATGGCCGAGAAAAGCGCCTGGTTTGAGATGTTTTAGCGAACAACAACCGTTCCACGGCCCTTGGCTTTCGATGACGAACATCACTCCCTGCGCATTGGCATTTACGCCACCGGGACTGCGAAGACCGCTACAGACTGGGATCATTTTTCCAGCAGGAGTCACCTTCACCGCCCAGCCGCGAAAGAGATTATGCGAGTGATACGAGCTGCTCAAGCCCAACGCGACCCAAGTGTTCCCCTCCGCATCAGGCTTCGAGCCAAATGCATACTCATGATATTCGGCGTAACCCCAGTTATTCGTCAGCGTATCGTAGTTATCAGCCACTTCGTCACCATCGGTGTCTGAGATGCGGGTGACCTCACCCCAGGTGGTGGCTGTCATCGCCCCGTTTTTCCACGAGAGCGCAAAAATTTCATCCTGACCACGGGCGAATAAATGATATTTCGGACTTGGCGGAGTGTCGAACGCGCCTTTGACGAAATAGATATCGCCACGACGAGTGCCCACCGCCAATCGCCCATCGGGCATACTTTCGAGACTCCCGGGGCGTATAGGCACTCCGGTGGGGCTCGGGATATCCACGATGGGATAGTATTTCGCCTCCTCGTCTGCGGTTCCCCACATCGCACCGAGTTCATCTTCTGCAGGAAGAAGAGGGGCGCAGGCACAGGCCAGCAAGGCCATCGTATATCGGTTTATTACCATTGGTATTCGAGAGTGAGAGTGGAGAGCCCTTTGGGCAGGGTGATGGGAATCAAGACCTCACCGGGAGTTCCGGCACGCACCACACCCTTGTGATCACTGGTGATACGAATTTGCAGCGCGCCAACTTTGAAATCACGGTCAGACACTTTCACCGGGCTCACTCCAGTAGCTGCCCGGAAGTAGAAAGGTTTTTGCTGAGAAGGTGCGTTGAAGGTAAATGTCCGCTTGAAGAAAGCTTTCTTATCCTTATCGATGGTGTCTTCGAAATAATCCTGCACCGCCACATCGCCATACATAAACCTGAAAGTCGGGCGGCGCATCGCATCGAGATGGTAACCACGAAATTGGTAACCGTGGTCCTGCGGGAAAGTGAAATTGGTTTTACCTTTGTAAGGCCAGTTGTCCTCCAATGAAGCCAAGCGGTGGAAAGGGATTCCTCGCGGAAAGGCAATCAAATCAGTCCCGCGCGTGCGGAAGGATCCCATATCGACATTCACAAACTCGCCCTTCCACAATTGGCGCAGTGCCATTTCCTCGGAATCGAATGCCAAGCTGATTCGCTCCGGGTAGCCGACTGCGATGCCGCGATAATCCGCCGGTCCCTGTCCTCGGCAAATTTCAGTGACGTCACTGACATGCAGTTCGTTCGATTCGCGCGAGAGTCCAGCCGGTTTTTTTGCCCGACTGCCATCTTCGAGGTAGTTCCAAAGTGCTTCGAGCTGCTGTGAGGTATCACCGCCGAGGATCTTAGGCAGCGGCGAAACGCCGCCCGCCCAGTAGCTGGGCATTGATACGGTCGGGTGGAAACGCGCTGGATTACGCATGTAAAGATGGAACCAATTTTTCTTAAGTCGTTGGGATGCGAGAGTAATATCCCAGGCCCCGATACCACCCGACTGCATGTCATTGAATTGGTGACAGGCGATGCAATTGAGCCCGCTTGTGCCGACGATTTCATGCCCCGCATCTCTGGACTCTTTCATGTTCGAAACCTGCGGCAGGACCGCGTCTTCGAGCTTGTCCACCTTTTCAAACAACTTCACGAGGTGGCTGACATTCGCTTCCCCATACTGCGGCATACTAGCATTCACATAAGTCCGCTGGCGTTCCCCGCGCAACATCACATCGGCTATCCAATCGGATGTCAGCTTGGCCCCTACATCTGAAAGTGCTGGCGGCAAGCGGCCCTGATCACCTATTCCCGGATCGGAGCTGGTAAAAAATGCATTGCGCTCCGGAGAGATGCCGCCCAAGCCTGTGCGCTCGTGGCAGGCGATGCAATTCAAGGCCGCCAGTGTCTTGTTAACTTGCTGCTTATCGCTGAGTACGGGATTCTCTATTTTGGGCAATGCACTGGTGATCCATCCCCGCTGTTCGTCAGTGAGATCAAAGTGCGGCCACGCGCCCGGAGCTTTGCTCATGCAACCCCGGCTGGCGTCTAACTTGGCCATGGCCATGCTGAGTTTAGCCGGAATTTTCAAATCATCGTGGCAGCTTGCGCAGCCGAGTGTGGC
>JANMYL010000165.1:0-29468 GCA_031382045.1 Akkermansiaceae bacterium | reverse complement strand
TTGAAAGCCGGCCACCAGCCGCGGCTTGATGGGACGAGCTTGTCGTAAAATGGAAGCTTGATGGCGATGAAATCAACGACGTAGCCTTCCGATAAGCGCTGCCATAAACTGGCGGATTTGAACTCATCCAGCAGGAATCCTTGGATCAAGCGATCTGTGAGATTTCCAAAAATTCCGCAGAGCAGCAGGGCGACGGCGACCTTGGAAAGTGGGTGATTGAAAGCGCCTTTTTTCCAAAAAACGCGGATCATCGTCAGCGCGAGCAGCGGCACCAACAGAAACACGATGGGCGCCCAAGTGGTGCCGTTCCCGAAGCCGAACGCGACGCCTTGGTTGTGGACGCGGACGAGGTGGAAGACATTTGAAATGACAGGCAGATCAAACGCTTCATGCGACCACGGCGGTGGGAATTTACCGACGGTCCAAAATTTCGTGACTTGATCGAGGAGGTAAAGCGGGAGGGTGAGGAAGAGCAGGAGCTTGGGAAGTGTCATAAGAATCAGAAAAGTTAGTAGCTATTAGTTATAGTTTATTGGGTAAGAGAATGGGTGGCAGTCTCTCCCTTTTAACGAATAACGTTTAACCAATAACCTCCGCGCAACGCTCGCACAGGCCACTTTCCAGCAGCGGCTCGTGCTTGCGACAGCGCGGGCAGAGCGAGTGGTCTGTCTTGCGAGCGCTGGCTGCAAGTTCCTCGCCGAGGGTGGCGCTGAGGCCGGCGATGATGAAGAACTCGGTGGCAAAGGCACGGTCGTTGAGCATTTCCAACAGGGCTGCATCGCTGGCGGGAATGGTTAGCGTAATATCCGCCTCGTTGTTGCGAGTGAATTCCTTGACCTGGATGCGAGACTCGATGGCAGTCTGGATAGCATATTTGATCTCGAACAAGCGGGCGACTTGCTTGGTCGCCTCGCCGGGCGCGAAGGCGGGATTCGCGTTGGGGAAATCTTGTTCGTGGATGGTGCCGTTGGTGAAAGCCGCGTGCTCCCACGCCTCGTCGGCTGTGAAGGCGAGGATGGGTGCGAGCAGCTTGGCGATGCTGGTAAAGATCTCGTGCATCGCCGCCTGGGAGGCCGCGCGGCGAGGGGAATCTGCGGCGTCGCAATACATTCGATCCTTCGTCGCATCGATGTAGATGGCGGAGAGGTCGTGGGTGCAGAAGTTGTTGAGCGAGTTGAATACCTTGCGAAATTCATAGGCCTCGTAAGCGGTTAGACACTCGGCGGTGACGGCGTGGAGTCGCTCGAGGATCCAGCAGTCGAGCAGCGTGTATTCCGGGTTTTCGATGGTTTTGAATCCATCGAGATTTCCTAACAAAATTCGGAGTGTGTTGCGGAGGCGGCGGTAAGGCTCGGCGACTTGTTTGAAGAGATCTTCGCCGAAGGGGACTTCGTTCTGCCAATCGACTGAGGAGACCCACAAGCGAACGATATCGGCACCGTATTGGTTGTAGAAATAGGCGGCGTCAGTGGGTTTTCCGGCTTTGCCAGCGTCGGATTTCGCGAGTTTTTTCTTGTCCTTATCCACCACGAAGCCGTGGGTCATCACCGTCTTGTAAGGCGCGTGGCCGCGGTAGCCGGTGCTGAGCATGAGCGAACTTTGGAACCAGCCGCGGTGCTGGTCGGTGGCTTCCAGATAGAGATCAGCCGGGCAATGGAGTTGCGGATGCGCATCGAGCACGGCGGCATGCGAGCAGCCGGAATCGATCCAGACGTCGAGCGTGTCGCGACATTTTTTCACGCCAGCGGGCAGGCCTAGCAGCGCGGCGAGTTCGGCATCGGATTTTTCGAACCAAATGTTGGTGCCTTCCTTTTCGACGAGGTCGGCGACTTTGAGCGCGAGTTCCGAAGAGATGATGACTTCACCGCTTTCACTGAAGAACACTGGCAGCGGCACGCCCCACGTCCGCTGGCGCGAGATGCACCAATCGGGGCGGCTTTCGACGGTGCCGTAAATGCGGTTGCGGCCCCATGCAGGCAGCCATTCGACCTTGTCAATCTCGGTGAGCGCTTGGCCGCGGAGGGTATCGAGGGAGATGAAAAATTGCTCGACGGCGCGGAAGATGATCGGCGTTTTCGAGCGCCAACAATGCGGATAGGAGTGCTTGTAAACCTCCTGGCCGAGTAAGTGACCGCTTTCTTCAAGTATCTCGATGATGCGCGTATTTGATTTGAAAACATGCACGCCGACAAGCTCTGCTAGGCCGACTTCTTCGGTGAATTTCCCCTCGTTATCGACCGGGGAAAGCACTGCGAGGCCGTTCTGTTGGCCAGCCACGTAGTCGTCCGATCCATGTCCGGGGGCGATGTGGACTGCGCCGGTGCCGGTCTCGGTGGTGACGAAATTCGCGAGGATGAGCTTGGATGTGCGGTCGAGGAAGGGATGTCCGGCTTCGAATCCTTCGAACTCCTTGCCCTTGCTTTCACGGATCGTTTCCGCGAGCGCGTAGCCGGTTTTTTCGGTGAATGCACCGATGAGTTCGCGGACGATGACGAAGGTCTCGACCACGTCGTTCTTGATGAATTTCCCGACGACATAGGTGAATTCCGGGTGCAGCGCGATGCCGAGATTGGCCGGGAGCGTCCATGGCGTGGTGGTCCAGATGACCATGCTGGCTTGGCCTGCGAGCTCGCCGGAAACGAGGGGGAATTTAACAAAAATCGCCGGGCTTTCCTTGTCGGCGTATTCGACTTCGGCTTCGGCAAGGGCGGTTTGCGCACCATACGACCACTGAACCGGTTTCTTAGCTTGGTAGATATTACCGTTTTCCACGAGCTTGGCGAAGACGCGCAGGATGCTCGCCTCGTAGCTGGGATCCATCGTCAGGTAGGGGCTGTTCCAGTCGCCAAAAACCCCGAGCCGGCGGAATGAGCCGCGCTGGATATCGATGTATTTCATCGCGAACTCTGTGCAGCGGCGGCGGATTTCCGCAGGCTCCAGACCGGCGGCTTCCTTGACGACTTTGAACTCAATCGGTAGACCGTGGCAGTCCCAGCCGGGCACGAACGGCGCGGTGTATCCGGCCATGGTCTTGGATTTCACCACCAAATCTTTGAGTAGCTTGTTGAGCGCGGTGCCCATGTGGACGTCGCCATTGGCGAAGGGCGGGCCATCGTGGAGGATGAATTCCGGGGCATTTTGCGCCCGGCGGCGGGCAAGGATTTTCTCGTAAAGCCCGTCGCTTTCCCATTTCGCGAGGCGGGCGGGTTCGTTCTGCACCAGATCTCCGCGCATTGGGAAAGTCGTTTGCGGAAGAGTCAGGGTGTCTTTGTAATTCGGGGCAGCGCTCATGACGGGGCGCGGACGCTAGCAATGCACTTCTGCGGGGTCAACTACGGGAAAACCGCCAATTTTTGTGGATTTGGGAATTGAATGGGCTCGGCTGGTGCCATCGCTGTTCAGCATGAATTTCGATCCCTCCAGTCCGTCGATTTCCGATCCCTGTTCGCGATTCATGACCACGCGCGAGATCCTCATGAGTGGCGGCCTAGCGCATCAAGCTGTGCGATTCGACCGATGACGATGAATTGCTTCCACGTGCGAGGATTATAGAAATATTTTCCCGCTACGGCCTTGTGATCTTCACTCGGTAAAACCGCGCGTTATCCGTCGCGTTCAGGTCCGTGATCGTGCGCACGTTGCCCGCGTCACTGGTGGTGAAGCCGGTGAGCGGTTGCCAGTTTCCAAGCGTGGCGCTGGACTCAACGGTATAACTGCGATCTGCTAGGCGTGGCGAGATTTGCAAACGCTTCTGCGCGGGCTGGAGCGGCACGGCCTCAAGCGCTTGGAGAAATCGAGACTGGCTGTTCGTCGGCACCAGTCCGGCGGTGAACTCGAATGCGTTCGTTTGGCCGTCACCATCGGGATCGGCGGCTGGATCGGAAACGCTCGGATCATTGAGTGCAAGTGAGCCGAAGTATTGCTGTTGCCACTCGCCGACTGCGCCTGGGGTGAAGCGGGCATAGGACCGGCCGTTGGTCGCCACCCAGAAGTGCCCGCGCCGATGCGGATTGAGAGCCACGTAGGTGGTGTTCGGCAGACGATGATCCGGCTTGGTGCATTCCTGCCAGAGGGATCCACCGTTAGACGAGTAGTAGATTTTGAAATAAGTATCGCCGAAACGTTTCGCGCAGACCAACACTTGGCCGTCGTGCGCGTCGATGGCCTGCACCTCGGAGAAGCCGGTATTGGAAAAAGGCGGGTCGAGGTAGGTCCAGTTCGTGCCGTTGTTAGTCGAGTAGGCGAGGCCGAGATGGCCGCTCATGCCGCCGAACCATAGCCTGCCGGTGGCGTGATCGCGGGTGAAGCAGCCCCACAAGTTCCAGTTATAGAGTTTGTTATCCGCTGCTCCGCCGCTGGAGTTTCCACTGGATGCCCAAGTCACTCCGCGGTCATTTGAAATGAGAAAGCCCACCCCATTCAGCCATGCGAAACGCCGCGGCGGCGCGCTTGCATCCGCTTCCATGAATACGAAATGACTGAACTCGCTACCCCAGTTTCCTCCTGCGGGCACGCCGGTCGATTTCGTGAAGTCCACGCCGCCATTGGTGCTGCGATAGATCCCTGAATTTGCGTCGGACGTGTCATGCACGGCCACCAAGATTTCATTAGCACTATCCGGTGCCACGCTGCCGCTGATGATTTCGCTACCTGCTGGCAATCCCGTGCCGGTGACATTCGCCACATGCACCAGCGACCAGTTTAAGCCGTCATCGACCGTCGTCACGATGGACGCGCGACCCGCGTTGGGCCCGAAGTAAGAGCCGCCGATGAAATAGACTTTGGGCGATGCGGTTCCCGTCACCGGCCCTATCAGAGCCTCCGTGGCGTAAGTCATGCCCACATTGCCATTGCTCACCGGCAAGCTGCGGCGCGGATTGCGAGGCGCGAGACCGGTCTCGCTGCCATCCGTGGCGATGAAGCCAATCAAGTCCGCCACCGGCATGTAAACGCGCATCGCGTCGTTCGGGTGCCACGAAGGTTTCCACGTCACCATCTCGCCGATGCCGTGTGTCATGTAATTCACCGTGGCTCCGGCATCATTGGAAACGAAGGGTCCGAAACCATTCGGCAGATACCAACGGTCCGCATTCAATGGATCCTGATGCAGCGAACCCCGCGACCAACCGGGACTGGTCTCGCTTGTAAGCATCGCCGCCGGCCGCGTCCCCGTGAACGCCAGCGGTAGCGTGCTCCAGGCAGTGCCACCATTCGTGCTCTTGCGGGTGGGGCCTCCGATCCAGCCGAGCACGATGGTCACACCATCCGCCAGCACATGGCACATGCCCACAGGACCGTTGGCAGTGAGTCCACCGAGCAATGTGCTCGTGATGTTAGTCCACACCGTGCCGGTGACGTCCGATTTGTAGAAGCTATTATTGGATCCATCCTGCACCGCCGCGAACATTACACCCGATGGTAGCCGCGCGAGTCTCGTGACTGAAGTCGCCGATGCGCTCACCGACACCGCCGCCCAGCTGATCGTGCCACCGACACCGCGCGTGCCTTTGTAAAGCGCGCTTGAGCTGCCATCCTTCACGCCGCCCACGAACAGCTCATTGGGAAATGCCGCGTGCAGATGCACCACATGGCCGATCAATCCATCGAACAAAGCCCCGCCCTGTTTGCTCCATGTTCCCGCGCCGCCACCCGTTGTGCTGCGCCACAATCCGTTCTTGCAGCTGATCGCGAAAATTTCCTGATCGCCCGCTCCCGGCGTGATCGCCACACACTCGCCCTGCCAGCGCAGATCGTCATTGCCCGAGAAATTCACTTCCGCGAGCACCTGCGACCAGCCTGCTCCACCATCGGAAGTGCGCCAGATACCGCGTATCGCATCGGTAGAGGTATAGCTCGTCCCCACCGCCTGATAGACAAGATCCGCCGAACCTTGACCCACCGCCAGCCCCTGCACAAACAAGCCCGCGCTGCTCGTCATGTTTCCCGAAATAAAGCGCCAGCCCGCCCCCTGGTCATCACTGCGATAGACCCCGCCCACATCGGTGCGTGCATACAACCGGCCGCCCGGGTGCGAGGCGAATCCTGTCAACCATCCGCCGGCGTCGAGATCCGTCTGCCGAAACACCCCGGGCATTGGCGCGCCCAATGATGATGCCGCCTCCACGCTACCCGCCCGGAGGATGGCCAATGCCAACACACAAATTCTAATAGCATGAATAGACGATTCATTCCAGTTCATACTTGAGCCTACCTTTTTACCGCGCTTCGCCTATAGAAAATCTTCGTTTATAGACAAAGCATTCGCATCTTTGAAGCGATAGACTTCGACGAACGTCTACGCCTCACTCCGCCCGCTCCAGTAACCAGCAAGCGAACCCGCTAGTATTCGCTTATATTATTGTTATCCTAAATTTCTCATGAGAAGCCGTGCGGGGATAAAATTTTTGATTTGGACAATGTTCACGCTCATTATTTGCGGCGGCGCTACTTGGTTTGTCGGGCAGAATTTTGAGAAACTCGGGACATATACCGTCCGCCGGATTGCGAAGAAGCTGCACATCAAGGTTCCATCACCTAGGCCGCTCACACCGGCAGAACGTGCAGCGGCTAAGGCCGAGGCGGCTGCATGGAAAGTGAAGTTTCTCGCTGAGTTTCCGGCGTTGATGGTCGCCGAGCGCCCGGTGGCAGCGGAGGAAAACGGCTTCCTCCTGCTTTACCAACTGGGCAGCTCGTCACAGTCCGATTCGCTGTCGATCTCCGAGGAGTTCAAACAAATCCTCAACGGCCTTGCTCCATGGGACCCGGAAGCCGCGAAACGCTGCCTAACCGAGCACGCGGAATTGGTGAGTAAAATCGAGCACATCGCAGCGCTCCTGACCCGCTCTTCGTCGAATATGCCCGCAGACTACGTGGGATTCATCAGCGGACGGGCCGGAAAGAATGGATGCGATATTCTCCTGCTCAAAGCCCGCATCGCGGCGGAAGCCCGCGACCAGACCGAGACGCTCCGCTTGGTTTCCGCGGCTGGCAATCTCGGTTGTCACTTTCACGATATCGAATCGCCCTCCCTGCTCAGCGAAACCATTTCTATTTTGATAGACCTTAGTATTAAGCGCACCGCGTTTAAAACGCTGCTCCCTGCCCTCGGGAAGTCGGCGGATTTGGACCAATGGAAGTCCGAGTTGGATAGAAAAATCTATTCCCCCACCGAACTAGCGAAAGTGGTGCGTGGAGAGTGGAATATCGGTGCGGATTTAATAGCGTTTCCACTGCTAGCAATAAGTGAAAAACTCCGAGAAATGCCGGATGCCGAAGCTGTGTCACGCTGCTACTCGGCCTCATATAACCAATGCGTTTCCAAGCTTCCCTCGCGATCTTTTGCGGATTTATTAACCTATGATCTCATACTTCCCGGCACTGTCTCGCACCTTTCTGAAGAAGGACGGAAAATCATAAATGACATTTCAATTGGCTCCCAAAGCTGGTCAGAGGGCTATGTCCGCTCCGCTGCCGTCCACCATCAATATCAAGCGGCCATGGAACTTCTGATCCAAGAAAAAACGGGAGCCACTCTGACCTCCGCAGAGGCAGATCGGGTGACTCGCGATCCTGGCAGCGGCTTGCCTTTCGTTTTTGATGCCGCCAGCCGTAAGCTCGCCACGCCATCAAGCGCCACCGCGCTGGACTTGGAGCCGCTGGCACTCCCGTGGTGAGCAAGCATCGACCGCGCGCCATCCCGCTATTGCCATTGCTGGTGCGGTCTGCCATGTCTGCGGCATGAAATCTTTTTGTCGCACCCTCCTGCCTGCGCTCGTGCTTGTTATTTCCCAAGTAACGCTCGTCCGCGCGGAGGATTTTTCGTTCGAGACACTATGCGCCAAGGCCCGTAAATTGGCAGCCGCACCGCACGTTGTACCGAAGTTGGAGCTGGCAGATTTCTGGAAAAATCTGAGTTATGACCAACATCGCGACATCCGTTTTCAGATGGAATCCGGTTTGTGGGCGAAGGAAAAAAGGCCATTCTCCATCGACTTTTTCCACCCCGGATGGACGGCTAAAAAGATGGTGACGCTGCACGAAGTGACGGAAGGAAACTCGGAACCGCTCAAGTTTGATCAAAGACTTTTCAATTACGGTAAACAGGAAATCCCCGCCGGGACGCCGCCGCCACAAGGCTACGCCGGTTGGCGCGCGCGGACGCATATAAACTCGGCGGACTACATGGACGAGTTCCTCGTCTTCATGGGCGCGAGCTATTTCAGGGCGATCCCGAAGGACGCGCCTTACGGTCTGTCCGCGCGAGGACTCTCGATCAACAGCGGGCTGCCGGGCGTGGCCGAGGAGTTCCCCGATTTTTCGGAATTCTATCTAGAAAAACCGGCGAAAGATTCGAACACGCTCAAGGTCAGCACACTACTAACTGGCGAGAGTGTGGCGGGCGCGTATCAATTCACTATCACGCCGGGACCGGAAACGGTGGTGGATGTGGTGGCAGAAATCACGCTGCGCCGCCCAGTCCAGCAGCTCGGGCTGGCACCGTTTTCTAGCATGTTTTGGTTCGGCGAGAGCACGCATCCCAAGCCTTATGATTTCCGGCCGGAGGTGCATGACAGCGATGGCTTGCTGATGGAGCTGGGCAGTGGAAATCTCCACTATCGTCCGCTAGAAACGACCAAAGGCGAGTTCCGCCACTGCGTATTCACGCTGGAGCAGCCCCGTTCGTGGTCGCTCTTGCAGCGCGATCGCTCGTTCAATTCCTATCAGGACCCGGAGGCGCTCTATCACAACCGCCCCAGCGTGCGGGTGGAGCCAGTGGAAGGATTCGACCTTGGAAAGCTGCACTTGATTGAAATGCCGACCCGCGACGAGACGGACGACAATGTGATTCTTCTTTGGGAGCCTCAACCGGCGCTGGAAGTCGGAAAAACCGCGCGTTTTCATTACCGCCTGCGTTGGATGCGCGATCCCGCTCCATCCGGGATTTTCACCGTGCGCGCCACACGCTTGGGGACCCCAGTGCAGAAGCCGGACGAGGTATTGGTCGCCATCGATTTCGCAAAACCCCTCCAGCCTGAACTCAAAGTCGGTGATCCGAAATGGGATGATATTTCGAAACTCAAACCCGTCGTGACCGTCAATCAAAAGGCAGTTAAGATCCTCCACGTCGGGCTGAGCGACATCAGCATGCCGAATGTGGATGCGCTGCCCGCCGATCTTGGTCGCAGCGACAAGCTCCATATGCCGCAGGTCTTGCGGGCATTTTTCGTGCTAGAGCCACCCGCAGATGTGGCTGACATCGACATGACTTGTGAACTGCAGGACGAGACCGGCAAGGCCATTTCCGAGCGCTGGGTTTATCTTTGGAAGAAATCTCGGTAATCAAGCACGTGCTCGACTCTTGAAAAAGTCCGGGTAACTGTGCGTTTTCACCCCCTCCCCAAATGCGAATCATCTCCTTTTCCCTTTTACTGCTGAGCCTGACCCACGCAGCGGAACTCCGCTCATGGACCGATATCCAGAACCGCAAGATCGAGGCGACCCTCTTGCGGGTGGAGGACAAAACTGTCATTTTCAAACTCAAGAACGGCAGCGAAATCCCTTACCCGGTGGCGAAACTTTCATTGGCCGATTGCAAATACCTCGAAGAGTTACTTGCCTCGCCCGGTTTTGAGACGACCGGACAAAGCCTGAATTTCGACCAGCCATGGCCCGAGCGAATCAAGTTCAGTGAAGATCCTGAAGTCAACACGGTGGAAGAAGACGCGGAGAAAAAACGCTTCATTTATGAGAGCGCCAATTACCGTTATGTTTGTGACGTTAGACTCGCGAAATCCGTAGTTAAGGGCTTTGCGGTCATGTTCGAGGCCACCCACCTTTACTGTCGCTCACTGCCGCTGGCGATCAACGGTGGAAAAGTCGTGGCTAACAAACACCAGATCCTGCTTTTCGAAAAAATCGACGATTATGTGAAAGCCGGCGGCCCGCCCACAAGTGCTGGCGTTTTCATAGGTGCAAAAGGCGTGGTGATGGTGCCACTGACCAGTCTTGGGGTAAAACCCGTCGGCAGCGGCTATATGTTGGACCGGGATAAAAGCAGCAAGACGCTGCCCCATGAGTTAGTCCATCAGCTGACGCCCGAGAGGTATTTTGAAAAGGGCTCTGCGGGGTGGTTCACGGAAGGACTCGCCGAATACATCGCCGTGACTCCCTATCGGTCTGGCGCCTTCAGCGTCCGCGGAAACCAAAAGGACATCTTCGACTACGCGACCGGTTTTGGCTCCAAAGACATGGGCGGCCGTGCGCTCGGCACCAAGATCGGACTGCCTGCTTTGAAATCTTTCATGCTCCAGGACTACAGCGAGTTCCTCAAGCAACCCCAGCTCAACTACGGTAGCGGCCTGCTCATCACCAATTACTTTTGCCACCTGGACGGAGAGGGCGACGGCAAGCGGATCAAGAGCTTTCTCAAGGCACTGCATGAAGGCGTGGAGTGTGAGAAAGCTCTGGACCTGTTATTGGACGGCCGCAGCTTCAACCAGCTCGAGGAGGACATCGTGAAAGCCTGGAGCCGCAAGGGGGTGGATTTCACCTTCGCGAAGGAATAGGCAGAATCACTCTCCGCAGCGGATCCGCACGTCCCTTATGACGCTTCAACCGATGCGTTGCACGAGCCAGAACGCGCCGATTCCGGTGATGGTCAGACAACCCACGAGGCGCACCCGGCGGTAGGTCGGTGTTCCGTGCCAGCCCGCAGTCAGGCACCAAGCCACGGCTAACAGCGCAGCCTGCGCGGCTTCCACCCCGAGGTTCGCGCAGAGCAGAGCCGGCAAGAAATCCGGACCAGGCTTGATCCAGACGGAAAGCGCTCCGGCGAAGCCGAGGCCGTGGATCAGACCGAATACGAACACGATGCCGAGCCGTGTCGAGCCCGTGGATTTCCCGATGGGTCGTAGGTTTTCAAATGCCACCGCCATCACGCTCAAAGCGATGGCGGGCTCCACCCAGCTCCCCGGCACCCGCACGAATCCGGCGGCGGCGAGTCCCAGCGTCACGCTATGTGCGAGCGTGAATGCCAGCGATTGCGAAAGCAGCGGTCGCCACGCCCGGCGGTAAAAAAATAGACCCACCACGAACAACACGTGATCCAGCCCTAACGGCAAGACATGCCGGAATCCTTGGCGGAATGACTCGATCCAAGCCGCATGCCCCCCAGTAGGTCTGGCTTCCGACGGAAATGGCAGAGATTGTCCCGGAGCCAACGTGAGATACCCCGCATTTTTTCCGGGAAGTTTTAGCACGAACGATGGACGCGGGCCGTCACTCCAAAATATCGCCGTTGGTAATTCAGGAGAATCTGTCGTGATTCTCATCCTAAGATACGCGCCGTCATTCAGAAGCACTGGAAAGTCCGGCGGGTTTTTCGAGAAATCGATAAATGCGACCTTCCACGAGACTGGATTGCCGTCGCATTTCAAGATTAGACTTTCTCTCAGATACCGCTCTGCCTCCAGTCTCAATGGTGCCCAGCCACTTTCGCCGAGACCCATCAACCATTCCCGCGATGGAGCGGGCGAAGCGCGGTCACCACGCCACTCGGACACAGCATAGCCTGCGTCGAAAAGCACTTCGATTTCCCAAGGATGGTTTTTTTGCAATTCGCCGAAAATCTGGGTGACGACATGGCCTTTGGCGGAAATCGCCAGCAATAAGCAGATCATCAAGCAACGCCATTTTCCAGTCACACCCTTGTCTGGCAAGATCGCTTCGTGGAGGGAAACAAAAAGCGCCCGCCCCATGCAAAGGGTGGTGCAAATCCTTATCTGTAAGTTCGCGAGTTCATCCCTGCTTTTTTATCTCTTACAATTCACACCGAGGACACACTCAGGATGGTTCAGATCCGTAAGATAAGGCCGTGTTTTCTGAAGTTTAGGGACCAGTCCTTCTGCTCTATCCCCCGATATCAAAGCAAAACGCCCGTCTTGCGACGAGCGTTCTGGAAGATCGGATGGTTCAACTTCAATCTCAGTTCGTCACACGCATCGGCATGAGCACATAGAGGAAGGAGCCTTCGATGCGAAGGACGCCGGGGCTCATTTCGTCGATCAGGTCAAGGTAGATGTCGTCGCTGTCTAGTGCGCGGAGCGGAGCTTGGAGAAACTCGGGGTTGAAGGCGATTTGCATAGGCGGGCCTTGGTAAATCACGTCCATGGATTCTTGGGCTTCACCCACATCTGGCGAGTTCGCAGTGACTTCGATGTGATTCTCGCTGAAGACGAGTTTGACCGAGTTTGACTTGTCGGATGAGAGCAGGGAAACGCGGCGGACGGTTTCGAGCAGCGCCTCGCGACCGATGACGACGCGCTCGTTGCTGTCGCCCGGGATGACTTGCCGGTAGTTCGGGTAGTTCCCCTCGATGAGCTTGCTGGCGAGCAGGCTGTCGCCGATGGAGAAGGAAATTTGGCTATCGCTGAGCTTGACGATGACCTCGCCCGCGTCACCCAACAGGCGCTGCAGTTCTTGCACCGCCTTGGTCGGGATGATGACGTCGGTCTCGTGGGAAGCGGGGAATTCGAGGTCGGCATCGACCATCGCGAGGCGGCGTCCGTCGGTGGCGACGAGGGTCATTTTACCATCTCGGAAGGAGGCGAAAATTCCATTGAGAACGTAGCGAGTCTCGTCGGTGGAGATCGCGTAGGAGGTTTTTTTAAGGCCGTCGCGGAGAGTGGCTTGCGGGATTTTAAAGATCTTAGCTCCCTCGAAATCAGGCAGTGGTGGGAATTCCGCTTCGCCGAGGCCGATGATTTTGAAAAACGACGGACCGCTGCGGATGGATGCGTGGTTTTTGGAGTCCACCGAGACTTCAACTTCGCTTGAAGGAAGCTCGCGGATGATGCTCACGAGACGCTTGGCTGGCAGGGTGGTAGCCCCTTCCTTTTCGATTTGAGCCTCGACTGAGCCGGTGACCCCGACATCCAGATCCGTCGTGGTGAACTGGATGCGGCCGTCTTTGGCCACCAACAGCACGTTAGAAAGAATCGGCAGCGTGGTGCGGGAACTGACGACGTGTTGGACTTTTTGCAGGCCGTCAAGAAAGGCCTCCTTGGAGATGCGGAACTTCATAAGTTAAAAACTGGGGAATTGTTGCCCCGGAGTTTCTGTTTTAGCCGCCCCTTGGCAAGACTTCTGTGAAGATTCCGGAAAGTGTGAGCTTCAGCGCCGGAGTTGGGACTCGATGCGCTCAATGCTTTCCTTCAGCCCCGGCTCACCACCGACCAGACCGGCGATTTTTTTGCAGGCGTGGATGACGGTTCCGTGGTCGCGCCCACCGAAGGCTTCGCCGATTTCCATCAGTGAGCCCTTGGTCAGCGAGCGGCTTAAATACATGGCGATTTGACGAGGAAACGCGATGCTGGCAGGACGCCGACGGCTGGTCATATCGGCCAGGCGGACGTCGAAATGCTCGGCTACGGCCTTCTGAATGGCGTCGATGCTGACTTGGCGGCTGGCTTCCTCGCGGATGAGATCGCGCAGCAGATGCTCGACTTTTTCCACTGTCACGCTTTCCCCAGCGAGCGAGGCATAGGTGGCGACACGCATCAACGCACCTTCGAGGCGGCGGACGTTGGTGCGGATTTTCTCGGCCAAGAAGCGCAGGACAGACTCGTCCACGCGGACTTTCCAGTCGATGGATTTCTTCTTGAGAATGGCCATCCGCGTCTCCAATTGAGGCGGCTGCATCTCCACGGTGAGGCCGCACTCGAAGCGGGAAATCAGCCGTGGTTCGAGGCTCTTGATCTCGCAAGCTGGGCGGTCGCTGGTGAGGACGACTTGGTTGCGGCCGTCGAGTAGGGTATTGAAGGTGTGGAAGAATTCTTCCTGCGAGCGCTCTTTACCAGCGAGGAATTGGACATCGTCGATGAGCAGGACGTCGGAGCTGCGGTAGCGACGGCGAAATTTCTCAATATCACCGCGGCGGATGGCGTCGATGAACTCGTTGGTGAATTTCTCGCAAGTCAGATAAATCACTCGCGAACCGGGCTGACGGCGAAGGAGCTCGTGGCCGATCGCTTGCATGAGGTGGGTCTTCCCGAGGCCTGGGCCGCCGTAAATGAAGAGCGGATTGTAGCCGACTCCGGATTTTTTCGCAACTGCCTCGCAAGCGGCGTGTGCGAACTGGCTATTCGCGCCGACGACGAAGCTAGCGAAGGTGTGAGCCGGATTGAGGCCAGCGGCTTTGATCCGCTTTTCGAGAGCTTCGCCTTCAAGCGCAGCGGCCTTAGTCGAGCGGGCAGGAAATAGCGAATGTTTCGGGCTGCCAGTTTCTGAATCGTTCGGGCTGTTTAGATCCTGACCGACGACGATCCGGACTTCCCGCACTTCGTCGAAAATCCCGGTGACTGCCATAGTGAGCTCGGGCAAGTAGTTCGTCTCGATCCAGACTTGG
Organism: Akkermansiaceae bacterium; assembly: GCA_031382045.1. Lineage (GTDB taxonomy): Bacteria > Verrucomicrobiota > Verrucomicrobiia > Verrucomicrobiales > Akkermansiaceae > Luteolibacter. The sequence goes on along the minus strand of JANMYL010000165.1, from coordinate 15,064 downwards.
TGGATTTCGCCGGGTACGGCGATCGAGGCGAGGTCGTCCTCCACCCCCAACCAACGCGCGGAGCCGAACCAGCGCTGGAAGGCATCGTGGCTGACCATGACCCGCAAGGCATCGCAAACTTCACTCCATCCTGCGTTTTTCGAAGATATCTCCTCGAAGCTCGCCGCTACTTCCTCAATTGCTACTTCCGCAGGTTCCATTATTAACGAGTTTTTTTAAAATTTAGGGGATTTCCTAATACGCGGCCAAGAGTGACACGACGTGGTGAGATGGAAAAGATGGGTGGCTTGAATCGTTCCGGGAAAAGTTTTTTGCCGTCATCTAATTCATGCTCGTGAAGGGCCGTATTCCACAAGGGTTCCACAGATCATTTTTTTAAAAACTTGACCCCGGCTTTGCTTAGGATTCCCGAAGCATTAGGATTCGCATTTCCGGCAGATCGTTGCATCTGCTTAAAAACAAAGGACTCGTGGCGCTCCGGCCCTGTTACAATTTCGTCACCGTCCGTCGGCAAGTGATTCAGTGTGTCGCAAGACCGCCGCTGAGTGCCTTAGGACTCTTGAAACAAAGGGCCACGGCGACGGTCGCCAAGGTCCCGGCCATGATACGCCACGGAAATTCGATCACCGGGAGCCATGCAAAATTTTTGTAAAGCGGGCCGCCGGAAAGCATTTTCCAGACGTCGTTGGGTAAATTGCTAAGAAATGCGACGACGACGATCCCAGCCACCATCGCAATCAGGTTTCCAGTCTCGTTACCACGGGACTTGGTGAATAGCGCAACGATGAAAATCCCCAGCAGCGAGCCGTAAGTGTAGCCGAAGCTTCCAAGGATAATCCCAATGATGCTGAGGCCGGGGTTGTGCGCTTTGACGAAGGCGGTCGCCAAGCCCACAAAAATAAGTATCAGCGCGAAACCCACGGTGCTGAGTTGGATGATACGCACCCGTGCACGGTCGTCATTTGGGGTCTTGAACCAGCGGAAATGGAAATCCCGCGAATAACTCGTGGCCAACGAATTCATGGCCGTGCCGAGCGAGCCCATCGTCGTGGCCAAGACGCCGGCGACGACGAGCCCGCGCAGGCCGCCCGGCATCACATCGATGACGAAATACGGGAAAATCCGCGTATTATCGGGCTTGCCGGCCGCCATCGGTAAAGCTGGGTCATTGACGACATGGCCGTAGTAAACGGAGAGGAGGATGCCGATGGTTAGGACAGCGTAAGTCACCGGGATGTCCGCCAGCCCGGATAAGATCGTGGCCACGGCGCTCTGGCGTTTATTTTTCGCGGTGAGCATGCGTTGGACCATATCTTGATCCGTGCCATGAGTGGCCAGTGTGACGAATAGCGAGCCGAAGAGCGCGGCCCAGACGGTGAATTCGCTCTCAAGCACGCTCTTAATGGCGCCCCATGCAGAGCCGTATTGCGCGACAAATTTCGGGTCTGCCGGGACATCGCCTTTCCATTCCCAGAGTTTCAAATCATGCGGGCCAGTGAGGTGAGATTTCGCGCCCTCCCAGCCGCCGGGAATGTGGCCGAGCAAATACCAAACCGAGAACCCGAGGGCACCGAAGAGCACCGCTATTTGCAAAACATCTGTCCAGATCACCGCCTTGATCCCGCCAATGGCCGTGTAAGCCGCCGTGAGGATCGTGATCAAAATGAGCGCGCCGCCAGTCGCCCAGAATTGTTCCCAAGTGCCGAGCGGCCGCTCGGGATTGAGCTGATTCCAAATAACAATCATCAACAACGTGGGCACCCACAGCCGCGAGCCGCTGGCCAGCGAGCGCGTCACTAGGAAAATCACGCTTGCCATGCTGCGCGTCCGCGGGCCGAAGCGAATTTCCAAAAATTCGTAAATGCTCACCACGTTGTGTTTGTAAAACGCCGGGATGAACACGGCGCTAACCACCACCCGCGCCAATAAATAGCCGACCATCAACTGCGCATACGTGTAATTGTGCAGCCTGAACCCCTCACCCGGCGTCCCAAAAAACGTCCCCGCGCTGATCTCAGACGCAAGGATCGAGGCCAAAACCGCCCACCACGGGATCGAGCGCCCGCCGAGCGCGAAATCCGAGACATTTCCGCTCCGACGACTGAAATGCCAACCAATGCCGATGATGATGGCAAAATAAATTCCAACGATGACCAGATCCAACCACAAAGCCGACATGCCGCGCATGCTAGAGAGCCCTTCTGGCGATCCAAGCCTCAAGTTTCCGCCGAGAAAATGCGCGGTTGTCTGCCGTCAGTGCGAGGGAATCCAGAAGAGTCTCGTTTCCAACTATGTAAAATCCTGGGTCAGAATTCCACAATTGGGCGCACGGCACAGGGACGGTAAACAAAGAGCATTCCGTCTCTCGCCGCGACTGCTACGCCACATCACCGAGGATGAAATTATCATTGATTCTTCTCTTTCTAGGTGAGCACAAAAGATTAGAGATAATGTCAAATTCCATCAATGCGACGATGAGCCAGCCAAGCAAATATTTAGGGAAAAGTTACTGGGACAGTGAGAAGATTTCACTGTTGGGAACCATTTCGGACGAGGCTTTGGCAAAGCACTTGGGAATCAAGCGGACCCAGGTATTCACAAAACGCAATTCGTGCGGCATTGCGGCATTCAGAAAGATTGGGCTGAAATGGAACCAGAAAGCCACCCGACTATTAGGCAAGAAGTCCGATCAGAGAGTCGCAGAAATACTGGAGTTGGCTAAAACAACGGTGGCAAACAAGCGCAGATCGCTGGGAATCGCTTCGTTTGCCCACAAGACGAAACTATGGCGAACATGGACGGAAAGTGAACTGGCATTGCTGGGCAAACACACGGACTTGGAGGTTGCGAAGCGTTTGAAATTGAATGTGAGCTGTATTGCATCGAAACGCTACTTTCGCGGTATCGAGGCATCTCGCCCAAGGGCAGAAGATAAGAATCCAAGGCCGAACGCGGTGGACTGGAACCGGCAAAATCTCGCTCTTCTTGGCAAGCTCCCAGATCAACGGGTTTGCGAGATCATGGGAGTATGTCGTAAATCGGTGATGAAGAAGCGCAAGGAGTTGGGTATCGGAACTTATGTTGAAATAACCGAATACTGGCATTCGTGGACAGAAGAGGAGATCGCGCAACTAGGAAAAGGCACTGACAGGGAGATCGGGGAACAGCTCGGAATCAAGCCGATGTGCGTGGCCACGAAGAGAAGGCAGTTGGGGATAGAGACCTTCTCGAAATCACCCCGCAAGTGGACCAAGCGGGAACTCGCTCTTCTGGGCAAAAAGACGGATTCTAAATTGGCGCAAGAACTGGGATTAGGGATTGGAGTTCTACGAAAAAAACGCATCGAACTAGGAATCACTCCAAAGTTCGGAGAAAAGACAAGTCCCAGCAAATGGACTCCCGAGATTTTAGCGAGATTGGGAAAAGAATCACTTCAAGCGATCGCTTCCGAAATTGGGTCTTCGAGAGAAGCGGTAAGGCAGAAATGCTTGAAGCTCGGAATCACCCAGAGGCGGGGTAGGAAAGCCTAACTATACTGGAGCGTTACTGACTCATAGATGCAGTATCTATTTTTTATGTCTTTTCTGATTGCTGGGGACGGCGGGCCTCCAGCATAGCCGAAGGAGCAATCTGTTGGAGTTCTCCTGGAGCAGTGCCTGCACACAAGGACGAGACAGTTCTCAGATCGTTCCGAGGTCTGCTCCGTCTTTTTTTCATGGCATTAATGAGAATCACTAAAAATCTTTGAGTAGGAAGCAATTTGCAATTTACATTTCAAACCCCAATCACGAATGACTGACAAATCATTTCCCACAACAACACTCCGAAATTCATAATTGTTATAGTGTAGCATAAGATTTAGAATAGCGGCACAAGAATAGGATTACCCTACTCACCAACTCCAGATTTCCCGTGCATGAGGGTTGTTATGCTATGATCAATGGGAAGAGGATTTACATCCCCTCCCCTCATCGATATTTGAATCTATTCCAAGTGATACAATTTGCCGAAAGCATCTTTACCAGCGAGGTCTGTTTCAGGCCATTTACTGTATATGATATTGAGCGTTTGGTCACGAGATTCACCTGGTGGGAGCTTGTCGGCCCATTGCGCCGCTGTAGCGGGTTTGTAGGCAGCGATGGTTTCTGCGTAGGCCCGTATCGCGGCATGCTTGGTCGGTCCTTCTGAGGTCTTTACCAACCATTCACCCACCTCTCTGTAATCCTTCTTTGTCCAATTAGAGACAAGTGTATGAGTGCCTCTATCTATGCTTTCAGCAGGAAGATTTTTTTCTATCCATTCAGCCCACTTCTCGAAATTTGTGGTTTTGTTATGTTCACCAATGCAATCAATGAGCCTGTTCCAATCAATGGGCTGATTTTCCACAACGCTTAACCACTGAGTGCCGATATCGAATCCTTGTCCCAAAGCACTCCTTGCTAAACTTATCTTGTAACTATTAATCATTTGATCGCGACTTTCGTCTTTGTTTATCACAAAATCATACTTAAGAAGCGCATTTAAAAACGACGTCCGTTGTGCGTTGGTTTGCATATCTAATGCACTTGCTGAAATTGCGTAATCTACATTTTCAATCGCTAATTCAGAAATAAGCTCTAATGATCGGGTTGGATTTATACTTGCCAAGTCCGATATGAATCCGCATGCAAATCCAAGATCCTGCACAAAACCCGGAAATTTTAAGTGGTTTTGCTGAAGCCATTCGATAGCAGCATCTGAATCATTTTCTAGTAAACTAGTTAATTGGTTTGAAATAAAAGTTCTTCCCAATGAGTTATCTTTGAAGAACTCAGGAAATTCTGAGGCCAGCTTTAATAGACTATTTTCTGTTGTACTATCCGTATGTTGATATAAATTACTTATTATTTCATTTAAAATAAAATTGTTATCTCCTGTTATTTCGAAATCTTGATTAGTTCGCAGCTCAGTGAACAAAATTCGCCAATCCTCAAAATCGAGGTTGTTAAAGTTTTCTTTTAGCTCATTTGTCGGATCTTCGTTCTTAGGAACTAATTGAAGATCATGTTTTAAAGCAATAGTGATTTTTTGAATCAAATCAGCCAGATGGCTTGGGTTATTCAAATGAATTAGATTTTCTTCCTCATTTTCGCGCGCACGCTTGGTCAAGCATGCACCCTTTTCTGGATGAGATCGATCAACATGAAATCCAACATTGGTTAAGTTAGTGATGATTTGGTTTTGTTTGACCTGGGCAGTGGTAAGTTGCTGGTGATTTTTCCAGGCGATTATCGCACCCAGCGCGACAATGACTGATGAAGCGACGATTGGAATTTTTAGCGAATTCATGGTTTTACTTCGAGCAGGTTAAGAATTTCTTTACGTTTTTCTGAGTCAGATAATTTCGCGGCCAGCGACAAAATTTCTGAGGAGAAATGAGTATCTGTTTCATCGAATGAAGAAAGGAAACTAAACATGGTTTCTTCGTGACCACTTGCTTGGTCGTATTGTGAAACTAATTGAACAGCTTCATTGAACGCTAGATTTTTATTTTCTATGACAGCCGCTGCCAGGGCGGAACCCGTCGCTTTGTCTGTTGTTTCAGGTGATTGTATGTTTGACCAAGCACGCATGCTTTGGAGGTCATTATCAGTAATTTTTTTTCTTTCTGAAAGATCCTCAATTTTACGACTTAGCACATTTGCGACGCAGCTAGCACGTTCATCTGGGGTTGCCTCAATTAACTTGAAATAAGCCGTGATCTCGGCGTCAGGCCCATAAGGATAAACATTCTTGAAAAGTGTTTCCATCTGTTCTTGGGGTGGTAAATTTTCACGGATAAAATTTGCTACAACGAGCGGCTTTAACCCCGATTCATCGATGTTACGCATGGCTTCACACATGGTCAGTTCTCGATGGGCCTCGGGCAAATTTTGCATTCTCGCGGCGGCAGCGGATGGATTTTGAGACAGTAGAGCTGTGATTAGTCCCCCTTCCAATGCGCACATATTTTGACTTTTAGGGTCGAGAGTTTTGATACTGGCATATTGTTTATCTAACCAAATACTGGCCTGCTGAGGATCTTGTTTTGCCCACTGCTCGATTGCATAGGTAAAGAATTGGTTACAATTATGATCACTATTTACCCAACTCTCATAGTGATTTAAAGTAAATGAAGGATCTTTACGACTCAGTGAATGCATGAAATCTCGCTCCATTTTGAGACGAAATTCATCAGGGAAATTGTGCATGCCGATTTCATCCAGCGCCAGCGTAAGGCCCTCCTTTGAAAGCGCACCACGATGATGTTGAATTAACTCCCACACCGGATTGGTAATACCTTTATTAGAAAAATTGGTATTATTACCATTAGCCACTAACATTTCAGCGATTCGGCGAATCAACAATTGACCATCCATCGTGATATCCTCCGGTAATTTTTCTGATTCTTCCGACGTTTTTAAGCTCGATGCAATCAATGGCGAAGTAGCTGATGTGGCGTGATCAACCAGGCACTGTTGCATCTTGGCATTTTGCTGGGTTACCGTGGATAAAGAATTATGCTGGTAACTAATCCAAGTGGTGGTCGCGACTAAGACCAATGCAGGCGGGATAAAGGTAGTGGGTTTCATAAGAATAAGAGCGGTGGAGAGCAGTGTAGAGAGACTTGAAGTGCTGAGGGTAGTTGTTGCGATTGCTTTTGAAGCTAACAGTGAAATAGGAAGCGATGCCGCTTGAGCTTCGGCAGCGTAACCTGCCAGCATCACGCCAGAAAATGAGCAGTTAATTTCGTAACCACGATGGTTAAGCTTGACTCGCAGTCGCTCGGTAGCGCGGTCAATACGTTTTTGCGCGGCGTCAGTTGTGATTCCCAAAGTGATACCGATTTCTCGAATACTCAAAGAACGATAGAAACGCAGCAGCAATGCATCACGATCTTTAGCAGTAAGTGCGGTCAAGGCGGTATCGAGCATCGGTTGAATGCGATGCCACGATTCGTTATATTGGGAGGTAGCCTCGTTTTCCATAGCGGCTTGAAAAAGTGAACGCTTTCGGTTTTCGCGTTGAAATTTGCGAATTAGATTCTTGGTCTGCATGAGAGTGGTGGTGTGCAGCCATCCACCAAGTGAGGCACAAGAAGTAAGTGACGAGGCTTTTTGGGCGAGGGTGATGAAGGTAAGCTGAGAAACTTCAGCCGCCATGGAATCATTATCACAAGCTCGTTTAGCGGTTGCATAAACCAATCCTGCATAACGGGCGACAAGAGTATGAAATGCCGATTCGTGCTGTTGGCCGAGCCACATAGCAAGCAATTCGGGATCAGATAATGCGGAATTTTGCATGTTTCAAAAAGGAATGTCATCGTCGCCAACAGACCGGACAAAAATTTTGAGATTTTTAAAGATTTAGAGAATCAAGACTCCGAGGATTGGCGAAAACTTGGGGCAATGTAAATTATCATGTCAAAACCGACAAGAAAGATGGCATCAAACTTGCCCTCCGCCGCCTCGCTGCGTCGCCTCGGATTCAACCACACCGGAAAGACCACTTGGGCAGATTCTCACAAACGCTGGCTCTGCGATCTCTCCCTGCCCTTTCCTACCCACCGCGTCATGTTGGAAGGACTCACCGGCCAGACCGACCAGCTTGATGCCCTCATCGCCAGCTACGAAAGCCACATAGAGAATCTATATGCGGATTGGCGGCACAAACCCATCGTCGATGCCGTCATGGGACTCAAAGGATTTCAAACCATCGCCGCCATGATGATCATCTCCGAAGTAGGGGATTTCGTGCGCTTGACCCACCCCAAGCAGCTCATGAGCTAACTCGGCCTCACGCCCGGTGAATACGCCTCTGGGGTAAATCTAGACGCATAGGCATTATTGCCATTCGGGTCAGAGTTCACCGATTAACAAACTGATCACATATTGTTGATCAGTTTACTCTGACCCCATCTACTGATCAGTTTACTCTAACCCCATTTAATATGTCACTTTGAATGATTTTGATAGGGTGAAAGTGGCTGTAACAGAAGGCTCAAAACTGAAAATACTCAGTTGAGGTCAGCGCCCTGCGGGATTGGTGGGCTGGTATTCGAAGCTGGGGCCGATCGGGCCGTGGAGGTTGGTGCCCGCCATCATGTCGAGTGCTTGTTGGCGGAGCGACATCATGGCCCCAAGGGTGCGACTGAAGGTGTCTGGGTTGCCGTTGAACAACTGGTGTAGGCCTTTAAGCAGGCTGGTGTAGGTGTAGTTAAAATTATCCATGGCGTGGCGCTCGGCGGTGCCTGGCAGGTATTGATCAGTCTTAGGATCGGTGGGAATAGCGGCGATGCTAGCACCTGCAAGGATTTCAGCTCCGGAATAACTCCAACCCTCGTCAACCGTGGCGTCCGGGATGAGGGCACGGCCTTCGGCGATTTCGGCAAAGCGGTAGTAGTGGGACAATTCGCTACCGGCACCATCGTCTAATGGGGATTTGGCGGGATCATTGCCCTCGCCCTGATCGATGATGATGCGGATGGCAGCGATCGCGGAGTCTGAGTCGGTGACGATGCCACCCTCGGGAAAGGGGGGCGCGACTTGAAGTGCCGGATCTCCCGTAAAAATACTTGGCCCTAGCTCTTGAATCCGGGTGATGATGGCTTGGTAAAATTGGCCGATGGTGGTGGGTGCGAGGTCCAAGCCGGTGGCGAGTAATTTGGGAAAGTCGGGATGGATCTCCGGCTCCTCGATGACCATGAATGTGTTGCGGATGAGATCAACCGAGTAGGGGGCAATATGAACGATGAGGTCGTCCTCGACGCCCCCGGGGAGTGGGCCTGGATAAGCAGGAGTGAAGCTCGGATCGTCGATCACCGGGTGGCCACCGATGGCGTTCAGGATGTTGCAGGCGAGGGTCATGTGGAGCATTTCCTCGGAGACCACGCTCTGAATAATGCCAGCAACGGTGGCGTTTTCTGAGGTCGTGCCAAGTGAGTAGAGGGCGTATAGGTAAGGAGGAATTGTCGCGTGTTCGAGCTTGATCGCTTGTTGTAGGGAGGCTTTTAGCCCGTCGAGACCTGCGGTCTGGAGTGTTTGGAGAAGTGAAGATTTGAGTAGGATCATGGCTGGTGGTAAGGTGGAGTTATCGGAAATTTAGCGATTGCAAAAGCGGCGGGCCATAGCGGCAGCCTTACCGCCTTGGAGGCAGATTGGAAATTCGGAAGGTGCAGCTGCCAGAGAGACTGGGCTGAGGCCGGGAGGGGTGGTTGGCGGCTGCGGTGGTGGAGTACCTGCGAGCGGATTGTCCAACCAGCTGAGGATCGCTTGGCGTTTTGCGGGTGAGAGATCGCGGGTGACCGGCATGGCATTTGGATCTTCTTCGGCCAGGCTAAAGGCGTGCTTAAGCATGTTGGCATAGCCGATAACTTGTTGATAGTTTCCGAGATCAATGAAGCGGGACATAACAGGATACAGGTTGGCATACTGTTGAAAGATCGGTTCGATGCTGCCATACCAAGTTGGTGGTTCATCGGCGATGAATGGGTCGAAAACCAAGACGCTGAGGAAATTCCATGGATTGGCAAGCAGGCCATCCGTGTTGTTCAAGCTTTGAAGCGGGCCGCTACCGACTTGGTATTGCTGGTCTGCAAGGCCATAGCCGATGCCGTAAATTTGACCGTCGATGTAGCCACGGAAATTTTGCGTGTCACCACCGATGAGGGTGGTTTGGGCCTGTCCAGCGAGATTGGTGATGATCGAAGTTGGGTAGATCAGTCCTGCGGCTGGGGCGCAGAGGTAAGGCTCACCGTTTTGCAGCGTGCCGGGGAGAGTGCCTACGGGAGCGGGTGTCCCCTGGAGCTGAGCGGGGCTGTCGAAGAATACAATGGAGGCATTCGGATAGGCTTGGCCGAACTTGGTGGCGAAAAACTGGACCGGAGCGCTCTGATCCTCGCTGATGCGGAAAACGAAAAGATCGGCACGGACATAAAGCCCATCTGCCATTTCGGTGGCCAAGGCAGGGGCACTGGCGCTGCCAAGAGCAATTTGCAATGGGTTTTCAGCAACTTGTGCGGCATACTTTGCCGCCAGAGGAAATTCAATCAGCCCCGCAGTGCGTTGATACCACGAAGGATCGGTGTAGAGACTCTCGGGCACTTGGCCGAGGGTTACAGCTCTGCCGTTGAGGTTGAATTGCAGGAAAATATCGCCAAGTGGGAAGATCGAGCCACTTCCGGTGACGGGCAGGGCATTGCCGAGATCAAGCCGGATAACTTGGCGCTGGCAATCGACGACCGCGGCGCAAAAATTCACAACTGCGCCGCCGCCGACCAAGGTGGGGTAAAGCTGGCGTCCGGTGACGAAGCGCTGGGGTTCCTCTGCGCTGGCTGGGCCAAGAGTGCCGACAATTCGGCCGCGGCAGAAGTTTTCACCCCCGGACTGGCCGGGAGTTGGCCATTCCATCGAGTAAAGATCGACGTTAAATTTGATAGAAAGCAGGTCAGCATTGGCGTCGGCAGCGGTTTTTAAGTCGCTCAGAAAGGTGGATCCAGAGACGTCTCCCCATTCGCTGACGGTGATGACGGACTGCCACATCGCTCCGTAAGCGGCATCACCACCGGCTTTAGACCAGACTTTATTCCATAGTTCAGTGAAGGCTGCTGGCGCAAAATTACCCTTCATCAGAGTGTTGCCGTGGGCATCGGCGATTCGAATTTTCAGGCCAAAAAGCGACGACACCATCTGTTGCTGAGGATCGAGATCAACAATTTTGGCTGGGGCCGAGTCATCGGAGTCGGCGATGGAGAAACTGAGAACTGGATCGCTGCCGAGTACGCTGCTGCCGTCCGCCATGAACGCGGAGGTGATTGCACAGCCGAGTAAGCGCCAAACCCCGTCACCTGCCGGGTTCCACCAACCGTTGCTAGCCGATGGGTCTTGGCGCAGTTGATAATTAGGCTGGAACGTATCGTTGTTAAAATGGGTGACGTCGTTGTTAACAGTTGAAACGGTGGCTTGAAATTGGCCAGCGAAGTGGAGTCTTAGGGACTGGGAAAGGTAGCTCATGGGATTGGAAGTGAATTTGGCAAAATAGGGGTGCTTTGGAGAAAGAGAAGTTTACGCAACGAATGGCTCAATGAGGCCGAGGAGGTTGTGTTCAGGATCGGTAAACATGCCGAAGGTGTAGCCATTCGCCTCGGTGCGGGGCATGATTTGAGCGCCGCCGTGGGCGATGACGAGCCTGAGAGTTTCAGGAATTGAGCTCACCTGGAGGTAGAATGCGGTTCCTTTACGGTTACCCGCGATCGTTTCATCCGCTTGACCAATCCCGCCGAGTGCTGGGCGAAAAATAGCCGGCGAATCCTGAAATTGGATATAAGCAAAGCCTTCGGCGTTGATTTGATAGGTCCAGCCGAAAACGCTTGAATAAAACGTCCGCAAGAGCTCGGGCTGGATCGCCATGATTTCAAACATGGCTGCGGGGTGAGTGTTCATGATCCGTGCAGGTCGTTCGAGTTAGGTTGTGAAAATTCTACTACGAAATTGGGACGTTTTTTGAAATTAGACCGGGCTGGCATATGGGCTTAAATAACTGTTAATTTTTAGTTAGGTTTTATTCGTGTCTGTTTCTAAAGTGGACGTCAATCCTCAATTACGTGTTGGCGAAATTACCTGCGATTCGAACCATTGGGAGACGATTGCCACCACTTTAAATGGGGTCATTGCTCACCGATTAACAATTTTTCGAGTTCCTTGTTTGCTTTTGCCATCCCTTGAGCTCCTAAAAACGCACGAAACAGGTGTGCATCTTCTGGTGGTATAAATGTTGCAATAGTTATTATATGTGTTGCATGCCGAACATCTAGCTTATGCACAGCTAAAACAGAATCTTGAATTACAAGAAGGAAGCTATCCGCCGTTGGATGGAGTTGCTCGTTTGCGGTTTTCCAATGCATTGCTGATTTCGTCTTTGGTGAGATCCCAGCTATTCAGTGACACAATTATCCTCGGCTCTCTTGCTAAAGCACCACTTCGTTTAGATGCTGGCACTTGCTCAAATAACTTCGCGAGCTTCCATCCAAATGGAGAGGGCGGGACTCTGTTAAGCTGGATTTCAATGTATCGGCCACGCTCGCCATAGCTTGCAGTCCTGAAAACACGCCATGCTTGGATGTCTCGTCGGCTGATATTGAGTCCGCTGACGTAAACGGCATCTTCTTTGATCTTCAAATTAGGAGCTTTCCTCAATCGCATCCAAATGAAGAGCAATCCATTCAACGCAAATAAAATTCCCGCCATGTTCCAAAGCCACAGTCTTCCTTCGTAGGGCAAAAGCAAAAGAAGGATTACTGCGCTTGCGGTGAGCGCAGGTTGAATAACTTTGGTCAGCAGTATCTGAATCATTTTTCTAGCGAATATTTAGTTGTAGCACCGGCGAAAAGGAAGCTCGAATTCAAGAACAATGTTATCGCCGGTTGCCTCGAGCGTCATGCTCGTTAATTTCCATTTCCTTAGGACCACTCGCCAATCTGACTAGCTCATCCCGCCATGTTTGCGGTCGTCGGAGGTGACGAGATCTGGGATGCCTAAGCTGTGCTCTTCGAGTCCGTTTAGGAATCCGTACCAGTGAACTATGGCTTCGGAGAGAGCGCAGAATCAAAGTTAGAAATTCAAAGCGATACACAATTTAACTGATTTGAATGCCATGCCCGGATATTCTCTGTCCTTGAGGTCACTTGCGATTTGGTTCAATAACGCCAGTCCGGTGGCCACGGAGCTGAGCAGGAATTGGAGAAAACCGTGCGATTATGAATTTTTGGGAATGGCGGCGGACCAATCGGGCTTGTCTTGCGATGAGATGAGCCACAAAATCACCTGCACATCTGTTGCTCGAAGCCATCAACGAAACATCCTCTACTCATAGAGCATAATCCCATTCATCGATACAGGTCCGGTTGATTTTAGAGAGCGAACCCGCACTTTGTTGGCTGAGACAGGATTCTTCAGCTTCCGGTTGTAGTAGCCGATCCCGCCCTTATCGGTGAAAAGAGTTTTCCATTCACCTCCTACCATCGCATCAAAAGCAAACTCATCATTATAGCCAAAGTTCTCCCAGAGGTAAACCTGTGTGAAAGTTTTTTCTGAGACCAGCTCCAGTTCTACCCAAGGAGCCTGATCCTTATCATCGGCCTGCCAGTAGCGGTAAGGATGACCCAAATGATTATTGATCCAGCCAAAACCCTTTTCAGGATTTGGTTTCTTGGCCAACTCCACTTGCTGCTGCTCATAGCCGGGCTCGCCAAACTGCAGCTTCACGGTTCCACTTTCCCATGCGTGATGCACTAGACAAGAGGCATTGTTCGACATTCCTGCAATGCTGGAGGAGGTCCCTTTGGCATTATCGGTTAGGCTGTGTTTCGGAGCGGTTTCAATCGGCTTAATCACCATGGAATCAGCGTCTAGGGTCAATTCAACAATGGTATCAACTTTGTCCTGCTGCGATAGAGCCAAAATCAATTGCCCGTTGGCATTCTTGAAGTCTGCCTTTCCGCCCGTAATACAACGCACTCGGGTGATCGTGGCCGGGAGAGCTGGCAGCACCAACCGCCCACCTTCTAAGATTTGGGTGATGTGGAGATAAACCTTATTACCCACACGGGTGGATCCTCCCCAAGGGCCCGGTTTATAAGGACCGCCACGAGTGCCGCGAATGCTTGGGCCATACTGTTTGAGCCATGCACCCATGCTTCGGTAGATTTCTGCAGCTCGTTCGTCGATACGCCCGTCGCCGCGTGGTCCAACATCAAGCAACAGGTTACCATCCCCAACTGCACAAGCGATTAAGGTCTTAAGGCAGGTATTGCTAGACTTATACTCCTTACCGCCATTCCAGAACCAACTCGCACCAGTCATCGTGATGCAGGATTCCCAGCGGCTATCTATGTTGAATTCGCCCAGCTTTTGCTCCGGTGTCTCGAAATCTCCGCCAAACCCACCGCCCAACCGGCCATTTGTCAGGGCCCATGGCTGGTGCTTTTGGATGAGTTCGTGAACTTTTTTTGCATACTTTTCGGTAATTTGTCCCCCGTCCCACCAGATCCCATCGATCGGTCCATAGTTGGTTAGTAATTCCTCCATCTGTGGTAGGAAAGCCTTCTCCTCGTAGGCAGTGTCCGCATTCGCTCTCCAGTCTGGATGCCACCAATCCACGGGCGAATAATACCAGAACACCCGCACTCCCTCCGCGCGGCAGGCTATGGCTAGCTCCTTGCAGATATCGCGCTTAAAGGGCGTATTCATAATGTCGTAGTCTTGCGTTTGAGTGTCAAAGTTGCAAAAACCATCATGATGCTTGGTGGTAAAGACGATGTAGCCAGCACCGGCAGCCTTGAACAGGCGCGCCCATTCCTTGGCATCGAAACCTTTCGGGTTAAAAACATGATGCAGATTGTCGTAGACAATCTGTGGTGCGGTGCCTTGGCCTTTATACTTCAGATAATCTCCGCTTTTAATTTCTTCAGGAACGGAATTGGCCGTTTTGTTTCCAACGGCGGAACCACTCGTATATTGGCTCACGTTATCAGCACGGTTCCAACTGCCCGCTCCCAGTTCGAGCACGGACGACGGACCCCAGTGAATAAAGATCCCAAAACGGTCGTGCTGCCATTGAGCCACTACCTCCTGCTTTGTCCGCTTTGACAAATGGGCAGGTTCCGCCTGCGCAACGCCAGTGGATGATAGCAGCAAGGTCGAAGCTGCGATAAAAATGAGGTATCTGATCATTATTTTAAATATTAGAAATTTTTCGTCTTTCTATAGGCAGTGGGGTGTCATCGCTAACCCTAGAGCGAGGCTGTTCGGATGGGTGCTTTTACAAAGTCGAGGGAGCGATTTGCAAGAACTGAGATAAAATGACAGAAGAATGTCAAGGCGCTCAACCTTAGAGTCATGATGAAACATCAATTTTGGCGCGGCCTGCGAGAACATCAGTCCAAAAGCATTGGATGGAGAAATGATTTTTCAACCAGCGAATAAACTTCATCCCGCGCTGGGTGATGCGCTAAATCGCTTTTTCGGAGAGTTGAGACGAACGCGAAAGT
>JANMYL010000134.1:0-2146 GCA_031382045.1 Akkermansiaceae bacterium | reverse complement strand
GACGGTTTCTCCCAGATCGATGGACTCTCCTAACGAAAGCAGAAGATGAACGTGATTCGGCATGATGACCCACGCATGGAGTAGGTAGCGGGTATGGTCGAAGTGATGGAACGTGCTGGCCACGGTGGCGGCATTCGCGGGCTCGCCGAGCAGGCAGGAGCCAAGACCTTGGTCGAGGAATTGATCGATCTTGGCGGAGAAGAGCCTGTGATATTCAGCTTTTGTTTCAGACGACCAAGGCTTCGGATGATCCATTAGCCAGAGCTTTTTTTCATCCAGCCACTCCTGAAGCACGCTTACCGGAATAGAGTCCGCGAGGCGGAACGTGACGAAATACGTGGCCTTGTCCTGTTGCCAGTGGGGGAGGCGGTTCCCGGTCTTCTGAATCTCTGCGAACTCGTTGAGAAATTTCAGAGTTGGATAGGCGGATGAGTCGGGTTCCATAACATCATGGAGAGGTGATCTCCGAATCGCCCGTTACCATGAAGCGCCACTGCGCCGAAACAAGTCCCAAGGAGTGGCGGACTCCGATCCGCCAAGCCAATGAGCAGCCAATGATCCGAGGAAACCGCTCTTCATTGTCTTTCCATGGACAGGCGATTCGGAGATCGCCACTCCTTGTTTCACCGAACGAATCGCAAGTTCCAAGGCACTTTAACCCGCTTCCTCCATCAGCAAGACCGCGCTCAACAGGCTCACCCAACAAATCACCGCTGTCCTACCGCAGGTCGTGGTCAATTTCATGTGCCCCGGTCGGCGGCACTCCACCCATTCAATCCGACCTCAATGCTTGTTAGCCGGGACTGACTCTATCGACAATTCACTACCCTATTAAGTCCGCCAAGAGAGCCCGCTCGTAGATGAAATTCGCTAGATCTAGGGAGCTGAACTTTGTTCCGTCGATGTAGCCGTCGTTCTCAAAAACTCCTGAAACGTCACCGTCGTCCATTCGGATATACATCACGCGGTCGCCGCTCTGCTTTTTGATAATCTCGCGGATTGCCCGCCACTCGATACCGCACCAGTCCTTCGATTGGTAATCGCCACTCAAGAAGACGATAATTAGCTTGGAACGTTCAGAATAGATCTTCTGAAGCTTCAAATCTAGCGAAGGGCCTGCCAGTTGGGCAAGGTAGTTCCAATCGTAAAAACATGAGTGGTGACCCAGTCTTCCGTTCAGATCATCGGCAATTTCCTTCACGACGGCACGAACCTCTCCGGGAAAGGATAGGGCAATGCGGAAGATGTGGTTTCGAAGATCTACTACCGGCCGTTGCGGCTGTGCCCATCCTGGAAGAGCTATCCCGAAATCGGAAAGGACATTCGAAAGATCGACTTCTTTCACAGCCCAGTGTGTGCGGTTTAGCTCGTAATCGTATACGTCGAACTTCGGTGCGAGGGAATGGAACTCCTCCTGAGATAGGAATTTAGGCAGATCAATAATTTCGAAGAAAATATTAAGGAATTCTCCTTTTGCTTTGGCTTTAGTGACCGTTCCAAACTTCGGGCCAAGGTGTCAGATCCCTTCTCGTATGCGAAGATCGCGGGGGGCGTCAGAAGCTGCTGCATCTCTTTCTCGGTCATTGCCAAGAACGACTTTTTGTTTGGAATGTCGGTATACTCTAAAAAGCGATTTAGTAAGATCTCGCTAGGAGAGGTCAGCCAAGCATCTTCCGAGTGAGTGATTAGCAAATTAAACATGATGGGGAATTAAGCTTATGCAGTTTACTCATCACGCCGGCACATAAACTTCCGCCCCCGCTTCAGCAAATTCCTTGGATTTCTCCTCCATCCCCTTCGCCAACGCTTCTTCCTCGGCGATGCCTTGTTCCGCAGCGTATTGCCGGACATCTTCGCTGATCTTCATCGAGCAGAAGTGCGGGCCGCACATGGAGCAGAAGTGGGCGGTTTTGGCTCCGTCTTGTGGGAGGGTTTCGTCGTGATAGAGGCGGGCGGTGACGGGGTCGAGGCCGAGGTTGAACTGGTCTTCCCAACGGAATTCGAAGCGGGCCTTGCTGAGGGCGTTGTCGCGGTATTGGGCACCGGGGTGGCCTTTGGCGAGGTCGGCGGCGTGAGCGGCGAGCTTGTAGGTGATGACACCGACTTTGACGTCGTCCTTATTCGGAAGGCCGAGGTGTTCCTTGGG
>JANMYL010000099.1:0-12562 GCA_031382045.1 Akkermansiaceae bacterium | reverse complement strand
CAGGAAGACCTCGTCCGCGCCGGAACCCCGATCGTGATCGTCTCCGATATTCTATCAGACCACTTCGGTGCGAACTCCATCCTGCTGCATCACGCGTGAACCTCATTCACGGAGACTGCCTTGCAATCCTGCCCACACTCGCCGCGGGATCATTCGACCTCGTCGTCACATCGCCGCCCTACAATCTCGGCATCTCCTACAAGATCTTCAAGGACACCGCGCCGCGCGAGGAGTTCCTCGGCTGGTGCCTGCAATGGGCCGCAGAAGTGAAGCGCGTGATGGCAGATGACGCTTCGCTCTTTCTTAACATCGGCGCAGCCCCGGCCAATCCTCTGCTGCCCCACCAACTGATCCTCGCGCTCACGGACAATGCGAATCCACTCTTCACCCTCCAGAACACCTTTCATTGGGTGAAATCTATCACTATCCAGACCCGCGCCAACGACCAGATCAGCGCAGGACACTTCAAGCCGATTAACTCGAAGCGCTACGTCAATGACTGCCACGAATACATTTTTCACCTGACGAAATCTGGTAAGGTCAAGCTAGACCGCCGCGCCGCCGGAGTGCCCTATCAGGACAAATCTAACATCGGCCGCTGGGGTCACACTGGCGGTGCGGATCTTCGCTGCCGTGGAAATACTTGGTTCATCCCATACGAGACTATCACCTCGCGCGACAAGGAACGCCCCCACCCAGCGACTTTTCCAGTCGCTCTAGTCGAGCAATGCATCCGCCTCCACGGCAAGGGCCCTGCCACCCGCTTGCTCGACCCATTTCTCGGTATCGGCACCTCCGCCATCGCCGCACACCGCCAGCAAATCAAAAACTTTACCGGTATCGAGCTAGACGCGCATTACCTAGAAACCGCCCACGAGCGCCTCAACGAAGAGTCCACCCGACTCACTACCGAACTGCCCTTTGGTAACTGACCCGCGCCATGCAACGTCCCTATCGAGTTCTGTTTGTCTGCCTTGGCAACATCTGCCGCTCGCCTGCAGCGGAGATCATTTTCCGCAAGCAAGTGACCGACGGCGGGCGCGCGAAGGACTTTGAAATCGATTCCGCGGGCACCATCGGCCACCACACCGGATCGCCGCCAGACTCCCGCATGGCTGAGTCGTTAAGTAAGCAAGGGTTCGTTGTCAAAGGTCGAGCCCGGCAAATCCAAAGCTCGGATCTGGAGCTATTCGATCTGGTCGTAACAATGGATGAAACAAATCTAACCGATTTCCAACGGCTCGACGTCACTGGTAAAACACATCCCAAAATTCAAGCTTTGGTGAGTTTCTGTCACCGCCACGACGACCTTCGTGTACCAGATCCGTATTACGGCGGTCAGCGCGGATTCGATCATGTCATCGAGCTTCTCAAAGACGGCTGCGCGGGAATTTTGGCATCGCTGCCGCCGGGACAAGGTCATTTCAAAGCTTAATCTGGCGTTTAGCTACTGAACTGCCACATGGATTGATTCACTGAATGGGCAAAAGAAAAATTGCCGTGCCATGGCTACTCGTTTTCCTGGCTGAGGAACGATAAAGCTCTGCAGGAGCAAACTCGCCTCGCGTGAGTTGCCTAGATTTTTCATCTGTGCCGTATCTACCCAATTCAATTCTTAAGGGCCACTAGCGGATTTCTACTTCGTTACCGACGCGGGTAAGTAGGCTAATTTCCTCCATGTCGTAAGTGTGCAGGATGATACCATGTGGCAAAGCGTCTGCCATTCCGGTCGCGCCGCGAATCTGGAGCGAGGGCTTAGCAATTTGAATCACCTTGTCGGCGGCGCGATAATCTTTGGATTGTGGGGCGACTTGGCGACCGCCCAATTCTGCGAGTTTTGAGCTTATCGTGGTTTTTCCAGTTACTAACTTGCCTTGGATATCCAAGTGAATAATTGGGTATTCGCGGATGAAACGAGCCCCATCCCAGACCGATAGCGCTTTGCGCTGCGGCTCGATGAGGAGCCGGAAATTAAGCGGCATGACGATGAGTTCCTCACCGGGTTGGATGTTTTTGAGTTCCATCATACCATTGAGATGCATGATAGAATCGAGCGATGTCCCATATTCTGCGGCGATGCCGAGAAAGGAGTTCCCCCGTTTGACAATGTGGGATTTTTTGCCCTCCATGTGGGTGGTGGAGAGGATTTCGTCGAGGTTCATCTCGCCGACGATGCGGCGAGCAACGGGTGCAGACGAGGAGGTGGGGAAGACGTTGACGATGGCAGTTAGCTTCTCGCGGGCCTCGCATAACTTACCTAGGGCAAGCAGCTCATGAGCTTTTTGAAACGCTTTTTCGCCCGGGTCGATGTCTGGTAACTCGGCTGAATCTAGCATCTTGGCGAAGTCGGCGTCCGGCTGCGCGCCGACGATTTCGGTGGGACGCGGAATGATTTTCTCAAAGACGCCGCCGAGTGGTGCGACAGCGACATGATAAGCAAACATGCCGGTGAAGCTCATCACCGCGATGACGCCCAAGGCGGCGAGTAGCTTGCAGACCATCCAAAAACTCATGATTGAAAACGGAGGTTTTTAAATGAGACCGCGGCGTTTGCAGTCGAAGGCATTGATTTCGTGAGAGCGAAGAATCATCTCGAAGGAGAACTTGAGGATTGAAATTTCCCATGCGTCATCCACGCCTTCGATGATGGCTAGCGCAGGGTTGCCAGTGCGACGGATGTCTTCAAGCACCCGCTCGCGGACGGCGTCCATACTGTCTTTGACAATTTCTTCGTGGACTTGGCCGCGCTTTAATTGGAAGCCATACTGAAGGAAACTGAGATCTTTGCCCTCGGATTTAAACTTGTCCACCAGCTTGTCAAAACGCGCTCTGGCGGATGGGTCGAATCCCTCTAACTCCACCTCGTTGTATGCGGAGGGACGGATGATGCGGGGACGCATTGCCTCGACTTCCCCCGTGCGGATGCGGACTTCGTTAGTCCGGTCCATCAGTTCGCTGATGAGTTGGAACTCGAAGCGAGTTTCTCCAAAAGTATCGATCCGCCGGTCTGGCTCGCGGAGAACTTTGGTCGTTTCAAGCGCGTATTGGATATCGTCCGGAGAGTGCATAAGCAGAAGAGAGTCACCCGGATTGGCCGCAATGCAAAGAAAAGGGCGGACACCCATTAGGAATCCGCCCTTTTCCAAAGCGTTCGCGTACCGGAATCAGGCTTGTTGGCTAGTGATGTAAGTCACCACGTCACCCACGGCTTGAAGCTTTTCGGCTTCTTCATCTGGCACTTCGATATCAAATTCTTCTTCGAAAGCCATGACAAGCTCGACGGTGTCGAGGGAGTCAGCGCCGAGATCTTCGACGAATTTGGCTTCGATGGTCACTTGATCTGCGTTGACGCCAAGTTGGTCCACGATGATGTCCTTTACACGGGCTTCGATACTTTTATCTGACATGAGTTGCTGTTGTTGAGTGTTGGCGTTGGGAGTGGTTACCGCTTGCGGACCGGGCTTGGCAATCCTGAAAACGAATCGAGAGCGGAAAAGCACGGAACCCGAGAATATCCATCAAGCAGGAGTGGACTTCTCGCCGGTGGATTCGCTGTCGGTGACGGTGGCATACTCGATGATTTCCCCGGAAAACTGGGAACGAATCAAACGCATCAACCGCTCGGCGGGCTCCTGTTGATCCTTCTTAAAGCCACCGTAAGTGAGGCCGTCGATGCGAATTCGGCCTTTCCCGGAGACGCCGTCGTAGTCGATGATGGCGATGCCCTTGGTGTCCCATTTACGGAGATCAAGAGTCTTGAGGTCCGAGTAGCAAACCCGTTTGCCTTGCTGCGAGGTGATGGCCTCGGCATCTGCCGAAATTGAGCGGCGCAGCGTACGAACCAAAAAAAACGCCGCCGCACCAGCCAATGCGGCGCAAATTCCACCGACGATCCACTGTTCACTGATTTTTCCCGCGTCGTAAGGATGCTCCGAGGGAGAAGCGCTTAGCCCGCGGTCACGAGTGTATTCGCGCCACAAGATATTCCATTGCAGTGGCTTCATTCGCTCGTAACTGTGCAGAATTCCAGGCCACGGCATGGGCAGCGTGAGCGAGGCTGGCAAAATCGAGCGATCATTCGGAAACACGACGAACTGCTTTGCGGCATGATTTTTCCACTCTTCCGCAGTGAGCACGCCGCTGGAGTTCATTTTAGAAAATTCCTCATTCGCGATCTGGAACGTCTTGTGCAGGTAATAAACTTCGTTTTTTTTCCGGTATCCGGTCGAGCCATCGATATAAAACAGCACCGCAAAAACGCCAAACATCACCAACATCACGAGCGCACGGAGGATGAACCAAGGCGTGGGTTTGCAGACAATTGATTCGGGTAAAGTCATTGGAATAAACGAGAAACAATCGCGCTACGTGGCGCTTGGCAAGCTACAAGCCTGACAACTGCGTGGATTTCCTCGATTCTGGCTTGTCGGTAATCCGCCGCGCGTCTAAGCACACACTCGTTATGCCAATTGCAACTCCCGCACAGTATCGCGCCATGTTGGACGCCGCCCAAAAAGGTGGCTACGCCTACCCCGCCATCAACGTCACCTCGCTTCCCACTATCAACGGAGCACTGCGTGCCTTCTCCGAGATGAAATCCGACGGAATTATCCAAGTCTCCACTGGCGGCGGCGAATTTGCCTCCGGCACCTCCGTGAAAGACGCCGCCTTCGGCGCCATCGTGCTCGCCGAGGCCTGCCACCTGCTCGCAGAAAAACACAATGTCCTCATCGCCCTCCACACCGATCACTGTCATCCAGCCAAGGTCGATGGCTTCCTCAAGCCGCTCCTGGAAGCCTCCCGCAAACGCATCGCTGAAGGCAAAGGCCCGCTTTTCCAATCCCACATGTTTGACGGCTCTGTCGTAGACTTGAAGGAAAACCTCGAAATTTCTAAAGCCCTGCTCAAAGAATGCTCAGAACTCGGCATCATCCTTGAAGTCGAAGCCGGCTGCGTCGGTGGCGAAGAAGACGGCCACGACACTTCTGGCCTACCGATCGAAAAACTCTACACCACGCCCGAGGACATGGTGGAAGTGTATGAAGCCCTCCAACCGATCGGTCGCTTCCTCTTCGCCGCCACCTTCGGCAACGTGCACGGTGCTTACAAACCGGGCGCAGTCAAACTTAAGCCCACCATCCTCCGCGATGGCCAAAAAGCCGTCATGGACAAACACGGCGCTGGCGCGGAAATGGACCTCGTCTTCCACGGCGGCTCCGGCACCTCCGAGAGCGACCTCCGCGAGACCCTCGACTACGGCGTCGTGAAAATGAACATCGACACCGACACGCAATATGCATTCACCCGCCCGATCGTCACCCACATCTGCCAAAACATTGAAGGCGTGCTCAAGATCGACGGCGAAGTCGGCGACAAGAAGCACTACGACCCGCGTTCTTACTTGAAAAAGGGCGAGCAAGGCCTCTGTGACCGCATGAAAGAAGCCTGCGACGACCTCCGCTCCACAGGTCAGACGATCTTCGGAAAAGTCTGATTCCTCCAACAGCACGGCCTCTAATTTTTCGAGGCCGTGCTATCGTTGCCTGCGCTCCTGTTTCCACCTCCCACCCATTTCATGCCCGATCCGAAAACACCCAAGGAGCACCCGCTCGCTAACATCCTCGTCAACGTGATCGTGCCGGTGCTGATTCTCAGTTACCTCAGCAAAGATCCAGACTTGCAGGAAAGACTCGGAAAAATCGCCAGGCCTTGGCACATCGGCCCACTGTGGGCGATGATCTCCGCCCTGGCGCTGCCACTTGGCTACGGCGCGTGGTTCTACATCAAGACTCGCAAAGGCAACTTTTTCTCGGCACTCGGCCTCGTTTCCGTGCTTCTATCCGGTGGACTGACCGTCTATCTCTGGAACAAGAATGGCACTGTAAAACCAAATGCTGGTTTCCTCTTCGGCATTAAAGAAGCGCTCATCCCGCTCGCGCTTGGAGTCGCAATCCTCACTTCACACCGCTCGGCTACGCCACTGATCCGGGTCTTCCTCTACAACGATTCGATTTTTGATATCCCCAAAATTGAGAGCCGCGTCGCAGCGATTTCAGCACAACTCGACTACGAGCGCCTACTCCACCGCGCCACGAAACTATTCGCAGCGTCCTTCTTCCTCAGCTCGTTGATGAATCTCGGTCTCGCACAATGGTTTTTTCGCGGTTTCAACTCACAAGCCATCGACGCGCTGGAAACCTACAATGCGATCATTGCCAAACTCACCGGCTGGGGATTCGCAGTCATAGGTGTGCCTATCATGATCTTCCTCTTCTTCACCCTGCGCTGCCTGCTCAAAGGACTTCGCAACCTGACTGGGATGAAAGACGACGAACTGATGCTCCCACGCTGAAAGCAAAAAAGCAGGATTATCCTCTCGGAAATCCTGCTCTTTAAAAAATCTTCCTGCGAATCAATCCACAAGATTATCTACCCGCTGCGCAAGTTCGATATCCGCCTCGGTCACACCGCCGGCATCATGAGTCGTTAGCTTCAGCGTCACCTTGGTGTGCTTGATGGTGATGTCCGGGTGATGCTGCGCTTCCTCGGCGATCTCAGCGAGATCGTTCACAAAATCGATAGCATCCATAAATTCCTCGAATTCAATGGTCCGGGTGATGGCTTTTTTTTCGTAGTCCCACTCCGGGCATTTTTTCAATGCACCGGTGAGATCGTCATTTTCAAGAAGTTCAGACATGTTTTAAGTCGGGGAAAAGTTCGCCAAAAGCTTGCGGCGTCGGATTCGACATTGGCAAGCCCCTTTCCATTGGTTCTTAAAAATCATCTTGCCGGACGTTGCATAGCTGCTTGATTTCACATAGTTTTACCATCATGAAAAAAATACTCATCGCACTGTTGGCAGGCTTCGCTTTTTCATCTTGCGCACCCTCTACGCCCCAAGCGCGGATCGCAAAAAACCCGCAAGTCTTCGCAGCACTGCCTAAAAAGGAGCAAAATCTCGTCGCACAAGGACAACTCGCTCGCGGCATGTCTCCAGATGCCGTGATGCTCGCTTGGGGAGACCCGGAACAGCGCTTCCAGGGCGTCAAGGATTCTAAAAAAACAGATCGTTGGGACTATGCAGGCTCACGTCCAGTTTACACTTCCACTTTTTACGGCGGCTATGGATACGGACGCGGTAAATACGGGCACCGCAATTCTCTAGGCTATGGATATGGCTTCGGCCCGGAAGTCACCTACATCCCTTACCGCATCGCATCAGTTTGGTTTGTCAACTCTCGGGTCGATTCCTGGGAGCGGCTCCGCTGAGCAATTCCCCGCACGTTTTCTTGCATTTTTCGGAGCCATCGCAATTCTACCTATCTGATCAGAACGCTATGAATCAAAAATCATTTCTCGCCCTCGCCGCAGCAGTCTGCGCGGCCACTCTATTTCCCTCTTGCTCTAACCTTTCATCTGTCGGCTCCGGCCTCGCCGCCTATCATGCCTACGACCGGCCCACCAAACTGCCTGCCAGTCCGAGCAGTGTCCGGGTGAAAGTCTCTATCAGCAAACAGCGCGTTTACGTGATGGAAGGTTCGCAAATCTTACTGGCGATGCCCGTCTCCGTTGGCGCACCAGGAACGACCACCCCAGCTGGCAGTTTCACCATTTTTAAAAAGGAGCATAAACACCGCGCAAATACCCACGGCTATGCCTACAGCGGAAATAACGTCAAGAAAACCATGCTCAGCAGCCGTCCTTCCGGCTGGTCATTCAAGGGCACGCCGATGCCTTACTGGTGCGAATTCAAGCCCAACTACGGCTTCCACACCGGCTGGATTAAGCACCAGCCCTGCACGCATGGCTGCATCCGGATGCACGAGAATCTCGCCCCCAAATTCTACCGCCTCGTCAAAGTCGGCACCCCGGTGAATATCGCCTACAGCCAGTCCGAAGACTCCTCCGTCGGCAACATTCCCCTCCCTCCAGACGCCGGCCCACTGCCTGACTACGCTGGCAGCATGTATCTCACCGACGGTTATTTCAATCAACACAAGTCGCCTAAATACGACTGATCCAGCTCGCTCCGGAAATTTTACACTTCTCATCGAAAGGCCTCGCTCACCCGCGAGGCCTTTTTCGTTCAACCCATTGCCAACCGGATCGCCAACGCACCCAGCACAATTCCGAAAACTCCATCGACCCATCGCGCCGTCGACTCGTAACGCGACCGCAACGGCTGCCATTGCAGCAGACACGCCCACAACGACCACAGAATTCCCGCCTGTCCGACCACGACTCCCCAAATCGCAAACACCCACCAATCCGGCCGATCACCTCTCAGAAACGGCGCACTCACCGCAGCGATGAAGAGTGCGGCCTTCGGATTGAGTAAATTACAAAAAAGACCCCGCAAAAACGGCCGCGTCAGAGCTGCATTTCCTTCAGACGCCACCTTCGCTCCGGCATGCCATTCCCGGAATAACCCCCAAGCCAGCCACATCAAATAAACCGCCGCAGCCCAACGCAGCCCTTCTCTCAACATCGGAGATCGTTCAAATACCAACGCCAGCCCGCCCACCGCCAGCGTCGCGTGCACCGCCAGCCCACACGCGATTCCCAGCGCCATTTCCACCCCAGTCCCCGCGCCTGTCTTGAGCGACGTCCGCGTCAGTAAAATCATATCCGGTCCCGGGCTAAACTGCCCTAACGCCATCACGCCCGCGAACACCAAGAGATCGACCGCCGCGCTCATTCCCCGCGCTCCATCTTCACCGCCACCACATACGCCAGCACTGCCTTTTCATCCGTCGGTTCCAATCCTGCGTGCCGAATCATCTTCGGTACCGTTTCCTGCCACTCGTCCACGTCCAAATTTTGCGGCAGTTGGTAGCGATGACATTCCCCACATTTGAGCATGTAAACTTCATGTCCTCGCTGAATTTCACCGAGCGGCTTTCCGCTTTTTTTCGCCATCGAGGCGCTCGGATTCGGCACATCCGCGATTCCTCCCTCCGCCGGTTCGTCACCTACTTCGATGTTCTCAACGATCGGCGCAGTGCCCGTGCCGCCGCAGGAAACCATCCAGCAGGCACACAGCATCATCCTCATCCACGCCCATCCGGTTTGCATCTGTGAACGCTACACGCCACGATTCACCACTCAACACTCAAAAAAACCAACCTTCACTCTGCCCGTGAACGATTTTGACAAATCCCGCGCCACCCATAATCTCCGCCGCATCCCAGCCCGCACCGGCTTTCCCATTACGATCCACTCATGAACACACTCCGCACCTTCACCACCGGCTCCGGCACCCAAGGAAATTTCCACTCCCTCCCTGCCCTTGCCGAACAAGGTTTCCCGAATCTCTCGAAACTCCCGGTGTCCATCCGCATCGTCCTCGAATCCGTCCTCCGCTGCGTGGACGGCCGCAAAGTCACCGAGACCGACGTCAAAAACCTCGCCAACTACAACGCCAAAGCCCCCGGCGAGTATGAAATCCCCTTCACCGTCGCCCGCATCGTCCTCCAAGATTTCACCGGCGTGCCACTCCTCGTCGATGTCGCAGCCATGCGCGACGCCGCCGTCGCTCGCGGCGCCTCACCCGAAAAAATCGAACCACTCGTCCCCGTGGATCTCGTCGTGGACCACTCCGTCCAAGTCGATTTCTCAGGCTCACAAACCGCGCTGGACCGCAACATGGCCATCGAGTTCATCCGGAACCAAGAGCGCTACGAATTCCTCAAATGGGGCCAACAAGCCTTCGAAACCTTCTCCGTCGTCCCTCCCGGCGTCGGCATTGTCCACCAGGTAAACCTCGAATACCTCGCCAAGGGCGTTCTCTCCAAAAACGGCGTTTACTACCCGGACACCCTCGTCGGCACCGACTCCCACACCACCATGATCAACGGCCTCGGCGTGGTCGGCTGGGGCGTGGGCGGCATCGAGGCAGAAGCCGGCATGCTCGGCCAGCCAGTCACCTTCCTCGTGCCCGAAGTCGTCGGCGTCTATCTCCACGGCACCCTCGCAGAAGGCGTCACTGCCACAGACCTCACCCTCCGCGTCACTGAAATCCTCCGCAAACACGGCGTCGTCGGAAAATTTGTCGAATTCTACGGCCCCGGCGCCACCGCACTCAGCCTGCCAGACCGCGCCACCATCGCCAACATGGCACCCGAATACGGTGCCACCATGGGCTTCTTCCCTGTCGATGACGAAACAATCAACTACCTCCGCGGCACAGGGCGCCCCGAAGAACTCTGCAAAACCGTCGAAGCCTACTACAAAGCCCAGGGCCTCTTCGGCATCCCCGACAAGGGCGACTGCATTTATACCGACGAGCTCGAGCTCGACCTCGCCACCATCGTCCCCGCCGTCGCTGGACCGAAGCGTCCGCAAGACCGCATCGACGTCCCAGCCCTACGCGACAAGTTCAACGAACTCTTCACCGCACCCGCCTCCGCCGGTGGATTCGGCCTCGCCGCCGACCAACGCGACCGCCGCGTGAAAATTACTATGAAAGAAAAAGCCGGCGTCTCCATCGACTCACTGCTTTCCACCGATTCCAACCACGCGAAATTCGAAGGTGCACCGCAAAACGAAGTCGAAATGGTCTCCAACCGCCCCTCGCCCGATGCCGTGGAAGACTTCTTCCCAGACGGCCCCTGCTGCGCCGAGCTCGCCCACGGCTCCGTTCTCATCGCCGCCATCACCTCCTGCACCAACACCAGCAACCCCAGCGTCATGCTCGCCGCCGGACTGCTCGCTAAAAAAGCCAACGCCCTGGGCCTCACCATCGCCCCCTACGTCAAGACCTCCCTCGGACCCGGCTCCCGCGTCGTCACCGACTACCTCGACGCCACCGGCCTGACCCAAGAACTCGACAAACTCGGCTTCCAGACCGTCGGCTACGGCTGCACCACCTGCATCGGAAACTCCGGCCCGCTTCACCCAGCCATCGAAGCAGCCATCAAAGAAGGCGACCTCGTCTGCACCTCCGTTCTCTCCGGCAACCGCAATTTCGAGGCCCGCGTCCACGGCTCCATCAAGGCAAACTTCCTCATGAGCCCGCCGCTCGTCGTCGCCTACGCCCTCGCCGGCCGCGTCGATCTAGACCTCTCCACCGAGCCCATCGGCAGTGACAAGAACGGCAACCCCGTCTTCCTCAAAGACGTCTGGCCGACCCAGGCAGAAATCCGCGAACAACTCGACGCAGCGCTCAAGCCCGCCGTCTATCAAAAGCTCTACAGCAACGTGGACACCGCCAACCCGAAGTGGGCAGAAATCCCCGGCAGCACCGGTGCCACCTACGACTGGAACCTCAAATCCACCTACGTCCAGTCCCCGCCGTTTTTCGAAACCAAGCAAGGCGCGAGCGAAAACATCCTCGCCGCCCGCCCGCTCGGTATCTTCGGAGACTCCGTCACCACCGACCACATCTCGCCCGCCGGCTCTATCAAGGCCACCTCGCCCGCCGGTAAATACCTACTCGAAAATGGCGTCGATGCCGCCTCGTTCAACTCATACGGTGCCCGCCGTGGCAACGACCGTGTCATGACCCGCGGCACCTTCGCCAACGTCCGCATTAAGAACCTCATGTGCCCCGGCATCGAAGGCGGCTACACCCAGTATTTTGGCCAATCCGCGATCGCCGCCCCAGACCGTGAAATCACCGCAGCAGCAGGAGCCCAGCCCGCCTTCATCTATGACGCCTCCATGGCCTACCAAGCTGAAAACACCAAGCTCATCGCCATCGGCGGTGAAGACTACGGCATGGGATCCTCCCGCGACTGGGCCGCCAAGGGCACCCGCCTTCTCGGCATCAGCGCCGTCATCACCAAGTCCTTCGAGCGCATCCACCGCTCCAACCTCATCGGCATGGGCGTCCTACCACTCAATTTCATTCACAAGGAAGACTACGACCAAGTGAAAGACCTCGTGGATGCCACCTTCGACATCACTGGCATCGCTGGCGAACTCAAGCCGATGCAGACCGCCACCCTCACCGCCCACAAAGCCGACGGCAGCACTCTTGAAATCCCACTCAAAGTCCGCCTCGATACCCCAGCCGAGGTTGATTACTTCAATGCCGGCGGCATCCTCCCCTACGTCCTCAACCAGATTCTCGCCTGATCCGTCCAGACTGACAGGGCATTCGCTCTGATTAGAATTTGCGCATGCGCCTTGATCGCTTCCTCACCCGCCGCCGCACTCATCCGTGCAAGGAAGTTTCCCAACTTCTAGCGGACGGGCGAGTGCAAGTGGACGGGGAAATCGAAAACAGCGGACTGCGGCGGATCACCCGCTTCAGCCGCATCGAGCTAGACGGAGAAATCCTACAAGCACAAGAAGCAGTCTATCTGATTCTGAACAAGCCACCCGGCTACCTCAGCGCCACGACCGACCCGCTGCATCCCACCGTGATCGAGCTCATTGACCACCCGCTGCGCCACGAGCTGCATCTCGCAGGACGATTGGACAGGGCGAGCACGGGACTTCTGCTACTCACCAACGACGGGCGCTGGTCCAAGCGAGTGACAGAGCCACTGGAGGGGATCCCGAAAGTTTACCGCGTCACGACTCGGGATGAAATCTCAACGAAAACAACGGCGATCTT
>JANMYL010000095.1:0-25539 GCA_031382045.1 Akkermansiaceae bacterium | reverse complement strand
TGCCGGTTCGTTGCTCACCGACAACTTCTACGCTCACAGGAGTAATTTGACTTAAACTACCTCTTGGGGGGTCGCTAAAGCGACCGCCCTTTTTTGTGTTCCACCAAGCATAATGCTGGCAAACAAGTGATATTCGACTTGGAAATCCAATAGTTTCCAAGAAAGCTCTGCACATGTTTCTTGGACTCGACTCTTCCACTCAATCCATCACCGCTGTCCTCATTGATCCCGAATCAGGACAAATCGCCTGCCAGCTTTCGGTCAATTTCGGCGCAGAACTCCCCGAATACGCGTCGCCCAGCGGATTCATTCCCGGCGGCAAAGATGGCGAGGTCCACGCAAATCCATTGATGTGGCTAGAGGCGCTGGATTTGCTCCTCACACGGCTTTCCAATGTCACTGACCTCTCCAAAGTCAAAATCATCGCCGGCTCCGGCCAACAACATGGCTCGGTCTATCTGGACTCCACTTTTGAGGCTCGCCTCGCCAAGCTAGATCCCGCCCAGAACCTTGCCAGCCAGCTCGCTCCTGCCCTAACTCGTCTTACCGCACCGATCTGGATGGACACGTCGACCGGGGCCGAGTGTGCAGAAATCACCACCGCCCTTGGCGGCTCCGCAGAAGTTTGCGCCCGCAGCGGCTCGGTCGCCATCGAACGCTTCACCGGCCCACAAATCCGCCGCTTTTATCAATCCGAGCCAGTAGCTTATGAGCGCACTTGCCAAATCCACTTGGTCAGCTCGTTCATCGCTTCGGTGATCGCTGGGAAATCTGTCCCAATTGATTTCGGCGATGGTGCGGGGATGAATCTGCTCAATCTTTCCCAACTCCGCTGGGACAGCGATTTACTGGCCGCGACTGCGCCCTTTCTCGGGGCCAAACTCTTGCCACCTGCTGCCGCAACGACGATTCAAGGGCAAATCTCGCCCTATTTCACTCAGAAATATGGATTTGCCGCAAGCTGCCGCACCGCACTTTTCACGGGCGACAACCCAGCCTCCCTCGTCGGCATGGGCGCAACCACGCCCGGTAATGTGGTGATTTCCCTCGGCACCAGCGACACCTTCTTCGCTGCGATGCCCGGACCGAAAACCGACCCGAATGGCTTCGGCCATGTTTTCGGAAATCCCGCTGGCGGCTTCATGTCGCTGATCTGCTTCCGCAACGGCTCGCTCGCCCGCGAAGCACTCCGTGACAAGCTCGGTGTGGACTGGTCAGCATTTGATCGCGAGGCTCTTGCGCGCACATTGTCAGTGGCAGGAGAAAATTTAATGTTGCCGTTCTTCGGCCCAGAAATCACCCCGCGCCATGATTTTACAGGACCAGTTTTAGAAGGTTCCGCCACCTTTGAGTCTGCCACCGAGCCGGCACTGCAAGTCCGCGCGCTGCTTGAAGGGCAATTCCTCAACATGCGCCTTCATTCGGAATGGATGGAAGTGAAAACCGAGCGCATTCGCCTCACCGGTGGTGCCGCCAAAAATGATGGGATCGCGCAAGTCGTCGCCGATATTTTCCAAGCGCCCGTCGAGCGGCTCGATGTCATGAACTCGGCTGCATTAGGAGCCGCGCTCATCGCTGCCGCCGCAGGTGGTCACGATTTACCAACGCTCCAAGAAACCTTCTGCATGGCCGCAGCAGATTCCTCGCTGCAACCGAATCGTTCGCTTGCAGCCACTTATGAAGCCGCGCTCGGACGCTTCCAGACACTTCTTAACGCCAACCGCTGAGAGGATTCTCGCCGAAAGTTTGACCAATCCTGACTTCACTCCTACTTTGCCGTCGTGATGACTATTGACCAATACGCGAACCGATTTGTGTGCGACCTCGTGGCCTATGAGCCGGGGAAACCGATTGATGAAACCGCCCGCGAGCTGGGGCTCGACCCGTCACAAATCGTTAAAGTCGCATCGAACGAAAATCCGCTGGGCCCCTCTCCGCTGGCGAAAATTGCTATGCGTGAGGCGCTAGAGGATGCCCACATCTATCCTGACGGCGGCGGCTATCGCCTACGCAGCGCCATCGCCGAGTCCTTCGGAATGGAGCTTTCTAACGTCGTACTCGGTAATGGCTCGAATGAGATCATCGAATTACTCTGCCACACATTTTTAAACCGCGATGCGGAACTCATCGCCGCGAAACACGCCTTCGTGGTCTATAAGCTCATGGCCACGCTATTTGGTGCCAAATACGTAGAGGTTCCTGACCCCGAATTTGTTCACGACCTCGACGCGATGGCCGACGCTATCACCGAAAAGACACGTCTACTCTTCATCGCAAACCCGAATAATCCTACCGGCACGATGGTCAGCCAGGAGGCGATAGACCGCTTCATGGCCAGAGTCCCAGATCACGTCATCGTCGTCTTCGACGAAGCGTATTTTGAATTTCCCGACTCCCCGCCAGATGTGCTTAAGTATGTCCGTGAAGGCCGGAATGTCTGCGTGTTGAGGACATTTTCCAAAATCCACGGTCTCGCCGCGTTGCGGGTCGGCTACGGATTGGCTTCAAAAAATGTCGCCACGCTCCTGCAAAAAGCGCGACAGCCATTCAACGTTAACGCCATCGCGCAAGTCGGGGCGCTCGCAGCGCTTGCAGACACGGAGCACATTGCACGGACTCGCGCGGTCAACAGCGCAGGCATGGCTTTTTATGAATCCGCCTTAGCTACGAGAAACTTGGAATACGTGCCGAGCTTCGCCAACTTCCTACTCATCAAAACTGGAAACGGCGACCGGGTGTTCTCCGAAATGCTCAAACAAGGCGTGATAGTCCGCGCGATGAGTAGCTACAAACTACCTGAGTGGATCCGAATTTCAATCGGCACGGAGCCACAAAACCGCCGCTGCATGGAAGTGCTTGATTCGGTCCTGGCAGCCACGGCAGCTATCTGATGTTCCTTGCGCGTGTTTGATTTGATGACTTCAATTTACTAACTTTATTTTTCTATCGATTTCGTGACTCCAACGAACCTGTGGGAATTCCATTGTACGCACTGCGCTGGAAAAATCGTGATTCCTGCGAATCTTCCACCGACGACTGCGCCCTGTCCGCATTGCAGCGGTGTGATCACCTCGCCCGACCTTAATGCTCCGGTTGCGCCCTTAGCAGCACTTCAGACTCCGCCGCCTCTGCCTATAGAAACCCGTATTGTTCCAACTGTTCCAACTGCTCCAACTGCTCAGAAATCCGAAGAGTCGGCGGCCGAGGAAAAGCTTCCAGTACCCATCCCTAGTCCTAACAAATTAATCCCTACAGCCAACAAGCCAGAGCGCAGCGGTCTCATTCGCACCATGCTGATATTGCTCGCGCTATTCCTGCTAGGTCTCGGCGTAGTTTACTACATTGCGTCCAAAATGAGCCAGAACACTGCCCCACCAGTGACTCAGGCAACCTCAAGCGATCCTAAAACTGATGATGCTAACTATATCCGGATTGGTTGGCAGAAAGATGCCTATCAGCTCCTTCGCGGCTACATTGCAGCTACTCGGGACAAGGACAAAGCTCAATTCATTCTCAACGGCAGCGAACTCGCTATACAGCTCACCGCCTTCTACGCAAGCGGCCTAATCGATGATTCTGATACGCCGGCCGATGCATTTTCAATCTATGAACTCTCCGAAGAAGATCGCAAACGCGGCCTGTTCCTGATGCTTTATGACCAACCGCCGCAACTCAAAACGAAGAAACTGCTGCGAACACCCGCAAGTCTCGAAGCGCAAAATCACCACAATGAAGCCGACTTAGCGCAAGCCAAAGGCAATCTCCCCATGGAGTCGCGCCGAATATACGCCTTTTTCAAGCGCACTCCGGAAGGCCTCAAGCTGGACTGGGAAATCTTCGTCCAAACCAAATACCGCACCCTTCAAACCTTCTTGGGGCAGCCAAAGATAGGCGAAAGCAAAGTCTTCCGCGTCTTCATCGTCGAAGATACCCCAGAGAAAAGCTTGGCTGCCACAGGCACTCGGACATACCGCGTGGCCGATCCCGCAAACACCAGCGATATCGCATGCATCAACGTCAAAGAGGACTGCGAAATAGGCCGCACCCTTTCCAATATCAATTGGCGCGGCACTGAGGAAAACCGCCCGATCATCCACACCGCGACCCTGGAACTCAAATGGGGCGGCAAGCCGACCGCCCCCGCATTGGAAATCAACCGCTTCATTTGCTGGGAATTCCTTGGTCTCGGCAGCAATCAAACACCCGCCCCGACATTGACGAACTGACGACGCAGATGGGAAAAAATTCAGATTTACACCGTCCGACAATCGTCGCGATAGCCACGCCTCCCGGCATGGGTGCGGTCTCGTTGTTGAGGATTTCCGGGCCTAAAGCCATCCAGATTGCAAACCAAGCCACTGCTAGCAAAGTGGCTTCTCTGCTGCCCCGCACCAGCCGCTATTGCACGATCAAGGACGCCAACGGACAAATCCTCGATGATGGCTTGATGACGATTTTCCATGGCCCCAACAGCTACACGGGCGAGGACTGCGTGGAATTCACCGGCCACGGAGGGATTCTCGTAACCCGCGAAGTGTTGGCCCGCTTTCTCGCCTGCGGGGCCTTAGCCGCAGGGCCCGGCGAGTTCACCCAGCGCGCATTTCTCAATGGGAAACTCGACCTTACCCAAGCGGAAGGTGTGATGGATTTGATATCTGCCCAGACCCGGCTTTCGCTGCGCGCTGCCCGCAGCCAGCTGGAAGGCACCCTCGGCCGACGCACCACCGAGGCCCGCGACCAGTTGCTAGAAACCCTCGCTCACCTCGAAGCGTGGATCGACTTTCCAGAGGAAGACATCGACCCACAGACCGGCACATTGCTGCGCGGACGAGTTGGATCAGTCCTCGCTGTGGTCGATTCCCTGCTCGCTACCGCCGACCAAGGACGAGTCCTGCGTGAAGGCGTGCGGACCGTGATTTTCGGCGAGCCCAACGTGGGGAAATCTAGCTTGCTCAATCGCCTGCTCGGATTCGAGCGGGCCATCGTCAGCGACATCGCCGGCACCACCCGTGACACCATCGAAGAGGTCGTCAATTTACACGGTATTCCCCTGCGATTAGTCGATACTGCCGGCGTCCGCGAGGCCACCGACCGGATCGAGGCAGAAGGCATCCAACGCACCGTCCGGCAGATCGAAGCGGCTGATATTTTATTGGCAATCGCCGATGCCAGTCAGCCCCAGCCAAGCGCAGTAATTCTTCCTACGACGACCGCCAAGCGCCTGCAAGTGCTCAACAAAAGCGATCTTGGCGAGCACCCTTCTTGGGCGGGAACCGATGCCGTGCGACTGTCCTGCACCACCGGCGCAGGCTTCGATTCGCTTTCAGATGCCATCCGCGATTCCCTTCATTTTGGAGAAGCCGACTGGGGCGAGCACGCCGTAGCTATCAACGCCCGCCATCAGGCTAGCCTGCAAGTCGCGCGCGCCTCTCTGCTTGCGGCCTTGGAGCTCCTTAATAATATCTCAACCGACCCCGAACTCGCAGCCATCGATCTACGCGAAGCCCTAGATGCGCTTGGAGAAATCCCCGGAAAAGTCGATACCGAGGATCTGCTAGGCGTGATTTTCAGCAGCTTCTGCATAGGAAAATGATGTAATTCAGGCATTTCTACTTATTCTTCTCTAGGAAGATGAAAAACAGACCCGAGTGCCAAAGTCACCGAACGAAAGCATCCTTGCTTGTGCTGCCCGACTGATCGAGCCTCCGGATTGTGGAACCTACCGAAGAAACGCTCACTCCCGCCGCGCATACCAACGACGGATTTTTCAAAGCAGTCTTCTCCCAGCCGGACCACGCCATCGCCTTTTTCAAGAGCCATCTGCCACCGGCCATTGCCGCGCAGGTGGACTGGAACTCGCTGAAAGTTCTTCCTGGCTCGTTTGTGAAATCCAGTCTTCAGCAAGTGCATTCGGACCTGCTTTTTTCCTGTAGCATCGGCAATGTCGATGCACGACTCTATCTGTTATTTGAGCACCAGAGTCGCCCGGACCCAGCCATGCCGTTGCGTTTGCTCGGGTATGCGACAGAAATTCTCGCTCAACATCACAAAACGCACGGCTTGCCGCTGCCACCCGTGCTACCTTTTGTTTTTCACCAAGGCCCAGAAACCTGGAACGTTTCCACCGCTTTTGAGGACCTCTTCGCGCTGCCCCGAGAACTCGCCACCGACCTGCTGCCATTTTTACCGAAATTTCACCACGCGCTGCTAGATCTCACCCGCTTCGATCCCACCACCGGAGAGAATGACACCCGTCTGCGCGTGGTTCTCCAGCTCATGAAACTAGCCCGACAGAGAGAATTACTAAAGTTTTTTCATTGGTTGGCTGGGGTTCCTGCCCATGAACTCCCAGACAACCTACTGGGACAGATGCTGCTCTATGCCCTTCACTCCGACAGCGACCTTGACGCAGAGAAAATTTATCATAGCCTCTCAAGTAATCCTGAACTCGAAAGAAATACCATGTCTGTCGCTGAAAAATTAATCGCCCAAGGCCGTGTCGAAGGCCGTGTCGAAGGCCAAGAGAAAGGTCTATGGATTGGCAAGATCCAGACTTTGGAAGAGTTTTTGAATCATGCCATCACTCCCCGTGAGGCGTTGGGCGCAATGGATAGGGAAGAACTTGAAGCGCGCCACGGGGAGCTACACCGGGCCTACGAGATACGATTTAAGTAAAACTGAATAGCGCATCCAGTGCGAGCAGTTAACCAGTGAAGGTTTTGGTATTCGTTGCGCTCACAAAATAATTCTCACACTCGGCGAAGAATACGCGCTTGGTCGAAGTCATAAGCTGTCAGTTCAAGCACGACGCGCTCGCCCGTGACGAAACAGATTTTCGCCTCAGCCAGGGACTTCGAGAGGTGGGCGAGGATTTTTTTCCCATTTGGCAAAGCGACTCGATAGAGCACAGGGTTGTGATTTTCCAAAATCTCTCCGACAGCGTGAATCGTGGCATCTGGCATGGCTTGGGAAAGTCTCAGATGGAAACCCACTTGCCGACAAGCCTCGCCCGTGGGAAATTTCGAGGCCGATTCCGATGGATAATAATGACCTTGCTTGACGGAAAGCTCAGGAAGACCATCATTTCGCCCGACGCATTAATCCCAAATATCCTTTCCTCCGCATCATCATGAACCTTCGTTTAATCACCGGATTTACCGCCCTTGGATGTGCTTTGTTCGCTTCCTGCACGCCCTACAACGAGCAAGCAAATAAGAAACTAACCCACAAACCGACGCAAAAAACTGCCACCAGCGTGGAACAACAAAAGATCCAAGAACAACGGGATCTCATGAAGCAAAAGGAAGAACTCGCGAAAAAAGAATTGGCTGCGAACGCAACGCCCGACACCGCGAGCAACACTAACCCACTAACGACCCAAACGACTCCGCCAAGGCAAACTTCCACCCCACCACTTGAGGAAAAACGCGCAGAGTATAAATTCGCCAACAAAGTCCCAGGCAAGGATGGATTCGTCTTCAGCCCTTACAATAACAAAGTCGTCGATGTCCGGGACATTCCCAGCGGCACCCTCGTCCAAGACCCGACCTACACCGGCGCGGGCAAAGGCTACTTCCGCGTGCCTTGAGAATTTCATAATTCCCGGTAAACCTATCCAGGAAAACCAACCGGGTTCGGCGCACTGGACCCGGTCTTTTTGTTTTTGATGAAGACTGATTTTCAAAACATCACCATCCTCGGCGGCGGCTTGCTTGGCGGCTCACTCGCCCTCGCCCTCGGTGCTTCGCAAAACCGACCCAAAGCCCGACTTTGGGCGCGCAACCGCGAAACCATCAATGCCGCGCGCGAACTCAGCATCACCGGGGCCACCAGTGATTTTAGCGAAGCAGTTCGAGATGCAGACCTCATCATTCTCGCAGTCCCCGTGGGCTCTATGGCCGCACTCGTCACAGCCGCTTTAGACGCCGGCCTGCGCGAAAACTGCCTCATCACCGACGTCGGCAGTGTGAAACGCGGACCGCACCGGCAGATCAGCCCCTTGCTACACGACCGGCAAATTCATTTCATAGGCAGCCACCCGATGGCGGGCTCTGAGCGCAACGGCCTCTCCGCCGCCACTGCGAATTTATTTCAAAACGCCGCCTGCCTCCTCACCAACGACGACGATGCGCCAGCCGAACTCGCCGCCGCGCTCGATCGTTTTTGGAAAACCATCGGCTGCCGCACCTCGTGGATGACCGGTGTTACACACGACGAACTCGTCGCCCGCATCAGCCACTTGCCTCACCTCCTCGCCGCCAGCGCTGCCCGCGTTTGTTTAAAATATCCCTCGGAAGGCGAATTTGGCGGCGGTGGACTGCGCGACACCACCCGTGTCGCTGCCGGGAACCCCTCGATGTGGGCGGAAATCGTCACTGAAAACCGCGAAGCACTCATCGGCCCGCTCCGGGAAACGCTCGCCGATCTTCGTGAAATTCTTGCCAGTCTCGAAAGCGGCGACCAAGAACAAGCCTGTCACTGGCTCGCCACCGCCAAACAGCGGCGCGATCCGCTAAACCTACCTCAATAGTTTTTCACCACCTCTCATGTCGGAATTTCGAGTCAAAGCCATTTCAAAACTGCACGCAGAGTTTAGCGTCCCCGGCGACAAAAGCATGTCCCACCGCGCCGCCATTCTCGGCGGACTCTCCAACGGCACTTGCACCATCCGCAACTTCCTCCCCAGCGAGGACTGCATCAACACACTCAACGCTATGAAGGCGCTCGGCGCGTCTTATGAAGTCCTCGATGAACTCGAAAACTACGGCCCGACCCACCTCCGCATCTATGGTCAGTCGATGAAACTTAGCGCACCCGCCGCCCCCATCGACTGCGGAAATGCCGGCACCGGCATGCGCCTGCTCGCCGGACTCCTCGCCGGTCAAGCATTCTCCTCCGAACTCTTCGGCGACGTATCGCTCTCCTCCCGACCGATGGGCCGGATCACCATCCCACTCGGACAAATGGGCGCCAATATCGAGACCCTCGGCGAGAAACCCGGCTGCGCTCCCCTGCGCATCCATGCCGCCAAACTGACCCCGATTACCTACGAGATGCCCGTCGCCAGCGCACAAGTAAAAAGCGCCGTGCTCCTTGCAGGGCTTTTTGCCGAGGGCAAGACCACCGTCATCCAGCCTGCCGAAACCCGCGACCACACCGAGCGGATGATGACCTCCTTCGGCATCACCACCCACAGCGAAGACAACGCAATCTCCCTCCACGGCGGTCAAATCCCCCAAGCCTGCGATTTCACCGTGCCCGGCGACATTTCCAGCGCGGCCTTCTGGCTCGTCGCCGCCGCCGCCATCCCCGGCTCCCGCCTGCTCATCAAAGACGTCGGCCTCAACCCGACCCGCACCGCCATTCTCAAAGTCCTCAGCCGCATGGGCGCGCACATGTCGGAAATCGTTCATCAATCCGCAGGCGAACCCATCGGCAACATCGAACTCCACGGCACCACCCTCACCGGTACCACGATTTTCATTGATGAAATCCCGAATCTCATCGATGAAATTCCAGTCATCGCCGTCGCAGCTGCATTGGCCCAAGGTCGAACCATCATCCGCAACGCCAAAGAACTCCGCGTCAAAGAATCCGACCGCATCTCCACCGTTGTCAACCACCTGCGCGCTATGGGAGCCGAGGTCGAGGAGTTCGAAGACGGCATGGAAATCGAAGGTGGCAAGCCGCTGCACGCCGCCGTGATCGATAGCCACGGCGACCACCGCATCGCCATGGCTTTCGCCATAGCAGGCCTTTTCTCGGAAGGCGAAACCATCATCCAAAACACCGACTGCGTGAACACCTCCTATCCAGGATTTACCCATCATCTCCACGCAATCCTTCACGAGCACTCGCACGCCGCCGACTTCACCCTGCCCACTGTTTCCCGCGCATGATCGCCACTACTCGCTTCGCCATCGCCATCGACGGCCCGGCCGCCTCCGGTAAAAGCACCCTCGCCCGCAAACTCGCCGAGCACCTCGGCCTCGTCATGGTGAACTCCGGTGCCATGTATCGCGCCATCACCTGGAAGGCCCTCGAGGAAAACATCAACCCATCCGACACCGCCGCCGTGATCGATCTTCTAAGTCGCGTTCACATCCATTGCGGTGAAGAAGGCATGACCTCCACCTGTACTATCGACGGTGTCGATCCCGGCGACGCACTCCGCAGCGAGGCGATCAATTCCAACGTCTCCGCCATTTCCGCCATTCCCAAAGTCCGCGACAAGCTCGTCGCACTCCAGCGCGGCTACCTCGACCACACCAGCATCGTCATGGAAGGCCGTGACATCGGCTCCGTAGTTTTTCCAGACACGCCCTATAAAATCTACGTCGATGCCAGCGAGGCCGTGCGCACCGCCCGCCGCATCGCTGCAGGCGAAGTCGACTCCGTAGCCATGCGCGATGCTGCTGATAGCGAGCGCGCTACCGCCCCGCTTAAAATCGCAGATGGCGCAGTGGTCCTCGATACCTCGCATCACAGCATCGAAAGCGCCGTCGAAGCCGCCCTTGAAATTCTCAAACAACAGGGCCTGCCCGTAATTTCATGAAACTCGAAACTCCAATGCGCTGGATTTATTGGTTAGGCTGGATGTCATTCGGTTCCGCCTTCCGCACGCTCTTCGGTTTGAAAATAGTCGGCGAGGAAAACCTAATTTCAGAAGGCCCCGTCCTCATCGCTTCCAATCACCAAAGCTTCCTCGATCCGCCGCTGATCGGAAATCTTTACAAGACCGAGATGACTTATCTCGCCCGCAAAACATTATTCGTCGGCTTTGGGAAATGGCTCTATCCGCAATGGAACGCCATCCCTGTGGACCAAGACCGCCCGGACATGGGCAGCCTTAAGACCATCATCCGCAAGCTCAAAGAAGGCGAGCGCGTCCTCGTTTTCCCCGAAGGTGAGCGCACTCTCGACGGCGAAATCGGCGAGGCAGCCCCGGGCATCGGACTCATCGCCGTGAAATCCGGCGCAGTGATCCAACCAGTTAGAATCTCTGGAGCCCGCGAAGCCCTCCCCCGCGGCTCCGGTAAAATCCGTTTTGCCCGCATCACCGTCACCATCGGCAAACCCATCCGCCTGACGCCCGAGGAACTCAAGGCCTCAAAAGGCAAGGAAGACTACGATCGCATCGCCAAGCGAATCATGAGCGCCATCCGCGAGCTCTAATAGTTAGAACTCCACCTGCGCACCATTCGCATTGGCCATCGCATCTCAGGCAATGGCGGAAAAACTCTAAATCGCTGGTGAATTCGGGACTCTACGCGATACAAGCGGAAGACTTAAAATCCGGGTAGCCAATTGATTCCCTGTCTGCCACAAGCACTGCGTGCCTGAGACCCGAATTCTCCAAGTAGTTGATGACGAAATTAAGGAAGCCGTGACCGAGGCCTGCGCCTTGCTGCGGGCCGGTGAAGTGGTCGCTCTTCCCACCGAAACCGTTTACGGACTTGCTGCGGACGCCTTTAATCCTGAGGCAGTTGCAAAGGTTTTCGCGGCGAAGGAGCGGCCTTCTTTCGATCCGCTCATCGTCCACATTGCCTCGCGCGGCGATTTGAAAAACGTGGCGATCGTGCCCGAAGACATCGCAGAAACAGTGAACAAACTGACCTCGGCATTCTGGCCCGGACCACTCACTTTAATTTTGCCGAAACACCCGGACGTGCCGGACTTGGTGACAAGCGGACTCCCTACCGTGGCGGTCCGCCAGAGTGCACATCCGGTTTTCCGGGCAGTGTGCAAGGAACTCGGCCGTCCGATTGCGGCCCCCAGCGCAAACCGTTTTGGTCGGATTTCTCCGACTTCTGCCTCCGCGGTGATGAAGGAACTCGGCGGCCGCATCCAGCTCATCGTCGATGCCGGGGCGTGCGCAGAGGGCGTGGAGAGCACGATTGTTTCCATCGAGCCGCGCGAGGGGAAGAAGCCAATTTTCCGCCTGCACCGCGCCGGACCGATCACGAAGGAGCAGCTTCAGGAATTTGGCCGAGTGGAGAAACTCCGAGAAATTACATCGGACGCGCCGCAAGCACCGGGCCAGCTCGATAGCCATTACGCGCCGCTCACACCGCTGATTTTATTGGAAAAACCGGAGGATTTTGTGCCCGAGGAAGGTAAGAAATACGGACTGCTCAGCTACACTGGTGAAGATGATAGCCCGTACGTCACGCTCCACGATTGGGATGTCATCGAGTCACTCAGCCCCGGCAGTGGCAAGCTCGCGGAGGCCGCGATCCGCCTGTTTTTCGTCATGCGCCAGCTCGACGAGGCCGGGCTCGATGCGATCATCGCCGAGCCGGTCAGCGAGACCGGCCTCGGTGTGGCGATCATGGACCGCCTGCGCCGGGCGTCGGTCAATTCGTAATAAAAGCCCATAGACAAGTGCGCGCTCGCCACAAAAAAATCTGGTAGATCCAGGTGTAGAACGCCGAGTTGTCTTTAAAACTCTAGATTTTCTCGCGCCTAAATGAACGTTCGCCTTTTTCGAGCGGTCTGATTTCCTCAGTGGCAACCATGGCCCACTTCACCGCAAATGCCGACTACGAGGACAAGGACAGCAATCCGATCCATTTGAAACCCGGCGACGAAGTCACCGTCGGCATCGCCGATCGCGCTTGGCCCGGATGGGTGTGGGCGACAGACAGAGAGGGCAACGATGGCTACGTCCCCGAGGCAATTCTCGAACCGCTCGGTGAAGGACGCTACGCCGCCCTTGAAATTTACGATCCCACCGTGCTCACGATCAAGCGCGGCGACCACCTCGAATCGCTCCGACAGATCCACGGTTGGCATTGGTGCCGGAACGAGCGCGGCGAAGAAGGCTGGGTCGGCGGGTATTTGCTCAAGCCGGTTTGAACGATCCGCTCAATCGCTGCGGCACTGCACCGGAGCAGGATGTGGCAACTTCCCGTGGCCCAAAAACCATCATGGCCGGTAAGCATGTCTATTCCGCAGGACCGATTGAAATACCGGCGGCGGGTTACAAATGCGCGTGACTAAGTCGTCCCATATTGCCCCGCCTTTCAAAATCTCCACCTCGATCCGCAGAAAATAGACTGGCACGTCGATCGAGCCCGGCCTCGGAAAGCGCACGGCATCTTTCTCCGTGGTGACGATGAGCTCCATGTCCCGCTCCACGCAGCGCTGCATGAAATGCTCCACCTCCTTGCGGGAAAACCGGTAGTGATCGGAAAAACGCCGCTGGATCTCCACCCGTGCGCCGAGTTTGGCCAGCGAATTTTCAAACGCCTCGGGCACTGCGATCGCACTGATCGCTCCGACCCATCTGTCTTGCAGGAATTCCAACGGCTGTCGCTCGCGCGTGAAGACATTTTCCAAATGGATCGGGCCGTGCGTACACTCGATGATATCCGCGGTTTTGTTGTATTTTCGGATGCGAGAAACCAGCGCCTCATTCGAGTCACCGTTACACTTGGTGATCAAGATGTAGCTCGCGCGGCGCAAATTTTTAGGAGGCTCGCGCAGCGTTCCCCGCGGCAGCAGCGCCTCCGTGCCGAACGGAGATCCGGCATCCACCAGCACGATATCGAACGAATGCGCGAGATCAAGATACTGCATTCCGTCATCAAGTAACAGCGTGTCCACACCAAGCTGACCGACGGCGAAGAGCCCGCCTTTCACCCGATTCTTGTCCACCACCACCGCCACCCCGTCGAGATTCCGGGCGAGCATGAACGGCTCGTCACCTGCGTATTTTGAATCCAGCAATAACGCACTGCCGGTCGAGACCACCTTGGGCATCTTTTCGCCCGGGATGGTGCGGCCACTTGAATCCTGCCACTTCTGCGGCCGGTCGAGTTTCTTACTCTTGTAGCCGCGAGAAAGAATCGCCACTCGCCGCCCACGGTCGCGCAGCGACTTCGCAAGCAACTCAACCACTGGCGTCTTGCCCGTGCCGCCCACCGTGATGTTTCCAATGGCCACCACTTGCGCGCCCAAATAATGCTGCCCGCGCCAGCCGCTGCGGTAGCGCCATAGCCGGATTTGCACGATCATGCGGAAAACTCCGGACAGCGCGCGCATCGCGAACCGCATCAGCGCCGCCCGAAAGCCCTTGGCCCGGCCGAAGATCACATCAGCTCCCCAGCGTTCGAGTTCTTCGATGAGTTCTTTCATGGCCTGCCGCGACCTTGTTCCGCCGCTTCGCCTGCGGGCAAGCGCCAAACCGTCGCTAAATTTTCCGCAACGCGCCGGTCGAGTCACCGAAGCGCTTCTCCCTCACTCCAAACTCTTCGAGCATCCGCAGATAGAGATTAGACAGCGGGACATTTTCTCCGAGCTCGACGTGGCGGCCGGGGGTGAAGGCGCCGCCAGCATTTCCAGCAACGATGATAGGGAGATCGTCGTGATTGTGGCGGTCACCATCGGAAATGCAGCCACCGTAAACGATCATCGAGTTGTGCAGCAACGACTTACCATCGATGTCCGGAGTATTCTTAAGCCGGTCGAGGAAATAGGCCAGCTGCTCCATGTAGAAGAGGTCGATTTTCGCAAGTTTCTCCAGGTTTTGAGGGTTCTTCTGGTGGTGGGAAATGCTGTGATGGCCGTCCGAAACTCCGATCTCTTGGAAGCTGCGGTTGCTACCGTCGTGGGCCATCAAGAAAGTGGAAATGCGGGTGGAATCGGTTTTAAAAGCGAGCACCAACATGTCGAACATCAGCCGGAGTTGCTCCCTGTAGGAATCCGGTTTGACGACGGGCGCTGGGACTCCGGGATCGACAGGCATTCCCATGGCCTCGGCTTTTTCGATCTGGCGCTCGATTTCGCGCACACCAGTTAGGTATTCGTCCAGCTTGTGGCGGTCGCTGCGGCCCAAGTGCTTCTGGAGTGTCTTGGCGTCCTGTTGGACGAAGTCGAGCACCGACTTTTTCGAGGCATAACGCTGGCCGAGACTGGTGGCGCGTTCCTTGGCGTCGCCCGCACCGAAGAGCCGCTCGAAGACTGCGCGGGGGTTGGATTCGGGAGTCATCGGCTGGTTTTCCGAACGCCAGGAAAGGTTGAACTGATAAGCACACGAGTAGCCGGAATCACAGTGACCGGCCTTACGCACGCCGTCGGCGGAGAGTTCCAGCGAAGACAGTCTGGTGGCGTTGCGGGCGGCCTGCGCGGCGATCTGGTCGGCGGAAATGCCGAGGCTGATGTCCGAGCCCGCCGTCTTAC
This sequence comes from Akkermansiaceae bacterium, assembly GCA_031382045.1. Classification (GTDB taxonomy): domain Bacteria; phylum Verrucomicrobiota; class Verrucomicrobiia; order Verrucomicrobiales; family Akkermansiaceae; genus Luteolibacter. The sequence continues at coordinate 10,356 of JANMYL010000095.1, read as the reverse complement.
GGGCGCGGGCGGAAGTGAGGAAAGTGGCGACACCGCGAGCGTGGTCGCCGGGACCGTCGCCACCGCCGCTGGCGTTTTTCTGTTCGAAGCCGGTGAAGATCTGGAAGTCATCGCGGAGGGCTTCCATCGGTTTGAAAGTCTCGCCCATCTTGTAGCTCGCGCTGCCGCCCGTGGGCCGCCAGAGTTCCAAGTTCACTCCGTTGGGAATGTATAGGTAGGCCATCCGCAGGGGCGCGCCGCTGGCGGTGGTGGCCACAGCGCGCTCCACCCCGGCGGCGAGCAGCGGACGGAAAATGTCCAGCGCGGGCAATGCGACGGATGCGCCGAGTCCGCGGAGGAAGCCGCGCCGGCTGTTGCTTGGGAAGAGATGGCTCATGGTGGTTTGGGATGGTTGAGATCAATCGTCGCCGCGACGTTTTTGGAAGGGCGCGCTTTCCGCGATGGCTTGGATGAGTTCGCGGAGTTGGCCACCACTGGTTTCCAGGCGGGCGGCGAGTTGGCCGATGGTGGTGGCGTCATAATACTCCATGCCACGACCGATGGCGTAGGTGAGGAGTTTTTCGGATAGGCAACGATAGAAATCCGGTTTGCGCTTGCCGGCGAGAATTTCCTTGAGTGCGGCGACGTCGGAGAATTTCTCGCCGGTGAGCAATTTACCGGAAGTATTGATCGGCGCTCCGTTCTCGGTGGTGCGGAACTGGCCGAGGGCGTTGAAGCTCTCCAGCCCGAGGCCGATGGGGTCCATGCGCGCGTGGCAGCTGCGGCATTCCGGTCGTTTGCGGTGAATCTCCATCATCTCGCGCTGGGTCGGATTCACCTTGCCCGTGGTAGCATCTTCGAGTTTCGGGATGCCCGGCGGTGGCGGCGGCGGAGGGGTTCCTAGCAGGTTGTCTAGCACGAAGAGCCCGCGCTTGACGGCGGATGTGCGCGTGGGATTTGAGGTGATCAATAGGAAGGTGCCTTGTGTCAGGATGCCGCCGCGTTCGGGGTGCTCGATGAGATCGACGAGCCGGAACGGAGCGCCAGTGATGCCGCCGATCCCGTAAAATTTGGCGAGCCGCTCGTTGAGGAAGCTGTAGCGGGCAGAGATGAGTTCTTCTGCCGGGCGGTTCTCGCGGAGGATGAACTCGAAAAGCATTTCCGTCTCCCGCTGCATGTCTGAGCGAAGGCGCGGGTCGAATGTCTGCGCGGCCTCGCGGTTCGTCGGTGCTCCGAGAATGGTTTTTGCGCTGACGGCGACGGTCTCGACGTCGCGGGCTTGGAGCCACTGGCCTACGAAATTGCTCACTAACCGCTGCGAGCGCGGATCCTTGAGCATGCGGTCGATCTGCGAGGACAGATTGGCGCGGAGTTTGGTGTTGAAGGCGAGGCTGAGCAGCTCGTCATCCGGGACTGAGCTCCAGAGGAAAAACGAGAGGCGTGAGGCGAGCGAGTATTCGTCGAGCGGGACGACCTTCGCCGGGTTGTTGGGCTCCGGCTGGATTTCTACGCGGAAGAGGAAGCGCGGCGAGCAGAGGCAGGTGGCGATGGCCTGCTTGATGCCGTCCTGAAAGGTTTTTCCCGGCTCGTTAGAAATCTCTTTTTGAATGGCTATGAGGCGGTCGATGGTCTGCTCGTCGAGCGGCTTGCGGAAAGCGCGGCTGACGAAGCTGCGGATGATCTTGCGGGCATAGCGCTCGCTGGCGGCGGCGTCCTTCGGCGCGGGGCCGTCCACGAAAATCATGCGGTAGCCTTTGGAAAGTTCCTGCAGCCCGCCGTCCAGCGGGCCTTGGACAGTGACGCACTGAACGGTGAGCGAGAGCTCTTCTTCAGTGGCGAGCGGGCGTTGCTTGGGCGTGAGTTCGATCTGAATGAGCTGGCGGCCTTTTTTCAAAGCGACCTTGCCGGTGAGCTCTATGACCCGCCGCTGGTCCCAGCCGAGCGCGGCCTCGCCTACAGGTTGTCCGCCGGCGGAAATCCGGAGCTGCGCCTCGTCGGTGGTGGCCTCGGTGGCACCGTGGATAGAATACTCAAGCTTCACCTGATAGTCGCCATCCCGGGGGATTTCCTGCTCTATTTGGACTTGTTCGGTTTTGGCGAAGGGCAGCCAGTTACCCGTCGTTTCGCGAGCGTTCGCCGCCTTGAAATCCTCGCCCGCGATGTCCACCCGCGGCACTTGCGCGGCGGCACCGTCAGGTAGAGCGAGCGCGACCACCTCGTCCGCTGCAGCGAGGTATTTTTCCATCAGTAACGGCGAGATGGAAAGGACGGCACCGATGTTGTCGAAGCCGTATCCCGTGTCGTCGGCCGGGAATGCCTCGCGGGTGTCATATTCGACGCCGAGCAGGTCAAAAACGGAGTTGCGATATTCCGCTCGGTTCAAACGGCGGATAATGACGCGGCCGGGGTCCGGATTGGTCGGGTCGAGTTTGAAGACGTCTTTCTCAATCCAGGCGAGTAGCAGTTTGGTCTCGGCGGATGTCGGCTGGTCCTCGTCAGAGGGCGGCATGACTTGGCTGCGGAGATTCTGCCAGACGGGGAGCCAATGCTTGCGGTCTGCTAGATGGGCAGGCAGGTTTTTGAATTCATCCATCGAGAACTTGCCCTTGGACACACCCTCGCCGTGACAACTGAAGCAGTAGTTTTCCAGCAGCGGGAGGATTTCTTGGTGGTAGCGGGTGGCAGGGTCAGCGGTGGCAAGGCTGGCGGCGAAAATCCCGGCTACGACTCCGCAAGCACCGAACAGCCAGCGACAAGCCGCGAAATATAAACCGTATGGCCAGTGGTGCGGTTTTTTTCTCATAAACGGAAGACTTATCCCTGCTTCCATACATACGCCGACAAGCAGTTCTGTCGCCATGAAAAAGCGCCTGCTTTCACAGGCGCTTGGCTCGACGGATTTATAGGACCGGTTCGAGCGTCTTCATTTCTCATCAATGCTCAATCTCGACGGCCACCCAGCGCGATCATGAGAAAATACGCGAGCTGGGCGATCGAGCCGACAGCGGCAGCAAAATAAGTCATAGCTGCCCAAAAAAGAGCGTTTTTGGCTTTTTCATGCTCCATGCTGGCGGCGACTCCGCTGCTTTCCATCCAGGCCAGCGCGCGGCGGCTGGCGTCGAATTCGACGGGCAGCGTGATCACCGAAAACACCGTGGTCACTCCGAAAAGCGCCACCCATGCCCATAACATCGTCGGGCTGTGGGCCACACCGATGCCGAGGAGTCCAATGATCATCAACCAGTTAAGCATCTTGCTGGAAAATTGAACGGCGGGCACCAGCTTCGAACGAAGGCCCAGCCAGACGTAAGCTTGTTGGTGCTGGACCGCGTGACCGCATTCGTGGGCGGCCACCGCAGCAGCGGCCACCGAATTCACCGAATAAACCGATTCACTGAGATTCACGGTTTTTTTCGTCGGATCGTAGTGGTCAGTGAGGTGGCCGGGAGTGCTGATGACTTGCACATCATTGATCCCGTGCTGGCGGAGCATGGCCTCTGCGATTTCTGCGCCAGTCATGCGGATCGGGATTTGCGAATACTCGTTGAACCGGCGCTTGAGCGTGCCGCTGATGAGGAAGCTCGCCAACATGGAAACGCCAATAATCACGATGTAGGTCATCGAAAAACCACCGGGGGCGAGGCTAACTTGAGCAAGTGAGAGAAGTTCCATATTCATGAAGTTAGCATTACGGCTCTTTAATTTTGCTGCAACTGATTTCCCGGTGGAAAAAACCAGGGATTTTCCAACAAGGATAGCATTTCGGCGCTCTCAGTCGGAAGCCCGAAGGTCATGTTGAGGCATTTGGGGCACAATCAACTCAGACGATCATGTCGCGCGTGATTCGATACTTGGCTGCACAGCGCGGGCACTGGATGTTGATGAATTCGTCCTCGCCAAACAGGTCGTCAAGCCGGTCCTTCCAGCCGCCCAGAATCGGAAGAATCTTGTCGAGGGTGCAGCCGCAGTGGAAACGGAAGCGGCGGGTTTCGAGAACGGTCGTCTCTTCGGTCTCAGTGATTTTTGCGACAGCGGCGGTGTCGAGGGATTCAAGCCATGCGAGGTCGCAATCCGGCTGCGCGGCGACGATGGCGAAATTTTCATCCTCCAGACGGAAGGCGCGGGCCGGGCGTTGCTCGGACTGATTGTAATATTGGGAGAGCCAGACGATGGGGTCCTTGCCCTCGATTTCTAGGGTCGAGAGCCGCGGTTTGCTATCCTCGACGGTAGTCGTCTGGGCATAGAAAAAATTCCGATCTGGCTCGCGGACGTCCTCGGTGAAGATCCGGCCGGTGATTGACTCGTCAAACGAGCCGCCAGTGACGAATAAATTCATCCGCGGCGCGCGCAAGTTCGCTGTCCATGCGATAGTCTCCGCCCACGGCCGCGCAACGAGATGCAGAGTCAGCATGGCCAGCGTGTCCTTGAGCATCTGATCGAGTTCGCCCGGCGGACGGATGCCGTGCTGCATCAAGTGCAGATAGTAGTCTGTGTAAATCGACGTGAACTGGCCTCGCAGCAGCAGCGCGTTACGATGCCGGACAAAAATAGACTCGACGGTGGTGAATTCTTCCAGGGCTTCCATGATAACTGTGATGCTTGCGACACTCGGGATCGAGCAGCCTGCGGCGAGATCGAATCACGCAAAGCGAATCCGCGCCACTCGGAAAAATCAGATCCTGCTCAGGCAGCCGACGCAGCATAGCCGACTTATACAGTGGTAAAAAGAAGAGTTGAGATCCCAAAAACTTCCACACTCCAGATCCTAACGAAAAGCAAGGTAGATTTATCCTTGCGCGGAGGGTGTTCGCGGAAAGAATCCGCCTCCCGTGCAACGGTTCCATCCCATGAGCGAATCCAATCCCACTCTTGAAAATACCAGCTTCGAGCAAATCGGCGAAGTCCTGCGCAATCACCAGTCATTCGTCTTGATCAGCCATGTTCGTCCAGATGGCGACGCAATCGGCTCGCAACTTGCGCTCGGCTACGCGCTCATGGCCGCGGGAAAAAGCGTCCGCCTCATCAACGAGGACGGGCTGCCAGATAATCTCGCGTTCATGGCGGGCTCGGCCAAAATTGAACTACCACCGACCGAGCCGCTCGTGGTGGAAGTCGCCATCGCGCTGGACACCGCGACCAAGCCACGTCTCGGCGAGAAGGCGCTGCACGCCGCTTCCCAAGCGCAAATCTGGCTTAACATCGACCACCACGTTTCCAATCCAAAATACGGTGACCTCAACCTAATCGATTCGAAAAGCCCGGCCACCGGCCAGATCCTCTATCAACTCATCATCGCACTCGGCCTGCCGCTGCCTGCGGAGACGCGTGATGCGATTTACGTCGCAGTTTCCACCGACACCGGATCATTCCAATATCCGTCTACCACCGCCGCGACTTACGAGCTCGCTGCCGACCTGATCCGCCGTGGACTGGATGTAGGAACCATCAATTCGCAAATTTACGACAACTATCCATTCCGCCGCCTCGAACTGATGCGCGCGCTGCTGAATACGCTGGAAATTTCCGATGACGGACTGGTCGCTAACTGGACGATGCGCGACCAGCTCCGCATCGATCTCGACTTGCGGCCTGAGGACAGCGAGGGGCTCATCGACCTCATCCGCGCAATCCGCGGAGTCCAGCTTGCGGTATTTTTCGAAGAGTTACCGGACGGGAAAATCCGGATTTCCATGCGCTCGAAAGACCACCGCCTCGACGTCTGCCAGATTGCAACCGAGTTCGGAGGCGGCGGCCACGCACTGGCAGCTGGTATCCGCATGGCAGGTCCGCTCGAAGACGCAAAATCGCAGGTACTTGCCGCGATTGATCGCCGCATCGAGGGCGCCAACCTCTAACTTTCACCCACTTATATGAGAAATAATCCCATGGATTCAGACGGCCCGAGCGGCGTGCTACTAGTTGATAAAGCCGAAGATATGACATCGCACGATGTCGTCGCTATCGCCCGCCGCGCGTTGAACACCAAGAAAATCGGCCACTGCGGCACTCTCGATCCGATGGCCACCGGACTGCTGATGTTAGTCATCGGCCGCGCCACTAAAATCCAAGATTTGTTGATGAGCGAGGACAAGCAATACGTGGGCTCGCTCACGCTCGGATCGACCACCAGCACGCAAGATCGCCAGGGCGACACGCTGGAAACCAAGCCTGTCGAAGATTATTCCAAGGAGCAAATTCAAGCTGCATTCGACGGCTTCATGGGCGACTTCGAGCAGATCCCACCGATGGTCTCCGCGATTAAGAAAGACGGTGTACCGCTTTACAAACTGGCTAGAAAAGGCATCGAGATCGTCCGCGAGCCGCGCAAAGTACACATCACATCCAATGAAGTGACACGCATCGAGCTGCCAGAAGTGGACTTCATTGTGAACTGCTCCAAGGGCTTTTATGTGCGGACTTACGCGCACGATATCGGCGCGCAGCTTGGCTGCGGCGCACACCTCAGCGCACTGCGCCGCACGCGGTCGGGAAAGTTCACTCTGGATCGTGCCGTCACCGTGGCGGATCTAAAAACCGCGCCGCGCGAAGATCTGCTCAAGTCACTCATTTCTCTCGCAGAAATCTCGCTGATGCGCGGAGCGTGAGCAGTTACGATCAGCGCGCGGCAGCATAAATTCGAGCTGGGTTCTTGAGTGAGACGCGGTAGTTTCCTGTATCAATGAACTTCAGTCTCGACCCATACAACTTGCTCGCGGGCTTCATTTTTGGGACCATCGGCTGGGGCGCGTTTCGATATGGGAAACGTTTGGAATTGTGGCAACCGCAGGTGATCGGGGTGGCGTTGATGGTTTATCCCTACTTCTTTACCAACAACTGGGCTTTGTGGGGGATCGGCGTAGGGCTGATGATCCTGCTGTGGTTTTACCATCATGAGTGAGATGTCATAGGATTTCCCTTGGCATACGGGCTATTTTTCCCGCTAGTTTCTCCCGCCCATGCCAACTGAAGCGATCCTCTCCACCGTCCGCCAATTTCTCGGCGTGGACCCGACCGTACGCATCACGCTCGAGCCAATCAAACGCGGTGCCTCCGGCCGCACGATCTTACGGGTCAAAACCCCGGGGCACGAGCCGTTCATCGGCGTGCATTGGAACGAGGAACGCGAGGATAACTCGCAGTTTATCCCGGTCGCACAGTTTCTGAAACAGGCGAAATTGCGCGTGCCGTCCATCATCCACGAGCGGGCAAGGTATCGTGTGGCGCTGGTTGAGGATCTTGGAGACGTGGATCTGCTATCGCTAAAAGATCGACCATTTTCAGAGCGGTTACCGCTTTACCGCTCGGCATTTGAGCAGGTGGATAAGCTATTTTACGCAAAGCCGGCGAAGGATTTTCAATTGATGCCACCGTTCGACGCGGCCCTCTACCGCTGGGAGCAGGAGTATTTTTTTGAACACATGGTGGAAGATTTCCTCGGGCTAGATGGCGGCGAGCTTCGGAAAAACGAGGAGTTCATCGCCCTCTCGCAACGTCTCGGCACGGTCGCGAGGCATCTGGTGCATCGGGATTTCCAGTCGCAAAACCTGATGATCAAAGACGACCAAGTCTGGCTCATCGACTTCCAAGGTCTCCGCCGCGGGCGCCAAGAATACGATCTCGCATCACTCATTTTCGATCCCTATCTGGACCATTCCGCAGATGAACGGGAGAAGCTTCTCAAGCTCTGGGAAGACATCGCCGACGAGCGGCCACTGGAAACTCTCTTCCACGAATGTGCGGCACAGCGGCTGATGCAGGCGCTCGGGGCTTACGGAAATATCGTAAAAAACCGCGGCGACGAGTGGTATCGGCCGCACATCGCGACGGCCGCACGCCTACTCGGCGAGGTGACTGCCGGAACTTCTCTAGAGGCTCCTCTTGTGCCGGTCCTAAAGGCGATTCGCCAATCCTAAAGGTGAACAACTCACTCCATCATCGGCTGCGACTGTTGCTCATCTCGGCGGCGGCGCTGGCGGTTTGGATATTGGTGCCAGGCTCGACATGGGACCGCGCGGCATTCGTGATATCGGCTAACAGCTTCACCAATCCGCCGCTGTGCGTGAGCGGACATGGGACTCACAGTGAGCCGTGGAAGCTGCGGACGTTTTCTTCTAAATCCAAGTTAGACCGCTGCAATGCTCCGGTGGTCGTCGCACTAGAAGATGACCTGGAGGGATTTTTCCAATCCTCGCCGCCCGCGCCCATCGACCTCGCAGTTATCTTTACGAATTTCCGCCGCCTAGGCGCGAAAAAAGCGGCCACGGCGGCGGTGCTGGCGTGGGAATCGCCCGACCCGATCGGGCTGGCTGCTTTGGAGAAATCGCTGGCACACTTTGATTCGCTGGTGGTAGCCGCGCCGCTTTCTCGCGGCACAATCGCCGCCACAATACCGCCCGCATTCCGCCGCGCTTCGATCCCCCTCAACGGGATTTCAGGAAATACTTCATTGCTGCCCGTGGTGAATCGCATCCCGATCCCCGGTGTGATCCTCGGCGGAGAAAACTCGCAGGCAGGATTTTCTGTGCTCGAAGCGGAAGCGGGCGGTGGACTCCCTCCGTTGCTGGCACGCTGGGATGACCGGGTCGTTTTCACATTTCCTCTACTCACCGTCCTCCAACGGCTCAATCTCCCTATAAATGGCGTGGAAATCCGGCTCGGAGAATACCTCAAACTCAGTGCTGATGGGCCCATCCTCCCGATCGACGACTACGGCCGCCTCGTCACGCAGCTCAAAGCAATAAGCGGCTTCGCCGTTATTTCTGCCGAGTCCTTGATCGATGGCGGCGACGAGTTGTTCCCGCAGCTAGCGCCTGACCAATTCATTCTGCGCGACGACCGCAGCGCCGCCGAACCGGCGACGCAGGCATTCTCACAGAATCTCCCTATCGTAATAGCAGCCATCGATTCCCATGGAGGGCTGGAAAAAGTTTCAGAATATCGGCGGCTTGCACCGGTCTGCGAAATCGAGTTTTTGGCGGTATTTGTCATCGCGCTCGCGCTGCTTTGTCGGGCAGCGAATTTCACTCGGTGGCTTGGCTTTCTCGTGCTCGTGAGCGTCTGCGTCTCCGTGCAATGGATAGCGCTGGGGATGGCGTCCGTCTGGCTACCGGGCTTAGCAGTGCTTGCCGCGATTTTGACGGCGCTCGCCGCTTCACGGTTATTTCGCGAAATGGCTCCGACGCCGGTGCCCACAATTGAAATTTTGCCGAGGCCGAAATCCACTTCACCGCCGAGGCGCTCCCGTGCTCCTTCAAAACAAACCCCACCGGAGAAATAGTGGTCAGCTAATAAAGCGTGTGCCAAGATCGCCAGTCCACACCGCATAGCAACAAACGATGGATAACGGCAAAATTTTGATCGCACTTGACGGCCCAGTCGTTGGTCTTGGAGCAGGCTAATTTATCCCACGCGGTATCGGGCAGGTTTCAGCACCCGCTCCCCAATCAAAGACCGTAAACGTCATAAAAAACACGCGCCCCGTCGCGGAAAGAGCAGAAATCCAACAAACTGAAGTTGCGAAGAAACCCATCCAGTCAATCCCCGCTCCCGATAACTACTCGTGGCGCGACAAGTGGCTTGGAAAATTGGTGATGAGTGAACTGAGGCGGCCCCATCAAGTTGGTAAAAGCTCGGGCTGACTCAAGAGCAGGTCTCCACAGTCCTCTCGAAGCAAGATTGATGCCGCAACAGGCTTGAATCTTGCTGCCGGCGATGGGAAAAGCTGTGCCCGCCATGGATCCCATCGAAAAAGCCAACACCCTCATCGAAGCCCTGCCCTACCTGCAAGCCTTTCGCGGCACGACCTTCCTCATCAAGATGGGCGGCTCCGCGATGGAAGACCCGGATCTGGTGGCCCGGGTCATGCGCGATATTGTCTTCCTCGAAGTCGCCGGTATCAATCCGATCGTCGTCCACGGCGGTGGCAAGGCGATCTCTGCCGCGATGGAAGCCGCCGGGCTTGAGGCGAAATTCGTGGGCGGATTCCGTGTCACTACGGATGAAGCGATCGACATCGTGGCCCGTGTTTTGTCTGAGGAAATCAATCCCGGCCTGGTTCGGATGATCCGTGATTTCGGTGGTAAAGCGGTGGGAATTCCGGGCAACGACGTCTTCCTCGGCGAGAAAATCAAAGGCACGGATGCATCAGGAAATCGTGTGGACATCGGCCGCGTCGGCGAAGTCGTCGGCTGCCAGCTCGCGCACATGGACGCTGCCCACCAAGCGGGAATCGTCCCAGTCATTTCTCCGCTCGCGGCAGAGCTGGCGACAGGTAAGCCGCTCAACATCAACGCCGATCTCGCCGCCGCTGCGCTGGCCAAGGAGCTGCGTGTGGCGAAATTGGTTTATCTTTCTGATGTCCCCGGCCTGCTTGCCGAT
>JANMYL010000089.1:0-19581 GCA_031382045.1 Akkermansiaceae bacterium | reverse complement strand
CAGCTCGGCGGCATTGCCGGGCTTCACGCTGCCGCCGTACTGGATGCGGATCTTGGCAGCGGCGTCGGCACCGTAAAGTTCGGCGATGACGGAGCGGACGAAGGCGTGGGCGTCTTGCGCTTGCTGGGAGGTGGCGGTGACGCCGGTGCCGATGGCCCAGACGGGTTCATAGGCAATGACGGTTTCACCGAGATCTTTCTCTGATATGCCATCCAGGCCGCAGGTGATCTGGGTGCGGAGAACGCTTTCGAGATTGCCGGCCTCGCGCTCGGCGAGGGTTTCACCGATGCAGAAGATCGGCTTCAAATTCGCCTCGCGGGCCTTCTTGATCTTGGCGTTGATCACGGCATCGGTCTCGCCGTAGATCGCGCGGCGCTCGCTATGGCCGAGGATGACGTAGTGGACGAAAAACTCGCGGAGCATGACCACGCTGATTTCACCGGTGTAGGCGCCAGAATCGAATTGCGAGCAGTTCTGGGCGGCGATCTGAATGGCGTGTGCATTCTGGACGGCGGTGGCGGTGTGAAGTAGGTCGGCGAGCTTCGGGAGTGAAACGAAGGGCGGCGCGATGACGATTTCACACGGGTAGTCTTGGCCTTGGAGTTTCGCGAGGAAGCTTTTGATGAAGTCTTCCGTTTCGGAAGCTCCCTTGTTCATTTTCCAGTTGGCGGCGAAGATTGGCTTGCGGTTCATAGGGTGAAGATAAGTGTTAGCGTGTGAGGATTAGACTTCGGTGAGTGCGGCTACGCCGGGGAGAACCTTGCCTTCGAGGAGTTCGAGGGAGGCACCGCCGCCGGTGGAAATGAAGGTCATTTGGTCATCGAGTCCGAACTGGTTGACTGCGGTGACGGAGTCGCCACCGCCGACGATGGTGACGGCATCGCTCTTGGCCATGGCCTCGGCGATGGCACGGGTGCCTTTGGCGAAGCTCTCGATTTCAAAAACACCCATCGGGCCGTTCCAGATGATGGTTTTGGCTTTGGCGACTTCTTGGCAGAACTCGTCGATGGCGACATCCCCGATGTCGATGCCTTCCCAGCCATCAGGAGTTTCTCCGCCTTGTTCGTAAGGCGCGGTGACTTTCGTTTCGGCACCTTCTTTGAATTCTTGGGTGACGCGGGTGTCGGCGGGAAGCAGGAAGCGCACGCCCTTGGCCTCGGCCTTGGCGAGGATATCGAGGGCGAGGTCGAGCTTGTCGGCCTCGACGCGGCTGTTACCTGTCTTGTAGCCTTGGGCTTTGCGGAAGGTATTGGCCATCGCGCCGCCGATGAGGAAGGCGTCGGCCTTTTCCATGAGGGCGGTGATCACCTGGATTTTATCGGAAACCTTGGCCCCGCCCATGATGACGAGGAAGGGTTTTTCGGGGTTTTGGAGCTTGCCGTCTAGGTATTCGAGTTCGCGCTCCATCAGTAGGCCCATGGCGCTTTGTGGGATGAAATGGGTGACGCCTTCGGTGGAGGCATGGGCGCGGTGGGCGGTGCCAAATGCGTCGTTGATGTAAATTTCTGCGGAGCCAGCGAGTTTCTGGGCGAAGGCAGCATCGTTTGCTTCTTCTTCTGGGTAGAAGCGCGTGTTTTCGAGGATAAGCACCTCGCCCGGCTGGAGGGCGGCGCGGAGGGCGGCGACTTCGGCACCTATACAATCTGGCGCGAGTTTCACCGGCTGGCCGAGGATTTCGGAGAGGGCGGCGGCGGTGGGAGCAAGGGAGAATTTGGATTCAGGGCCACCTGCGGGGCGACCGAGGTGAGAGCAAAGGACGAGCTTGGCACCGCTGGAAATCAATTGGCGGATGGACGGCACTGCGCCTTGGATGCGGGTGTCGTCGGTGATGACGCCGTCTTTGAGCGGGACATTGAAGTCCACGCGCATGAGGATTTCTTTGGAAGATACATCGAGATTGCGGATCGAAAGTTTGGCCATGGGGAGCAAACTCCGCCCTAGGCGGGCACCGGTGTCAAGTTTATCGCGGCAAGGGGCCGCAGCGGAAACGTTCGTTTTGGCGGCGCAGCATCGCATCTAGGGGCATGAAATTTACCGCTTCCTGAGACCATTCAAGAGCCTTGGCACGGTTGCCTTTGGCGAACTGGATCTCAGCCATGGTGTCGAGATAGGCGGATTGCTCGGGCTTGGCCGCGAGGGCTTTTTCAACAAGTTTCTCGGCTTGATCGAGGTTTTGCCGGGCACGGGAGGCGATCCAAGCGGCGGTGTTGTGGGTATTATCCGAGTCGGGAAACTGCCGAATAACGGCGGTCATTCGCTCCCACGATGCTTTAAACCACTCGTTATGCTCTTTAATGAGGCCGGCCTTGCGCAGGGCTGGGAAAAAATCGTCGGCGAGCGAGCCATCGCAAGGAAACAAGCGATAGCAATTTCCGAGCATGGCGAGGGAGCCTATACGGTCGGTCTTGAGGCGGACGAGTGCGCGACCCAAATCAGACTGGAGCCTCAACCTGAGAGATAGCAACGGTGGAACGACGACTGAATCCAGATCAAGCGCGGCCATTATTTGCGCCCGCACTTCCGAGATGGCAGCGACTTCCCGCCATTTCCCCTGCCCCACGAGCATCTCGGTGTGGAGTTCAAGCGCATCATGGAAATTCTCACCCGCCGGATCGGTCTGCCGGACAGAGCGCGCCCACCACTCTGCGGCTCGCGTGTAGTCATGGCCGTAAGCGTAGCCGTTGGCGATTTCGAGCGCATCATTTCCGAGGGCGAGCTTCTCGACAAATGAATCTAGGGCGATGGCTTCATCAGCCCGCCCCGCCTTGCGGAGGCACGCGGCGGCACAGGCATATATGGACGGTTGGATGTTCGACTTGGTCCTGGAAACCCGGTCGATTTGTTTCAGGAAAAATTCTGCCGCCTCATCCCATCTTCCCGCTGCCGAGAGATCCAGGATGTGCGCACGCCAGGAAATTCCGTTCAGTTCGCCATTATCCAGTGGATTCCAGAGTTTGAGGCTGGTGCGCGCATCTGGGCATTGACTGGCCATGAACGTCATTTTTTCAAGCAGCTGTTGGCGATTTCCCTCCGGTGCCTGCTGGACGGCAGCCCAGCCAAGATTCAGCCATTTCTCGCGCAGCCGCTGCGGATCGCGGCCCATCCCGGATATGGCAAGCATCGCGTCGAGACGCTCGGCACGGCTGGATTGAGGCTGAAGCTCGCCAAGCCAAGCCCATAAAATCATCATCTCGTCTTGTGTGCCGAATGCGGCATCAATGACTTGTGCCCAGCGTTCCGCGTCGTCGGCGGCCCAGGCGAGGGCCGCCTGCTTAGCCACTTGTGGGGCGCCGAGGGATTCACCGCTGAGCTTGGTAATTCCACGAAAAAGCAGGCTGAGAAATACCTTCATGAGATCAGCGTCTTTTTCCGCCATCGCAGCCAAGGGCTTCAGGAATGCATCCGCAGATTGCTGGTATAGGCCACGCCGTTCCATAAAATTTGCCAGCACGACCAAGTCCTTTATGTCTGTAGATTCTTCGGCTTGGTCTGCGTCATCGTTTTTCAAAAGGCGGTTTACGCACTTCTCGACCCAGGCCGTGTAATCCGGATTTTCAGGATCCAAGCCAAGCGCCATCAAGGCTTCAGGAATCCGCTCCAGCGACTCAAGATAGGAAAACGCAGCGAGCGGGGAATTGGTGGAGTAAGCTTTTTCAGCCAATTGGGTCTCACCCAACAGAAACAACGCGCTCACCGCGTTTCCGCTTTGGTCAGGCTTGCTGGAGTTAGCCGAGTCTGCCAGTGGACTCAAGTCTGCGGGAAGAATCGCCCTCCCCTGCCAACGCTTGATCGCGATTTCGGTGTAGGATTTTAAAATTGCAGCCTCGGTTTGATGGTGTCGGAGCCACGGCAGTGGATCGCCCAGCAACGCCGACATCGCCACAGAAATACGATTCTCTCCAGCTGCGGAGGCGGCGTCCCGGGCGGCTTCGAGATTTCCCGCTGCCCGGTGAAGCGCAAGCTGCCAAGAGTGCCCCGGCACGCCTTTTAGAGTTTTAGCCCGCTTCAGCTCCGCTTCCAGCGAGCCTTGACTGCGGTGAAAATCCGCGAGCGCAAGCAAACCAGAGGCATCCGCAGGCGCCATTTCGAGCACTTCGCGGGCAGCGTCTGCGTCGCCATCCAACAGGCATTCCCGCGCGGCGACCACCGCCACGACGCCCACAGACGGCTGGAGTCGTGACTGAAGTTCGGCATTTGTCTCGTTCGCGTAGAGCTTGAGAAGCTGCCGCCACGCTCGCTTTTTATACAACTTGTCGAATAAAGTTAATTTCTCATTGGCCGAGGCTTTCTCGTAGCGTTCAACCAGCGACATGACCGCAGGATCGGTTTCTGGTGTGAGGTAGAGCTGGATTTTTCGGATCAAATCTCGCGCCCGGTATGCCTGTTCCGGATCTTTTCCCGCCGCAACCTCCAACAAGGCTGGCAGCGCGGACTCGCCGGTTTTCCAAATTTCACGGGAAGCATTTTCACGAACCCCGAATTTTTCATCCGACAAATCTTCGATCAACACGGCCAGCGATTTCTCAGAAGCCTTCAGGCCGGACTGCGCGGATGTGCCTGGCACAGCCGCCATCAGCGTCATCCAGCCCGCAAGACCCGTGACCGTCACGATGCTCTGAAAATTCATCTGTTTGGAAACGTCCGGGATTCGGTGGATTAATCAATACTCTTCCTGCTCAAGCGGCAAAGCTCTCACCACATGAACAGGTGACGACTGCGTTTGGGTTGCTCACTTTAAAGCCGCCTTGTTGCAAATCATCGGAAAAATCCAACTCACTGCCGCTGACGAAGAGTGCGCTCTTGGGGTCGATCACCACATTCACGCCGTTGCTTGGCACGAGGATGTCGCGATCTCGCGGGCCGTCGCAGAGGTCCATTTTATATTGCAATCCCGAGCAACCACCACCAACTACAGCGATCCGTAGCGCGCCATCTGGGCGACCTTGACGATCGAGCAGCCCGCGCAAGTGCGAGGAAGCTCCTTCGAGCACTTTCACCAGCTTTTCGTTGCCAACCTTGTAATTCACCACCGCGTTCATGACGGCAACTTGCATCCCTTCACCCGCTGCGTCAACCACCGGAGAAATCCAGTGTGCAGCTAATATATTATAAACAGCGGTAGCGTCGTTGGCGACTGCGACTTATCAATCTGAGCGAACCTGTGCGAGAAATGAATGAGCTGACGGAAGTCTCTCTGACTGTTCGCCATGTCCTCGACGAGGGCGCCAGAGAAAACAACATGAACCTTCAAAACAAAACGAGCCGCCCATTACGGAGCGGCTCGTGGGGAAATTCAGTAAACGGGGGAGATATTAAGCTTCCGCAGTCTCGGTGGCTTCGACCGCAGCGGTTTCAGTCGCTTCCGGTGCGGCAGTCTCAACTGCTTCGACCGCTTCGACCGCTGCCTCATCGGCAACCTTCTTCGCAACCTTCTTCGCAGGGGCTTTTTTAGCGGCAGCCTTCTTTGCAGGAGCTTTTTTAGCCGCGTCGGCCTTCTTGACGGCTGACTTCTTCACGAGGCCGCCGAGCTTTGCCTGTGCTGCTTTGCGCTTCACATAATCGGCGCGGCGACGGCGTTTGATGATTTTTTTCGATTGTTGTCCCATGGTTGGTAGCCACCTGCGTAGGGGCTCCGGCGGACGGGATCAAGAGGAATTCTCAGCAGAATTCACTCTTCTTGCGTTTCGTATTCGACAATTGCCCGTCCTCCAGCCGACATCTCCGCCCCATGGCAGGTATTATCATCTCACCCCGAGCACGCATTTTTCACGGTCACGAGTGGATTTATGCCACCGAAATTAAAAAATCCTTCGGCAATCCCCAACCCGGCGACGTCATCACCCTCAAGGATTTCCGGGATCGCCCGCTCGGCACCGCGATCTACAATCCCCAATCACAGATCGTCGCCCGCCGCTTCTCTCGCCGCAAACAAGATCTTGACCTCAACTTCTTCACCCGCCGCATCGGTCAAGCCATAGAGCATCGGAAAAACTCTCACATCGATGACACGCTCGCCCGCCTCGTCTGGTCCGAGTCCGACGGCCTACCCGGCCTGATCGTGGACCGCTACGGCAACCACCTTTCCGTCCAGACGCTCACACTCGCCATGGATTTACGGAAGGAAATCATTCGTGACGCGCTCATTTCCCTGCTCAATCCGGCTTCCATCGTCCTTCGCAACGATTCCCCCTACCGCAAAGCCGAGGGCATGGAGCCCGGCATCGAAATGCTTCACGGCGAGAATCCCGGCCCTTTCCAAGTCAGCGCAAACGACCTCATCTTCGAGGTGGATCTCTTCGACGGGCAAAAAACCGGCCTCTACCTCGACCAACTCCAAGCCCACGCCGAAGTCGCAGCCCTTTCCAAAGGCAAGCGCGTGCTCGACTGCTTCACCAACCAAGGCGGCTTCGCCCTCGCCTGCGCCAAGGCCGGTGCCGCCAAAGTCACCGCAGTGGATGTCTCCGCCAGTGCTTGCGCTGCTGCCCGCCACAACGCCGTGCTCAATAACGTCGAAATTGAAGTCCTCGAGCACAACGTCTTCGATTTCCTCAAACATGCCAAGCCAGACTACGACATGATCATCCTGGATCCGCCTAGTTTCACACGCAACAAGGCCACTTTGATGGACGCCATGCGCGGCTATAAGGAAATCCACCTGCGCTCTCTGAAGCTGTTGGATAAGGGCGGCCTACTTTCCACTTTCTGCTGCTCCTACCACGCTTCCCGAGAGCTGTTCATGGACAATCTTGTTGACGCTTCGGTGGACGCGAAAAAATCCGCCCGACTTGTGATGAATCACGCCCAGCGCGCCGATCACCCGATTCTCATTTCCATCCCGGAGACTGGGTATTTGAAAGGGTTCACCGTGGAAGTCATCGCCTCACGCTAACAAGTAAGCAATGCACCACCGCGCAGTGCGTGGCACTTGCAGCCGGCGGCGGGCCAATGAAATGGACCGGAAGCGTGATCTTCGGATTAGTCTGGGTGATTGTCACTAAAGCTTGACGAGGCAACTGGTATGTTAAAGTCGTAATACCGCTTATTTCTAGCGAATACAGCCCAACTAAAACTGTTTTCGTCATGCCAGCAATACAGATCTAACTATAACACCAAGAGTCTGAAAATATCTTTTGCCCTTATAGTTACTATATTCGTGTTGGCACGTGCATCATATACTTGCTTAAAAGTGTGATCACATCTCACCCACTCCTATGACTTCCGAACTGATAGAACTCCTTCGCCGCCGCATCGTCATCATCGCAGATCACGCCTGGCGGGATCGCGACGCGGCCGGGCATCTTGAGGCGCTCATGGACGTTTCTGAGAAAATTTCTGCATGGACGGCGGCGCATCGCGCATCGGTGGATTCCCAACTCCGGCACTATCTCGCCAATGCCAGTTATCAGAAGGCGTTGGCGCATTTGGAGGCTGCCGACAGAGAATAGTCGCGATTTTGAAATTTCTTTCCAAGGATTCGTCGTACCGCTACGTATCAGTCGCACACATGAAACCGATCTCTACCATCATTGCTCTAGGCGCAGCTGGCACGCTTGGCTACCTAGCAGAGCCCCATCTGCGGCTACAACTCACCGGAAAATCGTCCACCCCCTCGACGCCAGCCTCAGCCATTCAACAGCGCGCTGACGGAGCCTTAGAAATCAATCTCGAAGCCCTGAGCCCAGAGCAACTTCCCAAGCAGGTCCTCTTGCACACCGCGGCAAAAGTTTCCGACCCGGCGACCGGCCTAACTATGAGCATCGACGCTGGCAACCGCGTCAAACCAGTCCGCATCGAAGGACGCAACCTCATCATCAGTCCCGGGCAGGGCGCATTTTTCGGCACCGTCCTGATCCAAGAAACCGACCTCCTGCAACAAATCGCTGCAAATCCTCCAGCCCTGACCGCGGTTGAAGTTGCACCGCCGGAAGTCCAAATTGCAGAACCGCCGATCGCTCCTGAACCGCAAATCGCTCCCGAACCGCCGCCCTCACCAGAACCCGCTCCCGTAGCAGAGCCCGCTCCCGCATCAGAACCCGCACCCACGCAAGAACCCGAACCCACGACCGCAAGCGGTGCCACCGATGCCGTCACCTTGATGCAGGAAAGCGTCCGCGCCGGCCAGATCAAGGAGTTCAATTTCGATCAAGTCACGACTTGGAAAGCCGAGGCCGACGAAATAGTCGATGGAGAGACCTATCAAACTGGTCTTGCCTCTTACAAAGCGGAAACCATTTTTGGAGTTAAGATCATCCAAGCGAAAGCCCTGATCAAAGGCGCTAAAATCCAGCGCTGGATCTGGCCGAAGAGTGGCATGGAAATCAAATAAGCCGTTGGATTTCCTGAAATCCAAGAATCTAGGCAATTTTTCCCATCGCAGATCTTGCCAGCACGCGGGCGGTGGGTTAATTCCCCGCCCCTATGGCAACTTTTCGCGTGTTGGTTTCCGACCCTATTTCGGAAAAAGGCGTGGACGCCCTGCGCTCCGCTCCAGAAATTTCCGTCGATGTGAACACCGGCCTCAAGCCGGACGAACTGCTCAAAATCATCGGCGACTACCACGGCCTCGTCATTCGTTCTGAAACGAAGGTAACGCCCGAGGTTTTTGCTGCCGCCAAGAACCTCAAGGCCATCGGCCGCGCGGGAGTCGGCGTGGATAATATCGACCGCGCCGCCGCCACCGACCACGGCGTGGTCGTGATGAACACCCCCAGCGGCAACACCATTTCCACTGCCGAGCACGCCTTCGCCCTCATGCTCTCGCTCGCCCGTAACATCGGCCAAGCCCACAGCTCGATGATCGCCGGGCGCTGGGATCGCAAAACCCTCTCCGGCATGGAAATGTTCGGCAAGCGCCTCGCCATCCTCGGCATGGGCCGTATCGGCACCGAGTTCGCCAAGCGAGCGCAGGCCTTCGGTATGACCGTCGTTGCTTACGACCCCTTCCTCACCGCCGCTCGCGCCCAGTCGCTCAAAGTCGAGCTCGCGGAAAGCGCCGCCATCGCCCTCACTGGCGCGGACGTCGTCACCCTCCATATCCCGCTCACCCCAGACACCAAGCACGTTCTCGACGCCCAACGTATCGCCCTGATGAACAAGGGCGCGCTTATCGTCAATTGCGCCCGCGGCGGCCTTGTCGATGAAGTCGCCGCCAAGGCCTCCATCGACGCTGGCCACTTGGGTGGAATCGCGCTTGACGTTTACGAAGTCGAACCGCCGCCCGCTGACTTTCCACTTTTCTCTGTGAAGAAATCAGTCTTCACGCCCCATCTGGGAGCCTCCACTGCCGAGGCCCAGGAAAACGTCGGCATCGAAGTCGCCCACCAAGTGAAAAATTTCCTCCTCAATGGAGAAATCGTCAACGCGGTGAATATGCCTAACCTCGACAGCCGTACTCTTGAAAGCGTCGGTCCTTATCTCAATCTCGCCGAATCACTTGGCAAACTGCTTTCGAAAATCGCCCCTGCGCAGTGCGACGCAATCCGCGTTTCCTACCTCGGCCCGGTTTCCGAGCTCGATACCGAGCTAATCACTCGCAAAGTGCTCACTGGCTACCTCTCCGCCGCACACCACGAAGCGCAGGTCAATCTGATCAACGCCCCGGCCATCGCCAAAGCCCATGGCATCAGCGTCACAGAATCCACCGTGGCTCTCGCCACCAACTGCGCCGAGCTCATCGAAGTCTCCGCCGTTAAGGGCAACGAAGTCTGCACCGTGGCCGGCACCTTCTTCGGCAAGTCCGCCCGCATTGTCCACATCGCCGGCCACTACGTCGAAACCAACCCCAGCGGAAAATTCCTATTCGTCGAAAATGACGACCGCCCCGGCATCGTCGGCACCATCGGCACCTCGCTAGGCAGCGCTTCCGTCAACATCGCGAACATGGCGCTCAGCCGAACGAGCGACCATAAACGCGCCGTCACGGTCATTGAAGTGGACACCGAGCCACCGTCGGAACTGCTCGAAAAGCTACGTTCTACACCGGGAATCATCCGCGTGCTCAACTTTGAACTGTAAAAATCACGGAATCCCGAAAAATCCGTTGCCAACTCCGATTTAGATTAATTACCATTCCCGCAGCATGAAAAAACTCCTCGTTATTGCTACCACCCTCGCCGCCTTGAGCAGCGTCGTCGTCGCCGACATCCAAGCACCTCCGGGCTCCACTTACACGTCATCGCGCAAGCTTGGCCGTGCATTCAGTAACATCCTCTACGGATTCATGGAAATTCCCGAGCAAATCGTTCGCAAAAACGAACAATACGGCCGCAAAGCAGGTTCGACCTACGGCGCAGTGGATGGCACCAACCGCGCGCTGCGTCGCCTTGGTTATGGTTTTTACGAACTCTTCACCTTCACGTGTCCCACTTACCGCGGCACTTTCAAGCCTCCTTACGAGCGCTGTGGCGAAGACAATCGCATCGACATGAACGTCCACGACGGCCTATCCGAATTCCCACCTGAGCTTGGATTCGAATCCGGATTTGGCTACTCCCGCACTCAAAAATACTGAGTCAGTCAGCTATCTAGTCTAACTTCCAATCCTGCCAGTGGTTCATCCGTTGGCGGGATTTTTTATAATCAAATACCTATTCCGCTGTCATTTGTCGTTAATGATCTCCCATTCATTTTTCCATTTAGGATTAATGAAACGACTTCTAACGATTCATAGCGAGGCGGCGGTAGCAGCTGCTCTACGGTCAACTCCGGAGTGCCAGGGGTTTACGGGTGAGCACCCGAAAATATTCATTCTCTTGATCCATTTACTTTCACACGGGCCCATCACCTCGAAAGCAATTTCCCAACAATAAATTGGCTCTTTCCGCAACGCAGGACAGGCTGCTAAAACTCCGCGCATGCCAATCATTCCTCTCACAGGCACTTGTTCCGCTATTCTCGTAGCGGCGGGAGCAAGCCGACGGATGGGCTTCGATAAACTCACATCGCTGCTGGCGGGAATTCCGATCTTGCGACGCACACTCGACGCGTTTCTCGCCGCAGATTCCATCGCGGAAATCGTGGTTGTTTGTCCTGCAGAACGCTGGGAACTGCTGAGTGGAGAATTCTCCAAACCTATCAGACGGGTGGACGGCGGAGCAAACCGGCAGGATTCAGTGGTGGCCGGGCTGACCGCCTTATCAGCGCAGACAAACCTTGTTGCGGTGCACGACGGCGCACGCCCTTTGATCACGCCCACTGACATCGATCTCTGTATCGCTGCCGCACTTCAATACCGCGCGGCAGCCCTCGCAAGACGCGTTACCGAGACCGTGAAGCGCTCCGATGAGACAGATTTCAGCGCAGGCGCGATTTCGCGAGAGAATCTCTGGTTCATGGAAACCCCGCAGGTTTTTGAAATCCCGCTGCTGTTAAAAGCTTACCAAGCGGTGGTCACACAAGGCTTAGCGGTGACGGATGAAGTCTCAGCCATGGAAGCGATCGGCGTGCAGGTGAAATTCATCGAGTCAATCCAACCAAATTTAAAAATCACCACGCCTGCGGATCTCGCGTTGGCAGAAGCACTTTTACGATGAGCAAGGTAATCTACGAATGGCATCAAATCCCTGGCGGACCGCGTCTAGCAGTCGCGACGGTGGCCGACTCCGAGTGCGCGGCACTCTCAATCTATATCCCCGCCGGCAGCCGCGATGAATCGCATTTACCAGCCGGCCTCGCGCACTTCGTCGAGCACATGGTTTTCAAAGGCACCGCCCGCCGAAGTGCGCGCGAGCTGAGTTTTGAAATCGAAAACGCCGGCGGACAACTCAACGCCTGCACCTCGGAGGATCAGACGGTTTACGAAGGCCATGGTGAGGCGGATCTCATGCCGCTATTGGCCGATATTCTATCTGACATGGTCTGGCACGCGACGTTTCCAGAGCCGGAAATCAATCTGGAGCGCGAAGTCATCGGCGAGGAAATCACGATGTATCGTGAAGCACCATCAGACCACATTGGAGATCTCATCTCGAGCGCGTTATGGGGCGACCACCCGCTTGGGAACCCTATTTCCGGCTCGCTGGAATCAGTGGCCGCCATCGATCGAGAAATTCTAATCAACTTCCGCAACCGCCACCATTTTCGCAACGACGTCGTCATCGCCGCTGCCGGTCCGTTCACTCTCGACGAGATGATAACGATGGTTTCACCGCACCTTCCACAGGGATTCCACGCGCCGGAGAAAGCAGTTCCGTTCGATCGGAGCACGGCAGTCTCACAAATGATCACAGAGGCGCGGGAAACCGACCAACTCCAACTCGCGCTCGCCTGGCACACTCCCGGCAGACTCTCAGAATCGCGTCACGCACTGCGAATGCTCAGCATGATGCTGGGAGAAACCGCGAGCTCTCGACTTTTTCTCGAACTGCGCGAAGAACGCGGCCTTTGCTATCAGATCAGCAGCGACGTGACATTCTTCGACGAGACCGGTGCCTTCGAAATTAGCGCCGGGCTCGACCCTGAATCACGGGACGAGGCACTTGCCTGTATCCACCGTGAAATTGACGACCTCATCGCTAACGGTCCACGCCCCGGCGAGCTGGACCGCGCGAAACGCCTGACCATCGCCCAAAGCAAGCTTGCTTTTGAAACGACCAGTTCTCACGCCGGCTGGGCGGGTGAAGGCCTGCTCGACTTCGGTCACATCCCGGTGCCCATGGAATGGCGGGCCAAGGTCTTGGCAGTGACAGACGCCGAAGTGCAGGCCATTGCCCGCGAGATTTTTCTCGACCGTGAACCGGCAATGGCCGAAATCGGCGGGCTAGAATCCGATTGAATGTGCTTAAAGGGATTGGAATTCATACCGCTTCCAAATTTGAAAAACGGTCTGAAATCTCATGCTACTTTCTCTGCCAGACAGTTACCAAAGCGGTAGTCCACTGGAACTTACGGGCGGTTTCGCGAATCAGGAAGGGTTCGTCTGCTCGGCGCAGTAGGGTGAAAGACGCTGCAAGTGTCGCCTGCAACCACTCAAAAGTCCCACCCACGGGCCAGTTTCCAGGCGGCGTGAATTCCTCAAGCCAAGTGCATGGTGTGGCCATCACTAGCTCACCGCCTGGCTTTACCAGCTCGGACAAGCGGCCTAGCAAACGCATTGGTTCTGGCAGGCGGCAAACAAGATTCGCAGCATGCACCCGGTCAAATGAGCCGAGATCTGCGGGTAGATTCATCGCATCGCCCTGCTGGAAGCTCAGTTTCGCGGCATCGATTCCCTCGGGCTGGCGCGCTTCAAGATGAGTTACGACGGATGCTTCTTCACAACGATCATAAGCAATCAGCTCGCCGCGTCTCAGGCGATCTGCCGCATTGATGAAAGCGTGAGAGAAGTCGATGCCGAGCACGTTCTGGCAATTCCGAGCCATTTCAAAAGCCGAACGACCAACAGCACATCCGAGATCCAGACCGTTCGTGACGGTTCCAGGCGAAAAATGTGCGACCGTGCGATTCGTGAAACCCAAGGCCTCGTGCATGCCAGCAGGCCAACTGCGATCTGGAGTTAGAATCTCTTCCGGCGTGCCAAAATGAAATAAAAGATACTCCGCGAGCACCTTGTCGGATTCGTAGATGGAGTTCATTTTTTGAGCTGGTTTTCTGCTTCGTCTGCCCGACTGTAACCCGCCTGTGCTTCCGCCAAGGAAACTTTACCGTTAAGGCTGGTGTCATAGAATTTGATAACTCCAGCAGCTGTGTGGTTGACCTCCTGCGGCTTGCCTTTTGTGCTCTTGATTCCTTGGCTGATCTCACTGGAATCCAGTTCACCATCGCCATCATAATCCCAGCGATCAAATTTCTGGAGTAACCCGAGCATCTGTCGCTCGACTGGAGTTTGGGGAGTGACCGGGCCAGGACCTCTGGCACAGGAGACTATCCCGAGAATTAAAGGAACATTGAGAAGTTTCATTGTGTTTTAAAGTTGGCGCGGCATTGGGGAACGAGCAAGCTCTGATCCACTGTATGCAAATTCGTCTCATCGTCGCCGGGAAACCCGCGCTCGCTTATGCAAAAGTGGGAGTGGAAGAGTATGTAAAACGCCTGTCACGCACGGGTGGGCATGAGCTTGTCGTGATCAAGGCAGGCAGCCGAGATGAGGTTTCGGCACGACTGCTCGAACGTTCTCAAGGCTGCTTCCGTGTGGCCCTTGACGAGCGCGGCGAGAGCCTGACGACTCGCAAGCTTGCCGAAAAACTCGAAGCACTCGAAATGCGCGGCGATGTGAAGACTCTGGCGTTTCTGATCGGTGCTGCAGACGGCCACAATGAGGCGTTGCGAGAAAAGTGCGACCTAATCCTCACTCTCTCGCCGTTCACCTTGCAGCACGAGCTAGCGCTGCTGGTTCTGCTGGAGCAACTTTACCGAGTGGCTTCGCTTAAAAGCGGATCGCCTTACCACAGGGATTGAGTAGCCCTCAAAATTAACGGCGGTATTGGTTTTGTGGCATCATTCCGAACTGGCCTTGACCTTGTCCGGCCACCGGGCTGTTCCACGGGATTTTGCTGGTCTCGGAGACCGGCCCGACTGGCTTTTTCACAGACTCATCAGCACAGGAGGAAAGTCCGAAGTTGGTGGCAACAACCAATAGTAGCAGGGAAAAATTTCGCTTCATGTCCAAATATAAAAAAAGCTCCGCGGCATGCAAGCCTGCGGAGCTTTGAGAAATAAATAGTTCGGTCAGTTAGCCAACGGCTGCGCAAGGATCACACGGTCACCCGGCTGGAGGCGTACGCCCGAGGCAAGGCTCTCTAGATCGATCTCGGCGATCGTTTGGGTTGCTTCGACTGAGGAAGGACTCACTCTACCAAGCACCTTGCCATCGCGTTCGACCAATAGCGGAGTTTGCGGTGTGAAACTGGAGTTTGAACCGGCACCAATGACTAGGAATCCCCAGTCTTGATTCACTGCGGTCACAACTGCCTCCATCGAATTGCGACCAATGCGTGAATTTCGGTCGAGGATCCGTTTGGAAAGCCGATCCAACTCAGCGTTGTTGGTGAGGAGACTTTTATCTGCTCCGGTGATTAAGACTTCAAGTTCCTCAAATTTTGTTTGTTTGGCTTTTTTATCGTCCTCAATCTGTTGGATTTTTTCTGGTAAAGTATCGAGCGTCACACCACCACCGAGACCGGCTAGGATCTTGTTGACCTCGGCGAGAGCTTTTTCAAGTACTGCGAATTCGTTTTCCTGCCCTTTCAGATCCTCGTTCTGTTTGACAAGATCTTTTGAAAGGGCGTTTCCGGCAGACTTGAGGAAAGCAACACTCTGATTGAGCGACTCCTGTTTTTCTTGGGAGTCCGCGAGTTTCTTTTTCTCATCCTTGATATTTTTGTCAGCAACATCCGCATCGGCGTTGGTCTGATCTTTCAAGGCGATGGTCTCGATCCGCTCCTTTTCTAGAGCCTTGAATTTCTTGGACAGGCTGAAAGAGAAAAAAGCGGCACCGCATGCAGCGATGATTGCGACGGTGTAAAGAATGGGTTTCATAGGATATTCTTAGAAAAGGTGTGTTAAAAAAATCCGACAATCAATTACTGGCTGTTTTTACGGCTGACGAACCGGGAACCACATAATCGCCAACCATCAGCGTAACGTCAGGCGCAAAGGAGTCTGGCACGATGCTGGCGGATGCTGAACTGGTTTCCACTGCGGTGACCAAAAGCTTTGCGATAGTTTGGCCGTCCCGAGTGACGTCAAGAGTTGAGTTGGCTACCACACCGGCGTTGTTGCCTGAGGCAAGGGTCACAAAACCCCAGTTTGGGTAAATAGAGCGAATCCGTGTTTTGAGAGAGGCCAGCGATTGACCGCTATTGAAACGTTCAATATTGCCTTGGACTTTCTTGATCTGAGCTTGAGCAGAAGCATCTTGGGCGGTGAGGTTAGCGAGTTTAGCTTCGCTGGCAGTGATGGATTGAGTCAACTCCTCGAGTTCGCTATTGGTGGCTCGCATCTTGGAAGCAAGTTCTTCCAAATCTCCGATCTTGGAAGTCTTCTCGCGGATCACGTCGAGCTTTTCTTTGTTGGAAGCAATCTTGGCGATGATGGCTTCAACTTCCGTTTTGACTCCATCATTGGTTTTTTGCTGCGCGGCCTCCGTGGCTGTAAGCGTTTCAATGTCCGCATCCACTGCGGCGCGTTCTATTGGAAGAGCTTTAAGCACTTCCTCAGCCGCCTTAAGACGCGCTTGGCTTGTTATGAGGAGCCCTTTTTCGGACTCGGTCACCGCAGTGCGAGACTCAAATTCACCTTTATTTTTGGAGGCAATGATAGCCGAGAGGACGAGGGCGATTACAGTTAGAATTCCGAAGAGTTTAGCCATGGGGTTTTTTTGAGTGAGGAGTTAAATCCTTGCGTGGCGAAACACTAGGAAGTCCGGTTTGCACTCCGCAACCCCAAATTTCAAAGACTTTCAAACTTCCTTCGCCTTGGCTTTACAAAACACTCACCCGAGGGCATCGCTTCTGGCCTCATATGAAGTCGATTTTCCGTGTCTTTTCCTACCTACGTCACTACCCGGGCCTAGCCACTGCTCAACTTTTCTGCGCGGTCGGCATGACCTTGGCGGTGTTCGTGTTCCCAAACGCGACGGGTTTTGTGATCGATAAAATCATCCCCAATCCCACGCGGCACGATGAATTTTCTTTGTGGATTGTCATCGCCTTGCTCGGATTCCTGATCAAAGACGGGCTCAATTCCGTCCGGATCTTCATCAATAACATCTTTGAGCAGAAGGTTATCTTCGACATCCGCTCGGATCTTTATGAGAAAATCCAGCGCCTGCCGCTCCAGTGGTTCGACACGCGCCGCACTGGCGACATCATGACGCGGGTGGTCGAGGACGTGACGAATATGGAGCGAGTTCTCATCGACGGGATCGAACAAGGACTCATCGCGGCGCTGCAAGTGCTCGGCATCGGGATTTTTCTGTTTTTCCTCAATCCCACAGTGGCGGGGTGGGCGACGCTGCCGGTGCCGTTTCTGGTGGTGGGCGCTTGGATTTATTCCACCCAGGGCCGCGATCGCTATCGGAATCAACGCGATGCGGCTTCGGATCTGAATGCGCTACTCCACGATAACATTTCCGGAGTGCGCCAAATTAAAGCCTACGCAGCGGAAGCGGCCGAACATTCCCGCTTCAATCAGTTTTCCGACCTGTTGCGAGTCGCCTCGCTGCGGATGATGAAATGGTGGGCGATTTACTCGCCAGGAATGTCGTTCCTGCGGATGACAGGCTACGTGTTGGTCCTCGCCTTCGGCGGCGGGGCGGTGATGAAAGGAGAGCTCACCATGGGTGATTTTACGAAATTCCTATTATTCCTATCGTTATTTTACGAGCCGATCGACCGCCTCAACTCTCTGAATCAAATGATCCTGTCCGGTCGTGCGGCCGCGGACCGCGTGTTTGACATTCTGGATGCCGAGGAGGAACCCAACTCCACTCGCGGTGTCGAATTTCCTACTAAGATCGCGGGACACGTGCATTTCGAAAACGTTACCTTCGCCTACCAAGACCAACCGACCCTGCACGGCGTCACACTTGATGCTCAACCCGGCCAGACCATCGCCCTCGTTGGCTCGACCGGAGCTGGAAAAACCACGGTGCTTTCCCTGCTTGCCCGCTTTTATGAAACCACCGCGGGAAAAATCACCATCGACGGAATCGACATCGCCACCCTCGCCAAATCCTCGCTGCGCAGCCGCTTCGCCTACGTCACACAAGAGCCATTCCTCTTCAACGGCACGGTCCGCGAGAACCTCCAGCTTGCCAAACGCGATGCCTCGGACGCCGACCTCTGGACCGCCTTGAATGCCGCACACGCGGATCGCTTCGTCAGGGAACTACCTAAGCAGCTCGATACCAACGTCGGCGAGCGTGGCGTTAAACTTTCCGGCGGCGAGAAACAACGGCTCTCTATCGCCCGCGCCTTGCTCAAAAACGCGCCGATCCTGTTACTCGACGAGGCCACCGCGTCTGTTGATTCCGAGACCGAGCGCCAGATCCAAGACGCGCTTGATCGCCTGATGGAGAACCGCACCGCCTTCGTCATCGCGCATCGGCTTTCCACCATCCAGAACGCCGACAGGATCTACGTGCTAGATAAAGGCCAAGTCATCGAGCAAGGCACCCACGCCACCCTGCTCGCTCAAGGCGGGAAATACGCCGAACTCTGCCAGAAATCCTTCCTCGCCCCCGAGGAAGCACCTTGAACAGATTTGCGACTTGTCGAGGAGCTGCGGCATTGCAAGCCTTGATCATCTAATATGGCAGCTCCCCAAAATACCATCGCGCTAGTTTACGACTACGACCAGACGCTCAGTCCGTGCTACATGCAGGACGACGTATTGTTCCCCGAGTTCGGGATTGATCCCACGCAGTTTTGGAAAAAGTGCAACGCCCTCGTCCAAAACGAAAAATGGGATGGCGAGCTCGCTTACCTAAAATGCCTGCTCGACTACCTCGGCATGGATAATGTCACCAACGCCCGCCTAACCGAGCTTGGCGCAGGCCTGCGGTTCTTCCCCGGCCTTCCTGAGCTTTTTGACGCCCTGCCCGAAGCCGCCCTCCGCCCCGAGCACCACGCCGCCGGCATCAAAATCGAGCACTACATCATTTCCTCCGGGCTCAAGGCCCTACTCGACGGCTCGCGCTTGCAACCTTTCGTAAAAGCGATCTTTGGTTGCGAATTCGGCGAAGATTCCAAGGGCGGCATCAGCTTCCCCAAGCGCGTCATTTCCCACACCACCAAGACCCAGTATCTCTTCCGAATCAACAAGGGCATGCTCGGCTACGACCAAGACGTAAACGATCACATGCCCGCCGAACAACGACCAATCCCATTTGAAAATATGGTTTACGTCGGCGACGGCCCAACCGATGTCCCCTGCTTCACCGTCATGGCCCGCAACGGCGGCCAAGCGATCGCCGTTTATAATCCCCAGGACACCTCCGGCCGCTCCTTTCGGAAATGTTTCCAACTCTCCACCCATGCCGGCCGCGTGAAACACATCGCCCCCGCTGACTACCGCCAGGGTTCGCACCTCTGGCTACTCCTCCAAGAAATGGTCACTGAAACCGCCGACCGTATCCTCCGCCGCCGCAGCGAGGAGCGCGAAAGCGCCACCGTCGCCGCACCGACGTTCTGAGAGATAGGTTCTCTAATCGACCAATCTCCCTACTTCACATATTATTCCTGATTGGCAGATCAGAATTCGCCGCCTAACCTTGCGCCCTTCAATGTCCGCCAAAAATAAATTTCACTTCACCGGGATCTGTGGCACCGCCATGGGAGCCGTCGCCGCCGCGATGAAACAACGCGGCTTCACCGTGACTGGCTCCGACGCCAACGTCTATCCGCCGATGTCCGATTTCCTCCGCGCCCAAGGCATCACCCTCACGGAAGGCTACGCCGAGGAAAATATCCCCGCCGACACCGACGTGGTCATCATCGGCAATGCCATTTCACGCGGCAATCCCGAAGCAGAGGCCACGCTCGACCGCAAGCTGCTCTATTATTCCCTGCCAGAGGTAATGAAAGAATTCTTCCTCCGAGGCAAACGCAACTTCGTCGTCTCAGGCACCCACGGCAAGACCAC
>JANMYL010000075.1:0-16337 GCA_031382045.1 Akkermansiaceae bacterium | reverse complement strand
TCCACACTGCACGGCTTCATGGGCGCAGGCCCCAGAAAAAGATCATAGTCGAGTCCAGCGGGCACAGGGATTTCCTCAAGCGAGCCGCCGCCTGCTCCTGGCGGTGCCCAGACCTCGATGCGTTCGAGATCGCCGATGTAGCCGTTGAGGACCAGCTCAATGCCGCGCTTGAGCAATTCTTGGCTGCGCTGCTGGGTTCCGTATTGGAAAATGCGTTGGTGTTTCTGACAATCCGCCAACATCGCGCGCTTCTGGTCTAGCGTGAGACCTAATGGCTTTTCGATATAGACATCTTTGCCGGCCCGCACAGCGGCCAGTCCAATAGGGACATGCCAATGATCGGGAGTGGCAATGACCACTGCGTCGATTGACTCGTCGGCCAGCAGCTCGCGGAAGTCATTGTAGAGCTTGGGATCGTGGCCTTGATTTGCTTTGACGCGAGCACCAGCGGCTTCACGCCGCTTTTGAAATGGATCAGCAATGGCGACGCTCTTGGCTCCTTTCACGCCCAAGAAATTCTGCAGTAAACCATTGCCCTGACCGCCGACGCCGATGTGGCCGAGTCGTATCGTACGGCTGGGAGATGTCTCTTCACCCAGCGCCCGGCTGGCGATGAATTGCGGTGCCACGGCAGCAGCGATGACTCCACCTAGGAATTGGCGGCGGCTATTAAGATGATTTGAATTCATGGGATAAGTGATTGGTGTTAAATATTTGCCCAGTGGCGGAGGCGTTCGGCTGAAACTTTGACGGCTTCCTCGCCGGCGATTTCCAGCGTGGTGGGGCCGTCGAAACCTTGGGAGAGCAGTTCCTTAACGATGGCCTCTATGCCGACGATGCCGTCTCCCAGCGGAATGAGTCCCATACCGCAGCCGAACTGGGTGCCGCGCTTAGGCAGCCATTCCTCCGGCATGTCTTTCCAATGCACGTGCTTGATGCGCGGGCCAAAGGTTTTTACGAATTCTAGAGGATCGCCGCCGCCCAGCCAGGAGTTGCCGGTATCGAGATTGATGCCGACTATTTCCTCGTGGCCGAGGGCGTCGAGGATGCGTGACATACCATCCACGGTGTCGGTGAGGATACCGTGTGGCTCTAGTAATAACTCAATGCCGAAGGTTTTCGCCCAGCGGATCGGTTCGTGTAGCTTCTCGCGGATGGAGAAAAGACGCTGATCGTCGGTGAGTTGATGGCCGAAGTCCGTCTTAGGATCGCCCTCGGTGGTGATGACTTGTTTGACTCCCAGAAAGTGGGCGAGCTTGATAGCCTTGATGATTTCCGCCGTGGCGTAGCGGTCCGGTGAGGTCGGGTCCAGCAGGTTAGCGTGAGCGCAAACGCTGGTTAGCGTGAGGTTGAATTCGTTGACCATGTCGAGAATGGTCGCCGGGTGGGAATCCAGGCTGAATGAAGCTGAAAATCCGTATTCGGTGCCAAGAGTGGCACCGTCGTGATTGTCAGTGAGATCCGCGTAGTCGAAGCCGAGTTCGCGGATAAGTTCGAATTGACGCCGCATGGGCGAAAACGGTTGGATCAGAGCAAAGCAGCCGATTTTCATGAGGATATGTGGTGGTGGGTAGGTATAGTAAAACTGAATCAGGGCTTCGTCGGTGCCGCAAACAAACGCCAATCATTTTCGATTTGCTCTGCAGTCATCGGGTTGGAATGAATCACGATGCGATAGGTGAATTTAACGGTTTGCTTGGCAGCAAGCTCGAGAGGCTCGTTGAACAAAACGGCTGGACTGTAGAAGAGCAACTGCGGGCTTTCATACAGATACCACGGCGAAGGCTGGCGGATATTTCCGGGATGATCGAAGATGGCGATTCCCGCCGAGGTTCCTGACAGATCGAGCCACCGCGCGGATTTTCCATTGCCCGTGGCACCGCGGGTTGCGCCTTCGCTGGTGCGGAAATTCCAACCCGTCAGACCCGGCGGAAAACGAAGCGACAGGCCCGCATAGCCGCCGTAAGAAGCACCACCTGGCTGATGTGGCGGCAGCGTGCGATCCAGCTTCACCGGCGCATCTCCAGCAGTAAATTCACTCGTCCAGTCGATAGTATATTGCCCTGTGGCATTTGGCCGTCCGATCGAGAGGTGGCGTTGCTCCGTCATGACAGCAGGTTGACCGGGCGGATGGTAGCTGAAGCTGAGCTGCGCGCGCGCGGTGAAGCCATCGCCCGGCTCGACGTTGGCGTGCGTTAGTTCAGTCTCCCCTTCGCTCTTCCGGCTGGTCGGGTCTTCCTCCCAGTAGTTCAGGCCGTTGATAAATTTCCATGACCACCACAAGCCACGATGCCACGGGTGATCGGCAGGTTCAAATCCCGTCAGCACCTCGCCATCCACGGTGGCGAGCGGGTGAAAATAGGATTTGGGCTGCTTCTTATCAAAGACGAGCTGCCAAACGGTTTTATCGCCGTTACACAAAGCCAGGCTCGTATCGGTCTTGAGCCATTTAAGCGCAGAACCCTCGGCATCCGCCCCCAAAGCATGGCCGGCAGCAAGGCCCAACAAAGTGGCAAAACCAAACAGTGCGCGAGAGTGATATTTCATGAGCGGACGAAACTTAGCACCAGCCCGAACAAGATGCTTGTAAAATTGACCACTGGTAAATATTACACTTGGCAACACAATGAAGAGCCGCACCACCTTCCGCTGCAACCGAGAGCTTTTTCACGCAGATACCTGTCAACCGCTCAAGTTAGCGGCCAAG
The DNA here is from genome assembly GCA_031382045.1 of Akkermansiaceae bacterium. GTDB lineage: Bacteria > Verrucomicrobiota > Verrucomicrobiia > Verrucomicrobiales > Akkermansiaceae > Luteolibacter. Next base: position 13,630 of record JANMYL010000075.1, on the reverse strand, counting down.
CAAGGCGACGTGTGCTTGGCTGCGCTCGGACGCGGGAGCTATCCCGGCGAACGGTTGCCACGGAATGACTTGAAGGAGGTCTGCATGGTCGGCTACTGGGATGCACCGCGTGACCAAAACTGGGGACTCGACTGGCATTGCAACGAAGGAATTGAAATCGGCTATGTTTCAAACGGCAAGCTGCCCTTCAGCGTGGGCGATGCATCTTATCTGGTAGAACCCGGCCACCTCACCATCACGCGCCCATGGCAGCGCCATCGTGTGGGCAATCCCATGGTGCCCGCCTGCCGCTATTCTTGGTTGATACTGGATGTAGGAATACGCCGCCCCAATCAAACTTGGCATTGGCCATCTTGGCTGCTTTCTTCCAAAAGCGACCTCAAGCACCTCACCGAGATGCTCAGTAAAAATGAACAAACCATTTGGCGCGCGGATCGAAAACTCGGTATTTGTTTCGAACAGTTAGATAAGATTGTTGCTCGAAAAGACCATGATAGCAACAATGCCAAACTGAAGATTCTGATCAATGAACTCATCCTCCTGCTAGCGGAGATGTTGGTGTCCAGAAATCCACTTCTGGATCAATCGCTGTCAAGTAGCGAGCGGACGGTGTGCTTGTTTCTGGAAAACCTGCACCACCGCTGCGACGAGCCATGGACCTTGGATTCGATGGCTGCACACTGCGGGCTCGGGAGGACGCATTTCTCCTCCTATTGCAAAAAAATCAGTAATGCAGCTCCAGTCGAGTATTTAACACGCACCCGTATGGAGGTTGCCACTCGTCTCCTAACGCACCATCCCGAATTGAGCATTACTGAGATCGCATTCCGCTGTGGATTCCAGTCCAGCCAATATTTTTCCAATGTCTTTCGCAAAAAGCATGACCATTCCCCGCGCGGGCACCGGAGCAGGCATGTCGGTGGAGCTGGAGCGTCTCTTTCGCATCCCATTGACATGCGCTCTCAGCGAGAGCGCGCTACCTGAGAGAAGCTGCTACTTGAGAGCGCACTATAGCGAAAAAGTGGCTTCTTCTACCTACTTTGCGGGTTGGAATAGTAGTAAACACAATGCCGATAAGGGATGGGAGCATCACTCAGGGCCTTGAGGGTCCAAGTGTCAGTGAGATAGGTCAGGACCCACTTGCAGGATTTTCTGAACGAGATGGTGTCTCGCTCCCGGCAGCGCAAGATCGCGATTCGAGAGCCGCTTGGCTTAAGATCTTCCTGTTTGATGATGGCGGCGAAGTTATCCGACTGAATCCCCTTGTAGCCCCACGAGTAGCCATACACGTCCTCGGTTCCGAGATAGTTCAGAGTCGGCGTTTGATCGCCATCGAGATAGAGTTCTTGGTTGCCCTCGCAGATTACTTCTCCGCTTGGACTATTGGCGGATTCATACTGCATCCAGTGAGCAACGATGGTGGATGGTCGCTCTAACTCGAACAAGGTCAATGGTTTATTTGGATTAATATTCCCACTTTGATAGGCCACATATAAATAGGCTTGCTTCTCTGGCATGCTAGAAATCTCTTCCCACTGCACATCCACATAGCCCACTAAATCCTTATCCGATGCATTTTCTACCGTGATGGTGATGTGCTTCCGGAAAGGCATTTGAAGGCGGAAATTGTGCGACTCTTTGACCTTGGAAACATAGATCGTGCTAAAATAAGCACTCTCACTCTGCACATCCGCAAAGAAATCCATGTAGGGCATTTCAATGGAAGGTTTAGTTTCTCCATCATAGAACACACGTATCATGAGAGATTTCACCGCATCCGAATTGAATTCCTTTCCAAAGGTGATTCCCAATGCGCTGCTGTGGATCATAGTCACCCTTCCCGGCCCGTCCACATCCAAGATTTTCAAGGTGGTTTTCGCCTTGAGTTGCGGCATCTGAGCCCAGAACGAAGGAACCAGATGCGTTTTCTCGTTCTTGACCTGCGGCAGGTCCAGTGCCGGTGATTGCATCTCGACCCCAAAAGCTGGCAGGGCGATCAAGAGCCCGAACAGCGATCCTGTAATATAGGTGTTTTTTTTCATCATGTCTGTCTTCTTTGTTTTTCCACCTGCTCAAGCGGCATAACTCAGTTCAAGCGCACGCGGTAGAAAAGTTGGGCTACATCGACGGGCGCGGTGATGTCGGTGTAGGTTGTATGGCCAGGCTGGCCGACGAGGTTGGTGGCGATTTGCGCCCAGTTTAGTAAACTTGTGCTGCGCTCGATGTTGAATGAGGTGCCGATGGCACTGGGCCAAGTAAGCGTTGGCTTACCCAATACAGTGCGAGAAAGCATCGGCTGGAAATAATCGCTGCCGTTGAGCGGATTGGTGCCGAGTCGTGCTTCCACTCCGTCGGAATTACCGTCCCCATCGGTGTCGGCTGAGTTTATGCCCGTGACGTTGCCACGCGGATCGCTCACCGTGGCAGAGTCGTTGATACCGCTGATTTCTTCCAAATCCGTGAGGCCGTCGTTGTCTGAATCCGAGACAGTGGCAAGGTTGGAGGTGAAGTGAATGACTTGGAAAATATCATTCACCACGAGATCGAGATCGGCTGGTAGGGTGCAGCGCAGGGTGCTACCAGTCAGGGTGAAACTTGCGGCAACGATGGTACCATTGCGCTTAGCTTGAGCCAGGAAACCAAGCGTATTAGCAGGCAGAGTACATTCGAATTTACGCAGCCGAAGCGTGCCGCGCTTAAGAGTGATAGTTTCCGTAGTGCGCTGACTGACCTTGCTCCGCTGATAAGTCCCCCACCCTTGCGCGGCGGTAAAAGCGGATTTGAAAGCGTCTGCATTAAGCGTCGGGGCAAATCCTAACATGCCATCCGGACCGCTATGGCGGAAGCCGCTGACGGTGATGAGGGCGCCGTAGCTCGACATCGCCCGGGCATAGTGGTCCGAGCATTCAATTTCGTTGTAGGGATTGCGCTTGCCTGGGTGATAGCGATCGTAAATCGCGCGGATGATAGTCAAACCTTCATCGAGTAATCCTTCTGCGAGGCAATGCGCGCCAACTTGATATTCAAAGCCGCTCATGCACTCGGCGAAGTATTTTCCCTGCCAGTTAGCATCCGAATCCGGCCACAAATTGCCATCATTCGGGAAGGTGCAGATGAGAAGTCCTGCTTCACCGGCCATTTGATAAATCCGGCCTTGGGTGAAGGAGCTAGAGGAAAGGAAATTCGTCAAGTTATGGGAATAATTGAAGCGCCAGATGCTACGGAGGGCAGCGCGGCCTTGGGTGGAGTCGGTCACTCGTTCCAGCCCGATCATGCGGGTGTAGAATTCGCCCATCACTTGGTCGATGTAGCAACCTTGCGCATGGCCGAGGGCTCCGATGTCGGTGGCCATCAGCTGAGTGTAATAGCCCTCGCCGTAGTCCGGAGTGCTAACGAAGCGCTCGGACAGCCGGGCCATGGCTGCGGTTGCTAGTGTATTGCAAGTGTTGGAGTAAACGGTGTTCCCCATGGCAATGGCCATTTCACGACCGGCCTTGAGGGCGGCTGCGTATAGGCCGATGTGCGCTGGCACGCGCCCGAACCAATCTGCATCAAGGGTGTTGTGTTGCCGTGCTTCGCTGACCCCGTCGTTGTTAGCGTCCTCGCCGATGAGGAAATCGAGGGTCTTTTTTATGTTGGTCCAGTTGGCCGTTAGGAATGTGGTATTGGCACTGCCAAGGTGCTCGCGGTAGCAGCGGAGGACCACACCGCATTGGCCGTCCCAGGCCCAGTCGTCGTTGTATTCGCCACGGAATTTCACCGAGCCGTCAGTACTAAGGGCGACGGCAGTATTGAGATCTACATTTTGGCGCAGGCCACGCTCCAAATCCGGAAACAAGCGGGCGATGGACTGAGCGTAATACCAAACATGCCCGCAGGTGCCCTCGCAGCAATTGATGCCCTCGTAGCCGTAAAAGCGGCCAGTGGTGAACCAAAAGCAATTGGCCGTGGCGAGCGTGCATGACGTGGCCAGCGCACGGTCTAGCAACCAATATGGCAGCGATGAATCTTTCCAAGTGTCCACCCACAGTCGAGTGTCGCCTGCGAGGCGAGTGAAATTCGTTGATACATAGTCAGCCACCGCGAAGGCACTGGCAAAGCGATTGAGGTATTCGCGGCGGTTGCCAGGTAAGCCGCTCGGGAGATTGGGGAAATGCCAAGCCACCACAAATCGCACGGTGGCGACGGCTCCAGGTGCCAGCGTGAGCGTGCGACCGATGCCGCCGGTGTCGGCAGATTTCCCGGTGAGCCAAGGCTGCGCGGTGGATAGATTATCAGCGACGGCGATCCGTCCGGTGGCGGCTCCAAGCTCGGCGATACCTATGGTCCCGCGATCCACGACATCGTTGAAATAGTTGGAGGCAACAGGCGCGTTTGGATTGTCACTGAAAAGAATCTGATCGACCCCCACATTTCCCCAACCTTCTGTGCCAAGGTCTTCGATTGAAAATCTCACCGTCTGACCCACGAGATCACGGACGTCGAATTTCCGCCAACTCATGGTGCTGGTGTTGTTACCCGTCTGGATACGGACTTGAGCGCCATCAGAAGCCCTGAGTAGCCGGACTCGCTCGAGTGCGGAATTGTCGCCGCCACCTTGCAGGAAATGAATATAGCCTTGTGCAATCACGAAATCAGGACTCACCAAAGTGCCAACCGCGGCATCCTTACCCACGATAGAGGTACCGGGCGCACTGGCATGAGAGTTTACCACTCGAGTTCCCACGCCTTTGACGTCGCCTTGGTAAGATGGGATATCTGTGATCAATATCGGGCCACTGCCAAAAGCCGTGCCCGTTGTAGTCCACGGGGTGTAAGTCGCATTCTCAAAATTGGCGAAAACCGTATAGTCGACAGGGAGTGGTGTGCCATCAGCGCGGCATTCGAGAAAGGCATGGCCACCGCCCGTGCGGAGTTGATTCACGCGCGTCATGCCTGTTGGCAGCCCGGTATCGAGCAAGACCGGGTTTTGCATCCAGCCAAGCACGGTAGCCTCTACTGAAAAGGCACTGGTGTTGGTGAGCGTGTATTCCATCACCGTAGTCGGCAGGGCTGAGTCCGGTGTGTTCAGCGGAATGAAAATAGGATGAGCACACAACTCGACGGCCAACGGGCAAGCGGTATCGGTGTAATTCACCCGTGCTAACGGATAGCTGCCTTTGAAGGAAATTCCTGAGAAGCCTTTTTGATCGAGAGTTTTGACCGTCGTCACGTTGTTGGCGACGGTCCGCAGCACGAATCCTTGATCGAACGGAAACGGCTTTTCATCGATCGGCGGACTGGGATTCCACACATTGATGGGCGCGAAGTAGTTCGCACCATCCATGCAATCACGGTTGTAGCTGTTACCTCCGCCGCTGGGATGCGCGTAATAGCGGGAGCGCGGTCGGATGCCCACGCCAGTCGGGTTGCCCTTGTGCCAGACATCCCACAACCACAGGCGACCATCGCCGCCGAGATAGAGCGTGCCGCAAGCGATACCGCCCACTGGCATGCCAATGTAGCGGAGCTGATTCGCCGCCTTCGTGAAGGTGGGTTCGCTGGTTTCGCGAACGCGCAAAGACGCTAGCCAAGTCGCATTGATACCTTTCACCGCCGCAGTCGCACCTTCCGGGACAAGACCGCGGTAGAGCGAACCCTGAGCTCCATAAGCGAAACTGTCGGATGGGCGGCCCCATGCTGCAGCGAAGGCAACGCTGCCAAGACTGAGTTTTAGGAAACGACGGCGATCAAGTGGCGAGGCTAACATGGAGATAAAGTTGAGATGGGTTTCTAGAAGATGTCCTATATTCACTAAATTATTGGCCACAACCGCTGTGGCAAGTTTTTTGGCGGCAGACGGGTATCGGACAATGATTTAGGTAAAATCAGATGATAAAGGATGAAGACCTTTGTTCGTGTCTGAATTTTTGGGGGAACTTCTCCATCGATGACTTAAGATTCGCCCTTGTCTCTTTCAGTCCCGTTTTTATTTGAAAAAGTGTCAGATTTAGCTTCCGTATGCATTGACACACAATTCCATGATTACGCGTCCTCTACTCCACGTCCTTGCTTGCTTTTTTCCACTTCTAATGATGACGGGGTGCAATGAAAAGAGGGACTGGCAGGCCGACTTGGGCGGAAATCTGCCACGTCTCGGACACCGGAATTTCATCGTCATCGCGGACAGCGCCTACCCACTGCAGAGCGCGCCGGGCATCCAGACGAGTTACGTCGGCGGCACTCAGGCGGAGGCACTGAAAAAAGTAATGGCCATGCTCGCTAAGCAAAAACACGTCCGCCCGATCGTCTGGATGGACAGCGAGCAAGCAAAAATCCCGGAAGCCGACGCACCGGGCATCGATAAGTGCCGCCAAGATCTGGCCGCAGTTCTGCAAGGAACTCAGGTCAAGAGCGCTCCCCACATGGACATCATCAAGCGCCTTGATGAATCCTCCAAGCTCTTCAACGTCACCATCCTCAAAACCGATGAAATCCTTCCATACACCAGCGTGTTCCTCGAACTCGACTGTGGCTACTGGAACGGTGATAAGGAAACACGTTTGCGTGCTGCGCTCGGTAACCAAAACTAGGAACCAAATAACGGGCCGCTTGGCCGCGGTCGATCCGCGCATCACTCGCTGAGCGCGGACCGGATGAACTTGCTGGAATCAGTAGCCGGGACGTCATAGTGGAACACCCACTTGGCACGGCTTGCGGAGCCGGGCACAACCGTGAGATCCGGGGTGAGGATGGTTTGCCAATCTTGCAAGTTGCCGCTGTGCTGGAAATAAATATCCGGCAAACGGTTGTAGGGAACTTGAAATTCGAGCGTAAGTCGCCGACCGCTCTCGATGGATTGCTTGGCAAAGGAAATGCCGGGTTGCGAGGGATTTGACCGCAGCGGATCGAGTCCGAGCGCCCATTCCCATCGGTTGACGAAGTCGTCATGGTCCGGGTTGGCATTGCCATCGTTCTGGCCGGGTGCGAAAGCAATGCCTGCGGCCCACTCGGCGTAGGTAAGCGGGGCAACTGTAACGCTCATTTCATCGTAAACTTTGATCTCGCTGTCGTCGGCAATCAGCCAGAGCGGATAGGTGCCGGGAAGACCAAAGGTGACAGTGGTGGCTGCTTGAGTGGCATTCGCAAACGTCGCCGCGGGCGCGCGCCACAGGGTGGAGAAAGTCGAACTCAGGGGCTTGCCGTCGTCGCTGACCAATCCGACCAAGCTCGCCAACGAGGTATCACTCAAGGTGGTGAAACCGATGGACTGATCGCTTCCTGCTGCCACTTCGGGTCCAATGTTGGCGACGGTTTCCAGCGCGAGCGGGTCAGTATGAAGGGCGGTTACGGCAGCGGAAGAGAGTGCCTGATTGTAAAAACGCATCATCGCGAGCATGCCGGCGTATCCTTCGATCGGTGGCGTCAGTTGATCGTTGCCGCCGAGCTGTTGCACGTCTCCGGTAGTGTTGAATCTCCCGAAGGCGGTGCCACTTACCCCGCACCAATCACTGACGGTTGGAATGGCCTGAGTGCTGGCCAAGCTTCCATCGAGATAGAGATGGATTTGGTCGTTTGCGAGGTCGATGACACCGCAAGCGTGGACGAAACCATTTTGGGCGGAAGATGGCGCGAGCGTGGCTGACGCCGTGGCCCCTTTGACGAGGTTCGATGCGCCATCATCGACCACGAATTTCAGGGACGAGCTATCGAGAATGAATGAGGTGCCGATGTCTCCACCGGCTTCCCAAATGACTTGCCGATTTGGCGTGGGCAGGATGTCGGGCTTAAACCAGAGTGAGAATGTCGCATTGCCGGTGCTGTAGGAATCGAGCGTCGCGCTGCTACCCCCTTTCATTGGCGTGCCACCGGGGAAGACGAGCGCGGAATTGATGAATGACAGTGCAGGCGCGGGATCGCCTAAAGAGGCAGGCGAAACGCCGCTGTCGAGAGCCACGTCACCGCTGCCTGGGGTCATGAGATTTTTCCAGACTAGATTACCATCAGTGTCTTGGGAGGCATCGTAAACGAGTGGTGGCGAGTGCTTGAGGTTGCTGCTGCCCAACGCGCCAACCGCACCGACATCGACGTTGAACTCGGAAATCCCGGGAGCACTCGCATCCGGGTGGCTGCTGGAGAGACGCAGCCGATAGATACCATTCAGGCTGAACGTCACTCCCGTTTCCGCCGCTGCGGGTGCGGTGAAACTCACAATGCCGGGACCGGAGACTTTGGTCCAAAAATAACTGGAGCCGAGTGGGTTGATTTGGGCACCGAGCTTAGAACTCGCCTCTGCGACAAGTTTCACGCCGCTGTTGGCGATCAGCGCGGGATCGACCTTCGGCCAAACAAGCGAAGTCTCCATGCCCGGGGCCGCATTCGTATCGTTTTCGAAAACAAAGACTTCGCGCACCTGGGTGATGTCATTGGTGGTGAGGCGGAAGGTCGCTCCGGAGGCTTTGGCATCCGCATCCGCCGCTGCGGCCAGAGTCACGGTCTGAGGAGTGGACCAGTTGGTGGTATTGAAAATGAGGCTTGCTCCTGCGGAAACGGAGAGGTCGGCATCGCCGCTAAAACGGGACACACTCACAGTCACGTTTTTGCCGGGATTGGCCGAGAGAGCCACGGTGAAGGAGGTGGCGCCGCCTTCGGTGACGGCCAGATCGGTGGCGGAAGGCAGTACTTCATAGGCAGTGAAGACACCCAGCGGGACGGAATCCGCAGTGATGGAAGCGGCGAGCGCATTTCTCTCCGCCACGAGGTCGGCGACGACGGCGGGCTGCGCGGCGGCGTGATCGCTTGTCTCTTGGTCGTTCAGATTCCAGACATCGTGCAGAGTATTATTAGAACGAAGTTTCCAGCGGCCTTTCACCACTGCCTCGATGTTTCCCAAATGGAAGTGGGCGAAGCTGCGGGAAAGGGACGACGTTTGGCCTGACCAAAGCGGCCAAAGATCCTTGCCGTCGATGGTCCGGCCTGCGGGGAGTGATCCACCCGCCAGTCCAACGAGTGTCGGCAGCAGGTCGATCATCGCGCCCACTTGGCCGTTAAGCACCGTGCCTGGCGCGATTTCCCCCTTCCAACGCGCCACAAACGGCACCCGCACGCCGCCTTCCCAAGTGGTGAACTTGCCTTCGCGCAGGGGATAAGCCGAGCCGACTGAAATATCAGTGAGATTAGGTGTCGAAGTTCCTTTGTAGCTCCCAATGTTGAGCCAAGGACCATTGTCGGAGGTGAAGATCACCAGCGTCTTGGCGTCGATTCCAAGTTCATCGAGCTTTTTGAGCACCCGGCCGACGGCGTGGTCAGTCTCCTTGACGACGTCGTAGTAATAACTGACGCCGCTGGTGCCCTGAAATTTCGGCCATGTCGTGCCGTCGGCATTGGCGAATGTCCGGTCAGAAGGCCAGCAAGGCATGTGGGTCATGATCGGTGCCAGATAGAGGAAGAACGGCTTATTGTTCCCGCTTTTGCGCTGGATGAAATCGAGGGCCGCCTCGGTGTAACGCCAAGTGATTTCTGCCTGCTTGGTCGCACCACTTGAATCGGGATCGATGATCGTCTCATTGCGGATCAGACTGAACGAAGTCATGTCATTGCTATGCGGGTGACCGAAAAATTCTTGGAAACCGTGGCGGGGGGGCATCATCTGAAATGGATCGTGTGCCGTCGGAACGTACCCAAGGTGCCACTTGCCGACCATCCCGGTGGCGTAGCCATTTTCGCGAAGGATTTCCGGTAAGGTCACTTCCGTGGTGTTGAGTCCCTTGGTTCCATCGCCGCTTGCATCTGGAGAAAACACACCGTTCACGCCGACTCGCTTGCAATAGCGCCCGGTCAGCAGACTGGAGCGCGAGGGCGAACACAGCGTGGCTCCATAAAACTGCGGCATCAGTAGCCCGCCCGACGCCAGCGAGTCGATATTGGGCGTCATGAAGCGCGCGGCGTTGGGAGCCGGGAAATCTGGGTCGAGCGAACTGCCCGGGGCCAGCGGCATGACAGCAGGACCGGCTGGCGGCCCCGGATAATTCATCACGCCAAGGTCGTTGTAGCCCATATCATCCATGTAAATGACGATAATGTTAGGTCGCTCCGCCGCAGTCGCGATGCAAGAGATGGCTGCGGCCATGATCGCCGCGATGCCACGGGTGATGATGGACTTTTTCATAGCTTCCAGAGTCTTTAGCGTGCTTGGCATCTCCCCCGCTGTGGATGCAGGATCCACAAGCGGGAGGTATGATTTCGAACTATCAGTTTTTAAGACGTTGCACGCTATCGCGAGCAAATTAAATATATCCAACGCTCTCCCGATTTTCAGCACCATCACGTTGGCCATTTCCCAGTGGCGAGTGATTGAAGAATGCAAATATCGTGAGAGTGAGACCCAAGCCAATGGTAGCGGTGGCGTTCAGTTTGGTCCGCGCACAAACTTGGGTGATTGAGACTTAACGGCGGCGACGAAGCGAGAAGCTGATTAGACCGATGAGTCCAAGAGCTGCTGCTGCGGGCTCTGGAATCTGAGAAACACCGAGCTTAGACACGTAGAAATTATCGAGAACTCCTGCGGCCCCATTGGTAAAACCCGTGTGGCCTTTAAACCCTCCAAAAATCACACCATTCATCGTGGCATCAGTCAAACCACCAGCAACACCGCCTGCAGAAGTGAAGTTGTAAGTGTCCAGAACGCTTCCGATCACTCCGTCGCTGGTGGAGTTAGTAATGAGCATATCATAGCTTACAACATCAGCCGTCGCGGACCGCGTAAACGTGGTTTCAAAGTAATACCACTGCGCACTGTTGAGGGTAAAATTACTGCTGTCAGAAGCCTCGGTGCGAGCCCCAAACTGGAATGATCCGGTGGTCGCATTGGTTTGCCGGAGCGTGCTGAACGGTAAGCTAGTAAAATTAGTCGCCGCACCAGCCGTCAATCCAAGGCGGAGGAATTCGCCCGGGTCACCCACGCCAGTTCCTAGGTTGCTCAGTTTGAAATAAGCACCCACGGTGAATTTATTACCGGCAGAGAATCCACCTGCGAGATGGGATTCGCTTTGCGAGCCGCTGAAGCTCGTAACACTGATGTTCCCAAGAGTCACCCCCACCGAGGAGCTGAGGCCGCCAGTTGCGCTTTCGCTGTATGGCCCGCCGGTAAACTGTCCGGCCAATTCTCCGGTGGGATCAAAATTCACGGTGGCCGCAGCATGGAGCACGGGCAGTGCGAAGATGGAAACAATAGAGCTGACGATGGTTTTTTTCATAGGTGTGTGAAGCTGTTTGCGATTTGCGTAATGGTAAACCTTTAATTTAAGATAGCCGCGTGGGCCAACTCAAGCCAATAGTGACAGTGATTTAGGGAACCACAATATAGCCGTTTGACTAGCGCACATTTCCTCAAGACATACTTGAAAAAAGTGGAAATCGTAAGAGCTTGTCCAACGATGCTTACCAACTCCGGCAGGCTAACAAAGCGCGTTTGGATTCGCTCTAACTGCCCTTATAATGATAGATGACAGGGTTCGATTCAGGGCTGAGCCATCCCTATCAGACTGGATTGCTCCTGCTTCCAGTCCGCCGCCATCACCCGGACCGGTCCTAATAAGCCGGAAGAAACGGGTTGCGAGTTCCGGTTGTAATAGTTCCAAGTTGTGAAGGTGTAGCGACCGGAAGACGGGCGTTTTTGCCCTTTTACAAACCAATCCGGGAAGCGTTTGAGGTAGCCGCCGTTGCCCATGTGGCCCGGCTGCCATTCGCAGTCCGCTGTTTCCTGTTCATCGCCGATCAGACGGTTGGCCCAAACATTGGTGACGGCGATTTCCAAGCGGTTGCCGGAGGATTTCAGCAGACCTGCTGGGATATCGACACCCCACGGCGCGCACCAAACGACGCCGAGGTCCTGGCCATTTAAGCGGACGCGAGCCAAATGGCGGACGGTGCCGAGATCGAGGAAGGACGTGGTATTTTCCGCCTGCGGAGCGTCGAAGAGAGTCCGGTAAACGGCGGTGCCGCTGTAGTAACGGATGCCGGCCTCGGGGCGCGAGGTCCAGTCGTCCAAGTTTGCGAAATCGACTGGCTTTTCAGGCCCGCCCCAGTCGGGATCGAAGCTCACCTTCCACGGCCCGGCGACCTTGGTTGCCTCATGGTGCAATGGAAAATTCCGGGTTAGGGGTTCGGGTTTCACGCCAGCCTTATGGAAGACCACGAAGCAGCTTTGTGCGGGGGCAAAGTCCAACGTCAGGCGGGTGGTGCTTTCCGATGATTGAAAATCCGTGAGCGAGCGCATCGTCGCAGTGACCGGATCCCATAACTCCGGCGTCATTCCACCGACTTGGAAGGTGCAGACGGCAGGTCCTGCAGCTTGGCTGGTATTGGCGATGAAAAACACATGGGCCGCGCCGTCGCTGCGGTGGATTCCCCGGATGGTCAATTCAGCCGCCGCGCCACTAACAGAGAAGCCGACTTGCGGAGCGGGGCCGCCCCACTGCAAGAGGGCTTGGCAGCGGGCAAGATACGCGAGCCATGCCTTGCCCGGCTCCCACCAAGTCTGAGTGCGGCCGAAATGGGTACCCCACTGGCCCATGGTCATGCCCGGGCGGATCTTGGCGTTCCACGGTTGGTGCGGGTTGGTATGCAGGATGAAGCGGTTGATGCCCGCGCAGAATGCGCCGTCGCCGACCCGCTTAAGCGAGGCCGGGGTCTCGGTCCATTGGCTCCGGTCGGGTTGTCCAGTGAAAGCCTCCGCTTCTAGGATGTTGTGGCGTTTTCCCTCCCCGGCATTGAAAATACCATCCATGCTGTTCGGCGAAAAGGCGTCGCCGGACCAAAACTCGGTCATCACTCGGTGGACGTGCGGCGAGACTTCTCCGGTGTGGAAGGGCCCGCCATAAGGTTCACAAACGAAGCGCAGATTCTCCTTTTCCAGCACCCGCGCCATCGTAACGAACAGCACGTCTCGATAGAGATCCGCGATGGTGCGGCTGAAATCCCCGCGGAACTTCTTGGTCTCGCCATCGCTGCCGACGACCCGCCCGGCGAAGGTGGGCAGGAAGGCGGTGAGATCATAGCCGCGGCGCGCCGAGAACTCCTGCGGCATCTGCGGAGTCCATGACGGCGTTCCGGCTTCATAGCTATCTAACAATATGTGCTTCAATCCGTTGCCAACCAACGGTCCGAGGTGCTCCTTCAGTTTCCCGATCACATGGCCGAGGTGGAATTCGACGGCCCTTTCGTTCATCTTGTCGCATTCCAGGCCCATGATCTCCCACTGGTTAGGCTGGGTCAGCGCGCCCATGGTCGTATGCCCGAAACGATAGATCACCCAGTTGCCCGCTGGCGGCGTCCACTCGAGCGCGCCGTCTGTAGCCATCTTCGCTGTCAGGTCGATCACTTGGTCCTTGGCGATCACCCCGTCGGCCGGGACGGCCAGCACCGCGATGTCCCGCCAGTAGGACTTGCGTCCTTCGATCACCGGTTTTTCCAGCGCACCGGTCTGCTTGTTGACCATCGGGAAAAGCATGTTGCCACGAGGATCCACGACAGGCTTCGGCAGCACGCCGCGGAAAACGGAGCCGCCTTCGACCACCGTCTGCGACTGGAATATCTCCTGCATCGAAAGCTCCGGCGTGACCCACGGCCCGCCGGTACTGGTGTAGCCCGG
>JANMYL010000072.1:0-11628 GCA_031382045.1 Akkermansiaceae bacterium | reverse complement strand
CTGCCCGCCGTGGAAACGATTCTTCCGAATCACCCTGCCGCTCGCCATGCCTGGCGTATTTGCGGGCGCATCCATCGTTTTCATTTGGGCCTTCACTGAGCTCGGGGTGCCGTTGGTTTTTGACTACTCGAGGGTCGCGCCGGTGCAGATTTTCGATGGACTCAAGGGACTTGATAGCAATCCGATTCCTTACGCGCTCACTACCGTGCTGCTCATCGTGGCCGCCGGTGTCTTTGCTGTGTCGAAGCTTGTCATGGGTCGTTCTCCGCTCGGCACCGCGCCACGGCCGAAGGCGCGCGCGACGTCTTTGCGGGTCGGTGGCTGGAAATCGGCAGTTTGCTGCTTGTTTTTCCTCGGCGTATTTCTCGTCGCAGCGATTCCGCATCTCGGGGTGTTGCTGCTTTCCGTCGCAGGCCGCTGGTATGGCACGGTGATGCCTGATGAGCTGACGCTGCGCCATTATTTCGAGGCTCTCGGCAATGGGTTGGTCGTGCCATCCATTCAGAACAGCCTACTTTACGCGGGGTGCGCGACGCTGGTGGCGTTGGTCATCGGCCTATCGGTCGCTTGGGTAGTCGTGCGCTCGGATTTGAAGTTCCGCGGATTTCTCGATGCCGTGGTGATGCTGCCGCTCGCCGTGCCAGGACTGGTGATGGCCTTCGGCTACCTCGCGCTTTCGCAGGAGGGAAAGGCATTTCATTTCCTCGTTGGGCCCGGTGGCAGTCCGTTTCTTCTAATCGTCGTCGCCTATGCCTTCCGCAGGCTGCCTTACATCGTTAGGTCGGCCGTCGCCGGACTCCAACAGAGCAATCCGATGCTTGAAGAGGCGGCAAAATCCCTTGGTGCTACGCCACTGCGGACGCTCCGTCGAATTTCTCTTCCGCTCATCGGTGCGAACCTCGCTGCCGGAGCTATCCTCGCTTTTGCTTTCGCTATGCTGGAGGTCAGCGACAGTTTGATTCTTGCCCAGCAGGCACAGCATTTCCCGATCACTAAGGCGATTTACACCCTACTCAGCACGCTTGGAAATGGCACTGAACTCGCCGCAGCGCTCGGCGTGTGGGCGATGATTTTCTTATCTGTAGCCATCATGGGAGCCGCAGTGCTTGGCGGGAAACGTGGTGGTTTGTTCAAAGTGTAGCTGAGCTCCTTGCCGCCGTGTCCCGGCGAGAAGTGCGGCGGACTGGGATAAAACCACCGCAAAAGGCATTGCGCTTACCATTGCCGTTGACCCGCCCCCGTTCACTGGCGAGGGTGCGCCCATGTTCATTGATCACATCCGCATTTTCGGAAAGGCTGGCGACGGCGGCAACGGCGTTGTTTCATGGAAGCGCGAAAAATTCGTCCCACGTGGTGGCCCGGATGGTGGCGATGGCGGTGCTGGCGGCAACATCGTCTTGGTCGTGGACAACTCCGTTGATAATCTCCGCGCTTATCATTACGATCCGAAGCTCATCGCTGAAGACGGCAAAAACGGAGCTGGTGGCCGTAAAACGGGCAAAAGTGGCAAGACTGTCATCGGCAAGGTGCCACCTGGCACGGTGGTTTTCCGCAGCAACGCTGTCACCGTCCAAGAAGCTGTAGAATTTGAGCGCAGTGTCGAGGGTATCGATCTCGAACCCATCGCCGACCTCACCGAGATCGGTCAAGAATTCGTCCTCTGCAAGGGCGGTGATCCCGGCAAGGGCAACTGGAATTTTAAAACTGCTACCAACCGGACCCCGGTCGAGCATACGCTGGGCACTCCGGGCGAAGTCTCTGTTTTCTACCTTGAACTCCGTCGCATCGCGGATGCCGGACTTGTGGGATTCCCAAATGCCGGGAAATCCACGCTACTCGGCAAGCTTTCCGCCGCCAAGCCGAAGGTCGCATCTTATCCGTTCACCACGCTCCAGCCGGTTGTCGGTGTCGTAGAGTTCCCCAGCTACCGCCGCTGCACCATCGCAGATATTCCCGGCCTAATCGAGGGTGCGCATGAAAACCGCGGTCTCGGCCACGAATTTCTTCGCCACATCACTCGTTGCCGGGTGCTGCTTTTCGTCATCGACATGGCGGGCAGCGAGGGCCGCGACCCAATTTCCGACCTAGAAATCCTCCGCCGCGAGATCAAGGAATACGACGACGAGCTCGCCCGCTTCCCGTGGAAAATCATTGCCAACAAAATGGACCTCGAGGGGGCCGCTGAGAATTTGGAAATCTTCCGTGCGCGTTTTCCCAAGATAGACATCATCCCGATCTCTGCCGAAGGCGAAACGGGCTTAGACGATCTTAAGCAAGTGCTGGATAACGAGATCGGTCACCGTTCGGATAAATAAAAAAACGCCGGCTCGATTCATGGACACGTCGCCTCAGCAGGTTTTCGTTTACGGCACCCTTCGCCGGGGTGGCTCGAACCACTTTCGGATGGCGGGCGCAGAGTTTCTTACGAGCGGTACCATCCGCGGCTGGATGTATCGCATCGACTGGTATCCGGGGTTGGTCCTTGATTCTGCGGGTGCTGAAATTCACGGCGAGGTTTATGCCGTTGGGCCTGAGTTGCTGTCTGTGCTGGATATGTTTGAAGGTGTCTCCGTCGGTGAAGTCGAGGGCAGCGAATACCGCCGCGTGGAGACCACCGTCATGCAACAAGACAGCCAGACACTGAGCGCATGGGTCTGGGAATGGCGCGGTCCTGTCAATGAATGTCAACGTGTGTCCGGTGGCGACTGGCTGAAAGAAGAATTGTAGCTGCCCACGCGGTCAGGAGTTTGCCGGATTCATTGCGACACTGGCAGTGGATGTAGGCAAACATTTACCTGCGCATGATCACGCAAGATTCGACAACCATCTTTGAATGACTTGATACAAAAAAGTTGCAGCGAGTCATATCCCTGATTTTACAAACAACTGCAATTTTTGACTTTTATCGGATCAAAAATGAATTGCCCACCAGTTTGAACCATCGATTTTCGAGTGGAGATTTCGGCGGACTGTGCTTGGTTGACGCTTAGTTCGGTATTCTCAGCCTCACAACCAACGGTAATTTCAAATGGAAGATCCCAAGAACTCGCTCCGTAAACTATCCATTCTATGACTCATCATGATCAGCCTTCATCCCGCCGCCGCAAGCCTTGGGCACTGAGCTTATTCGGGCTACTTGCCGCCAGTGGCCTTATAGCCATGCCATTCTTGGCAGGGCCGCCGGATGGGGAAAAAATGCCGGATCTGGTCCGCTTTTTTGGTCATTTTCACCCATTGTTGCTGCACTTGCCGATCGGGGTCTTCGCATTGATTCTATTTCAGGAGCTTGGTGCAATTTTCGGTAAGCGCCGTGGTGAGTCGGGAAATACTCCGCTGTTTCCGCTGTTTTTTGGAGCCGTCAGCGCCATTGTAGCAGTTCTCGCGGGATTTCTTCTATATCACGGTGAGGTGCAATTCCGTGGCAATGCACTGGCCGACCGCCATCTTTGGGGTGGTCTCGTTTTCGCGGTGGCGGCGGTGATGACTTTTATGATAAAGGCGTGGACGGTCGCCCTAGATGGTAATCCAGCGTTTTACCGGTTACTGTTATTTGTCAGCGTGGGGGTAATGGGATTTGCAAGTCACGATGGTGCCTCAATGACTCACGGCGAGGATTATTTAACGGAATACGCTCCGCAGCCAATTCGTGATCTGATAGAAAATGACAAGGCTAAAGCCGCCGTCACAACTGCTCCGGCACCGGTGAAGACATCCAGTCAGCAGTTAGTCTATGCCGACATCGTCGCGCCGATTCTCGAGCGGCGCTGCGTCCAATGTCACAAAGAGGACAAAGCGAAGGGCAAGTTCCGGATGGACACCTACGAATTCCTGGTCAAGGGCGGTAAAGAAGGTCCCGGTTTGGAGCCCGGCAAACCAGCGGAGAGCAACATTCTCATCCGGATGAATCTTCCTATGGAAGACGAGGATCACATGCCGCCGGAAGGGAAGCCGGACATTGAAGATCCAGAAGTTGCAATCATTACTTGGTGGATCGATCGCGGTGCCGACCCTAAAAAATCACTGACGGAATACGACGTTCCCGCACCAATCAAGGAGGCGCTCCTCAAGACAGCGGCTACCGCCCCCACCGCGATGCTAGAAAGCGCTGCGCACACTCATTTCGCGGGGCCGGACGCAGCGTTGAAGTCTAAGGTGGCCGGTGTTTCAACGCAGTTTCCGGGTGCGTTAAGCTTTGAGTCGCAGCAATCTTCGCTGCTGACATTCACCGCAGTTTCGCTGCGCGGTAATTTCGACGACGTGGGATTCAAGGCGCTTGCACCGGTATTACAGCACTTGGTCACGGTCGATCTATCCGCCACCAAAATTACGGATCAAACGGTTTCCCAGCTTTCGTCAGCCACTCATCTTCGCTTAGTTCGCCTAGCAGAAACCGGAGTGACGGATGCTTCCATCGATACCCTACTGAAACTCCCTAGCCTAGAATCTATCAACCTCTACGGCACCAAAGTCACCGACGCGGGAGTGGGCAAGCTTTCCACTCTGCCGAATCTCAAGCGTCTCTATCTCTGGCAGACAGCGGTGACTCCGGCAGCGATTAAAATGCTAAAAGAAAAACTCCCGCGCTGTGAGATTATCACCGGTGCGTGATGCGAGCGTCTTTGCCACTCTGTTGAGATAGAATGTGAAGAGAATTATTGGCTGCACCCGACAGAATGCCTTTAGTGAAGAAGGGCTACGCAAACCAGTTAGCAGATTGAGGGCGTGCTCGATTTTCGCCCCGACAGTCTTTCCGTAGCGGTTGTCGTGTGCAGAATAAGTATCCGTGTTGGATTTCGCCGCTCTCGAGCGGCGTGGCATGAGATAGCAAAGAGCCGCCAGGAAAGACCCAGAGCGGATGTCAAAACGCTGGCGAAGGGACTGGTACGCCATGCGCGGATGGTCACTGTGTTTTTGGGGTCGCCAGCGCGGTGGCCACGAAATTGAGCTGGGATTGGAGGAAACCGGCGGTGCTGAATTTGCGGGATTCACGGATGATCAACCCAGTTTGACTTATGACCAGATCAATTCCGTGCAGGCCCTGCCATGAGTGGTCGACAGGTAAGACTTTATTAATTTTTTGCGTAAAGTGTTAAATATTAGTCGTTTGCACGTCGATTTAACAAAACTTATACCATAGTTAGCCGAGCTGTGACGCTTCTGGTGTGGGACTTCCAGAATCTTCAGATGCCGCTGTAGGCTCTGCTTCCTTTTATCCAGCTCACTTTTGTTTATATCAACTCTGCGGCGATGGGGTCGACTAGGGCGCGGCCGTGATGAATGAGGACGAGTCTATCACCCTGGATCTTGGCTAGGCCTTCGCCAGCAAGATGAGCAGCGCGCTGGCGGGCGTCCGGGCTGAGAAGACCAAGGGAAATGCCGTCGCGGGTGCGCAGACCGAGGGCGATGCGTTCGAGGCGGCGGGCTTCCGCGTCGAGGGTTTCGGATTCCGCTAGGGCGTTTCCGATTGCCGTGATTTGTGAAATGTACATCGCGGTATCGGGCACGTTTCTCGAGCGAATGGAGTGAAGCGTGGAGACGGCGGAGGGGCCGAGGCCGAGGTAATCTTCGCCGCGCCAATAGCCTTGGTTGTGGCTGGAGTGGTGACCGGGCTTGGCGTAGTTGGAGGTTTCGTAGTGGTCGAAACCAGCGGTAGTTAGCAGTTCGTCGGCGAGGTGGAAGAACTCGGCATCGTGGTCCTCATTCTCGCGCATTTCGCCGCGGCGGAGCGATTCAAAAAAGGCGGTGTCCTCTTCGTAGGTGAGGTTGTAGGCGGAAATGTGGTCGGGATTGAGCAAAATTGCGTGTTCCAGGGTTTTCTGCCAGTCGTCCTTGGATTGACCGGGGATCGAGAACATTAGGTCAATGTTGATCGACGGAATTCCGGCCTCGCGGAGGATGCCCACAGACTGACTGGCTTGGGCGACGCTGTGTTCGCGGCCGAGAATTTCTAAGACGTGCGGGGTGAATGACTGGATACCTAACGAGACGCGGGTGACGCCGAGTTCTCGGAAGAGTCTGGCCTTGGCTGCGTCGAAGGTGGCTGGGTTGGCTTCGAGAGTGACTTCATCAAGTTTTGAGAAATCAACGCTCTCATGAAGCGATGTGAAGAGCCGGGTGAGGTGGACGGGCGAGAGCATGCTTGGCGTACCACCGCCGAGGTAAATGGTGCGGGGATTTTCGGTGATCCTAGATTTTACTTCAGAGGCGAGTGCATCGACGAAGCTGCCGATGGGAGTGTCGCCCGGCGTGTGTTTGTAAAACGAGCAATACGGGCAAACCCGGTGACAGAAGGGGATGTGGAGGTAGATGAGCACGCTGCGGAGGGTGAATATTTCTAACTTGAAGACATCGGCGTGCTCCGACATTTAGGAGCACTCAGACCGGTCGAAACATCGGCCAGTCTGAAAGCTGGGACACGTCCCAGCAGTCCGAAACGATTAGGAGCCACGCACGCGCGCAATGTAGCGGGAGACGGCTTGGCGAGTGATGTCCGCAAGATCAGCCTCGGGCCTAGCAAAAGGCGGGACAAACCATGGATACGAGCCTAGAAGGTCTGTGGCGACAGCAATCTCGCCGTCGCAGTTGTTATTTCCACAACCGATGCCGATGGTGGGAACGGTGAGTGTTGCGGAAATCTGGCGGGAGGTTTCTGGGATGATGGATTCGAAAACGATGGCAAAAACTCCGGCCTCGACGATGGCCTGCGCGCCATCGCGGAGGGCTTCAGTCTGCTCCGGGGTTCTGCCTTTTTTGTGGTAACCACCTTCTTCGAGGACACGTTGTGGAAGCATGCCGAGGTGACCCATCACGGGGATGCCTGCGGCAGTGATTGCACGGATTTTTTCCGCTTGGCGGACTCCGCCTTCGAGTTTCACGGCTTCTGCTCCGGCGGCGACAAGGCGGCGGGCGGTTTCGAGCGCTTGTTGCGGCGTGTCATAGGTGTGAATTGGTAGATCGCCGACGACAAGCGCCCGTGGCTTTGCACGAGCGACGGCAGCCACGTGATGGAGCATGTGGCCGAGCGTGACGTGTGTGGTGTCTGGAAAACCCAGAACGACCATGCCGAGCGAGTCACCGACGAGTAGCACGTCCACCCCGCTTTCATCCAGCAGGCGGGCAGTGGGGTAGTCATAAGCGGTGAGTGCAGCGATCGGGCGGCCGCCTTTACGTGCTTGGATGGAATCGGCTTTTTGGAGAGCTGTCACTTGGGGAAAAATGAAGGTGCGAAAGATCCAGATACCAAAAAGCCCCCGCTGGGCGGAGGCTCTTATGTATGGCGACCCGTAAGGGAGTCGAACCCTTCTTGCCAGGATGAAAACCTGGAGTCCTAACCGATAGACGAACGGGTCGTGTGTCGCGAAGCGGGCGGAAAAGAAACTCATAGAGCCGAGGCTTGCAAGGTTTTTTAAGCAAATATTTTAGTATTACCGGAATCATAGTGAAAATGAGTGAGTTTTGTCAGATGATTGACCAAACGTCGATTGCTGGCTTGTCAAGCAGGCGAGGATTTCTAGGTTCTTCACACCCCCGCCGCAGAACTTCAGGGCGGGGAATTGATCTCATGAATACGACTTTGCTTGCCAATACCGCCAATGAAGCCCGTGGCCTCGCCATGGATGCCGTCCACGCCTGTAATTCTGGTCACCTTGGACTTCCGCTCGGTTGTGCCGAGGTCGGAGCGGTATTATTCGGCGAGTCTCTACGCTACTTTCCGGATGCACCGAAGTGGCTCAACCGCGACCGTTTTGTGCTCTCGGCTGGCCATGGCTCCATGTTTCTCTACAGCTGGCTGCACCTCGCTGGCTACGCGGTATCTCGCGATGATGTTAAAAATTTCCGCCGCCTGCATTCGATCACGCCCGGGCATCCTGAGTTTCATGAAACTCCGGGCGTCGAGGCGACCACTGGACCGCTTGGGCAAGGTGTGGGCAATGCCGTCGGTTATGCTCTCTCCGGCAAGCGCGCCGCCGCTCGCTTCAATACGGCGGAGCACACGATTTTTGACCACCACGTCTTCGCAATTCACGGCGACGGTTGCCTCCAAGAAGGCGTAGCAAAGGAAGCAATCGCCTTCGCCGGTCACAACGGACTGGATAATCTCGTGCTGATTTATGATTCCAACGATGTCACGCTGGACGCGATGGCAGATCTCACGCAAGGCGAGAATGCCGAGCAGTATTTCCTCTCCCAGCGTTGGGATGCGGTTACTGTTGATGGTCACGATCTCACTGCCATCGCAGCTGCCGTGGCAAAGGCAAAAGCCGATAAAAACGGTCGTCCAAAGGTGATTATCGTCAAAACTACGATCGGCAAAGGCATCCCAGAAGTTGCCGGCACTGCTAAGGGCCACGGCGAAGGTGGTGCAAAATTCATTGAATCCGCCCGCGCAGGTCTCGGACTCCCTGCTGACGAGCACTTTTATGTTTCACCCGAGACGCAGGCATATTTCGCCGAGAAAAATTCCAATTCCAAGGTCGAGTTCGAGGCATGGCAGGCGACTTACGATGCATGGGCTGCATTAAATCCAGCTCTTGCTGCGGAACTGACTGAAGGTGTGGCGCAGTCTGTGCCGGCAGATCTCAGTGATAAAATTCCAGCGTTCGCGGCGGATTACAAGGACGCGACCCGTTCTGCGGGAGCTACGGTGATCAATGCAGTGGCCAAGGCAATTCCGCAATTTCTCACTGGCAGCGCCGACCTCTTTGGTTCCACCAAGAATTATCTCAAAGACGGCGGTGACTACTCCGCTGCCAATCCGCTAGGCCGTAATATCTGGTTCGGCATCCGCGAGCACGCGATGGGCGCGATCTGCAACGGGATCGCTTACGACGGCATATTCCGTGCCAGCGGTGCGACATTCCTTGTCTTCGCAGACTACCTGCGTGGTGCAATCCGGCTTGCGGCTTTGTCGAAGCTACCTGTCAGTTATATTTTTACCCACGACTCAGTTGGTGTCGGTGAAGACGGCCCGACTCACCAGCCAGTGGAAACCGTCAGCGGCCTGCGCGTGATCCCCAATCTCGACGTCATCCGCCCGGGTGATGCCGAGGAAACGGCCGGTGCATTCGTCGCTGCGATGAACCGCACAGACGGCCCGACGGCATTGATTCTGACCCGCCAGGCGATTCCCTTGATGAATGATCTTTCCGTAGCGACCCGCCGCGATGGCGTGCACCGCGGGGGTTACATCGCGCGCAAGGAAACGAGCACGCTCACCACAATTTTGATTGGAACGGGTTCTGAGCTCCAGCATGCGATGGCTGCCGCGATTGAGCTGGGAGCGGGGGTGCGTGTCGTTTCGATGCCCTGCTTTGAGCGCTTCGAGCGCCAGAGCGCGGAGTATCGGGAAAGCGTGCTGCCGAAGGCCTGCACCAAGCGCGTTTCCATCGAGGCAGGCGTCACAGATCTATGGTGGAAATATGTCGGCACCGAGGGCAAGGCGCTCGGCATTGACCGCTTCGGTATCAGTGCTCCCGGCGATGTGGTGATGAAGGAACTTGGTATGACCAAGGAAGATGTCGTCGCTGCGGCGCAATAAATCCTGAGCTGATATCGAATTTGATGGGCTCGGCCGTTAGCGGCCGGGCCTTATTTTTTAAACGCGATTCATGCCCGTTGAGATTCCCGACGGATCGTCTCAGCCTTGAGTGTGGACTCAAGCTGTCCGACCAGTTCCGCCAGACGATCCCGCTGAGCCTGCGCGGGCGGTGCCGGATCGAAGCGCAACTGTTGATGCAGCTCGACGGCTTCATCCAACACGCTTGAATCCGCTAGACTTTGGCGCAACCCGAGGAGCCACGCGCTAAATGGTTGGCTCAGCGGGCGGGAGCCGAGATATTTTTCCGCCTGTCGTTCGAGACCATGGAGCGGTGTGCGAATGAGCCTACCTTCATAGGCTGTGGCGATCTTGTCTGCCACTAACTTGTGTTTGGATTTCCATAGTCTTCTGATCACAAATCCAGTCAGACCAAGGCCAATGGCTGACATGATTGGCGAGATGGTGACGAGGTTTCCCGGGCGGTTTCTCCAAAGGAAGAAGTCTTCCCGCAGGCGCTTGACTGCGTCCTTGAAGCGTTGCGTGATTGATCTTTTCGGTGATAGACTTTCTAACCTCGATTCAGGTGTTGTGTCGAAATCGATCCACTTACCGGTGCTTTTATTCCAAACTCGACACCACGCGTGGCCGTGCGTGCCACGGATCACGAACTCCCCGCGCTTAATGTCGCTCTCCATCACAGCATAGCCGGTCGTGTAGCGCGCCGGGATGCCGGCTTCGCGGAGCAGCAACGTGGTGGCAGTCGAGAAATATTCACAATGCCCCGAACGTGAATTTGTTAAGAATTGGTGAATCGGTGTGGAGGCAGTGGTTCCGGGCATCGAGCTGCGAATGGTCAGTGTCTCGGAGTATTTGAAATTGCGCTGGAACCAGTTACGGACAATCGCGAGTTTTTTAGGAAGAGTGGTCTGTGAATTGAGCTGGAGTTCGCTCAACACGCCTTGCAATGCGGTCTTCTCAAGTGTTGGCACTTCCAGATCTTCTTGAGGAAACGGCGGGCTTTCAGGGTTTGTATCGCCTTTCCAAAGCACTGTGCCTTCGATGACAGAGCGCTTTGGAAACACGCGAACGGTGCCGAAGGGATTGCGTTCGATTCCGTCGAGTTCAAAGTCTTGCAAGCTGGCTGCATCTCCCGGAAGTGGCAGCGGACTCTCTGCAATGACGGCTCCGCGGAGGCTGAATCGCGGCAAATCCTTGCGGATTGATTGTTGCTGGGAAGCAGTTGGCAAGTCCGCAGCTAGAAGATGATAGGCATGACCAGGGGCGGGTTCGATAGTATCAAGATCTTTAAAATCAGTGACATTCAAGCGGAGGTTTCGCCACGTCGATCCGCGAAAGGTGTTATAAGTGGCAGTCCGCAGCAAGGGTGGTGGCAAAGCATTTTCCAAGGGCCGCAGTCTCCATACGATGTCGGGTGATAGTTGGACCGTGCCGGGCCTGCCGATCATGGTTGAGACGAAATTGGGATTAAACGGGGAACGGCTCGGTACACTGTGGCCTAACCAATTCATCAAACTCTCGATCCCAGTCTGTCCGCCGATTGCAAGGCCGCCTGCAGTGATGAGGGCTACTATAAGAGTGTGTGGCCGACTGCGGCAGGCCGACAGGAGTAGCCAGCCGATGAGCGCGAGCATGCCTGGAAAAAATGGCCAGCTGTTAGCATGAGAGCCCAAGGTGGATGAAACTAAGGTGGCGATTAGATAGGTGTTGCCGAAATTGAGATGAATCGCTTCATCTTCAGTAAGTCCCAGGCGTAAATTTCGTTTGCGGCGGTGTTTCGCGATAAAGGAAAAAGTTCTGAGTGGCAGGGAATCACGCAGTCCGAATGATTGGATAAACTGCATCGGCAGTAACAGCGGAGGCAGCCATGTTAGAAGATTAGGAAGCGCTAAATAAGGACCCTTGTTGAGAAAGATCACGATTGCGGTTAGTCCGATGACGACAGTGGTGAGTTGCCATGTCCGGCTGCGGGCTTCCTCGTTGAAGTCCCAGCGGAACTTGGTCCAGTGTGGGCATTCTACGAGCAGCGCGAGGAGGATTCCGATTACTGGCCGCCCCGTCATCGCGCCCCA
>JANMYL010000039.1:0-3218 GCA_031382045.1 Akkermansiaceae bacterium | reverse complement strand
GACTCCGCCGGGAATCCCACCTTCGCCGTCCAGCTCGGCCAGCAAATGCTGCTCGACTCATGGCATGCAGCATCAGGCACCCTCATTCGTAAACTGAGCGTCACCGGCTCGCCCCTCGAAATTCAAATCCCTCGGGTGCCCGGCATCATCATCGATGGCGCAAGTGAGAAATTCACCCTCACTCCTGGCCAATCCACCACCCTCACCTACCGTTGGAAATAAGCTCCGCCCACGAAATTTATTTCAACCCAAACCTCTTCCCTAAAATGCGCATCCTCTTCACCCTGCTCCTCAGCGCCACCCTCGCCAGCGCCGCCACCCAAGCCGATTTCTACACCCGCGAGGAAATCCCTCTCCCGCCCGGCGAGGTCATGGAAATCGGCTCCATCGCCCTGATGCCCGAGCAAAAAATAGCCGTAACCACCCGCCGTGGCGACCTCTGGATCTGCTCCGGCGCTTACGGCGACGACTTGCAAAAAGTCACTTGGAAAAAATTTGCCCAAGGCCTGCACGAACCCTTCGGCATGTTCTGGAAAGCCGGTTGGCTCTACCTCACCCAGCGCCCGGAAGTCAGCCGTCTTAGAGATTCGACCGGTAGCGGCGTGGCCGATACCTTCGAAACCATCTCCTCAGAATGGGGCATCAAGGGCGACTACCACGAATACGCCTTCGGCAGCGATCCCGACAAAAAAGGCGACATCTGGGTCGTCCTCTGCCTCACCGGCTCCTTCTCCGCCGACTCCGACTGGCGCGGCTGGTGCCTCCGTATCACCCCGGACGGGAAAATGATCCCCACCTGCTCCGGCATCCGCTCTCCCGGTGGCATCGGGTTCAATGCTGAAGGCGAAGTTTTCTACACCGACAACCAAGGCCCCTGGAACGGTTCATCCTCTCTCAAATGGCTCAAGCCCGGCTCGTTCCAAGGCAACCCCGCCGGCAACAAATTCGCTAAAATCACCAATTTCCCCGCCCCGCCCGAAGTCGCCGATAAGTCCCGTATTCTTATCGAGCGCACCAAGCACCCCGAGTTCATCCCACCCGCCGTCGTGCTCCCCCACGGTAAAGTCGGCCAATCCCCCACTGGCATCGCCTGCGACCAGAGCGGCGGAAAATTCGGCCCTTGGAAAAACCAACTCTACGTCGGCGAGCAGACCCACTCTCAAATCCAGCGCGTCTGCCTCGAAAAAGTCAATGGTATCTACCAAGGAGCTGTTTTCCATTTCCTTGAAGGCTTCGAAGCCGGCCTCATCCCCGTCCGCCTCGACCAAAATACCGGTATGATTTTCACTGGCGGCTCCAACCGTGGCTGGGCCTCCCGTGGCAGCAAGCCCTTCACTTTCGAGCGCGTCAAATGGACTGGCAAAATTCCTTTTGAAGTCGAAACCATGACCGCCAACAAAGACGGCTTTACCCTCAATTTCACCGCTCCCGTCGATCCAGCCACCGCCGCCAACCCCGCCAGCTACTCCATGGCCGCTTGGACTTATATCTACCAAGGCGACTACGGCAGCCCAGAAGTCGATCAATCCACCCCCAAAATCACTGCCGCCACCATCTCCGTGGATAAAAAATCTGTCCGCCTTAAAATCGACGGCCTCGTCCGTGGTCACGTCCATCACCTCGTTGCCAAAACCGTTAAATCTGCCTCAGGCGACAGCCTGCTGCACCCAGACGCCTACTACACCCTCAACGAGATTCCGAAGTAATCCTTCCCGCCCGCCCTTTGAAGAAGCACATTCCGCCCGCAATGGCTTTTGCGGATGTTTTTCCTGACCTTTTGAAGCGCCCGACGCCGTTGATGCGGCGTTTCCTCCAGCTAATTTCCGAGGAAACGGGTGGTCCACTGGAGGCGTTGGCACGGCAGAGCCAGCAGGTGACGCAGCAGCATTTCGGTAAAACGATGCGGTTGTTTGCACCGCTCTATGTCTCCAACGAATGCGTGAACAACTGCAGTTACTGCGGCTTCTCGCGCGATGCTGGGATTTTCCGCACCACGCTCACCGTGGACCAAGTCGTGACCGAGGCGCGCCATCTCCACGGGCTCGGATTTAGAAATATCCTGCTAGTGGCCGGCGAGCACCCGAAGTTCGTCTCAGACGGCTATCTGCAAGACTGCCTCGATGCACTCAAGCCGTTCATCCCCACGCTCGCCCTCGAAGTCGGCCCGATGGAGGACGATCAATACGCGGAAATTGTCGGCCACGGCGCGGAAGGGTTGGTCGTTTATCAGGAAACCTATCAGCGCGAAACCTACACGCAGCTCCACACGGCCGGACCGAAGAAAAACTTCGACTGGCGGCTGAATTGTCCCGAACGCGCATACGCTGGCGGCTTCCGGCGCATCGGCATCGGTGCGTTGTTCGGCCTTGCGAACTGGAAATCCGAGGCACTCGCACTGTGCGCCCATCTGGAGTATCTCTATCGAAATTGTTGGAAGGCACAGTTCACCATCGCCTTCCCGCGGATGCGCCCGTACGCGGGGAATTACGAATATCAACCGGATCCCGAACTTTATCTGCCAGATAGGGAATTCGTGCGTTTGATCGCGGTCTTCCGGCTGCTTTTTCCGCAGGTCGGCATCGTCGTTTCCACCCGCGAGCCAGCTCCGTTGCGGGACGCGATCGCCACGCTCGGAGTCACCCACATGTCCGCCGGAGCCAAGACCGAGCCCGGCGGCTACACGGGCGCGGGCAGCGATGACCTGCACCTGACGGTGAAAGGCCGCCGTGTCGAGCTCACGGGGAAATCTGGCTGCGAGAAGGCGACCGAGCAATTTCAAATCCACGACACCCGCAGCCCGGCCGAGGTCGCTGCCATGCTGCGCGGACAGAACCTCGATCCAGTGTGGAAAGACTGGGACGAGTCGTTACTCGCGCTCACGGCTACTCCGGCTCTACCGAGTGCAACGCAGAGCTTTTCGTGCGCTATCGCTGGAGGATGAAGGCGCTCCACAGCATCCAACCTCCAAAGACGGCGGGTAAAACTAGCGCAAGCCTGCAGCGATGTTCTCCGCGAGACGAGCGAGTAAGCGGGATTGGGCGGCGACCATCGCGGCGTAGCCGTCGGTGGCCAGGGGCTCGCGGTCCACGAAGGTGCGCGAGGCCTTGAGTTTCCGGTCCGGTAGGGAATATGCACGCCAACCCACCTCGATGACCGCGTAGCCGTCTGCCTCGCTGTGAAGCTGGCGGATGTCGAGCGTGACTTGGTAGTCGATCTCT
>JANMYL010000022.1:0-21107 GCA_031382045.1 Akkermansiaceae bacterium | reverse complement strand
CACTCCGGAGTGCGGCATGCTCTGCTGCCGCCTGTGGCGGATGGAAGCTCTGCTCCATGTGGCGCGGAGCTCTTCCTCTTCGCAGTGCATGATGAGAGAAGACGCTCCGCACCTCATCCGGCAGAGCCGGAGCTACCGTGGGCGCGAGCAGAGCTTCGCGCACTCCGGAGTGCGGCACGCTCTGCTGCCGCCTTGGCAGATGGAAGCTCTGCTCCATGTGGCGCGGAGCTCTTTCTCTTCGCGGTGCACGATGTGGGAAGACGCTCCGCACCGCATCCGGTAGAGCCGGAGCTGCCGTGGGCGCGAGCAAAGCTTCGCGCACTCTGGAGTGCGGCACGCTCTGCTGCCGCCTGTGGCGGATGGAAGCTCTGCTCCATGCGGTGCGGAGTTCTTTCTGTTCGTAAAATAGAAGTGGGGAGCAATTGATTTTTGGATCAACATTTAGTTAATTGTTAGGATGGCTCGAATTGGGTGGGGTTTGTTAGCCTAAAGAGGAAAATGAATAGCTCGCCAAATTTCCATAATTGATTTATCCGCAACTTAACGGATATGCCATCGACGTTCATTCCAGCTCACCCTCAGGGTGAGTCAAAAAATACCTCTGGAACTTGGCCGGTAACACTCCCGGTGCACGCTTCCATGCCGAGTAGGATGATCAAGCTTCCGTCACACGCGAGGGCAGTTGATATTCTTTTTCCAGTTCCTTTATGCCGGTGGGCGATGGGAAAGAATTCCTGCGCCAATGCCCACCCCGCTACACTGGCAACCGCAGCAGCGGCGCTGACCAAATTATGGGCACCGTCAGCGAAGACGCCGTCCGCCTCGCGATGTATCGCATTGAGGAAAAGGCGGATCTCGAATAGATTTCTACCCAAATTCTTGGTAGCATTTCACCTGCGTTAGGACTGCCGTGGATTCTCGATATCGACGTCACCGTCAAGCCTCTCTACAGCCAACAAGAAGTCGCGTTTGTCGGCTACAACCCACAAAAAACCGGCCGCCCCAGCCATGTTTACCATAGCTATTTTGTGGCAAACTTACGCACCAGTCTCGGCGTCGAAGTGTGCCCGGGCAATGAACATACTGCCGCTAAAGGCCTACCCGGACCTTGAGAAATATTAGATAAGCTTCCGCGTCATCAGTGGCCCACCTTCAGTCGTGGCTACAGCGGCTATGGGAGCGAGAGAATTGTGTTAGAGCATAAAGAGCGTGGTTTACCCTATCTTTCTAAACTCCGCCACACGGCCAAAGTCAAAGAACTCGTTATCCGCATGATGCGGCAAGGAGCGCACTGGCAAGACCGCGGCGACGGTGGCAGGCGTTAGAAATCACCATTCGTCTCAGTGGCTGGACCCGTGAAAGGCGGGTGGTGCTCGTCCGTAAAATCCCGGCAAGAGCGAGCGTTGCTAGAATCGGCAAACGTTGTGGTGACAAAGATCGCCAAGATTTCCTCCCTAAAACCCGGGGTGAGGATTGGGACGCACAAGCCACCCCATGGAGTGGGAAAATTTCAGTCCTCGCCCTCAGCTGCCTCATGGCCACCTTATCGCCAAAGTCGTCACGCAGATTAGCAAAGATTGCATCGGATTCGCTTCATTACGGAGCCATGGACCATGAACCAACGTTGGACCCTGCTCCTCACCCGGTTACTCCGCCGCCGGCTGGGCGAAAAATCGCTTCCCGGCCTGCCAGCCGAGGCCGAATTACCACTCAGCAGTTGAAAGCCGACCTGAATTTGCACCCTCTTCCTATCCGTTAAGCGCCTCTTAAAAAGGTGCTCCACGAACTCGCTCATTTTCTTTTTAGGATAACTCCGCCGCCGAGATCAAAGCCGCCCTCGACGACTTCTACACCGCCGCCAACAATCTATTTCCCCCGCTAGGCTGAATCTAGCATCGTGTTGCGCTAGAATTGGATTCAGGAGTTAAGATCGCGCAGCATCTTATTGATTCACTGGTTGAAAACGGCTTTTCATCAACTGCATCCTTGGCTGGTGCCGCACTGGGTGCAGACGCCGCAGGCACCGGCGCGGATGACTTTATCTGAGCCGCAGTGTGAGCAAATAATGCCCATGTAGGCGGTGCCGAGCGCGCGTTTGACGCGACTTTGACTGCTGTCGAGATTGAGCTCGCGGACCGGGCGGTTGAGCGCGGTTTGTTCCATATCGGCGATTTCGCTCATCGGTAGCTCGCCTTGGCCGTGGTCGGTGGAGGTGGCTTTGCGATAGCCTTGGATGAACTCGCAGCCCATCCAGCGGAAGACGTAATCGGTGATGCTGAAGGCGGTGCGGATGTCCGGGTTTTTGGTGAAACCGCTTGGCTCGAAGCGCTGATAGGCGAATTTATTCACCAACTGCTCCAGCGGGACGCCGTATTGCAGCGCGATGGAAGTGAGTGTGGCGACGGTGTCCATGAGGCCGCCTATGGTGCTGCCTTCTTTGGACATTTGGATGAAAATTTCACCGGGGCGGTGGTCCGGATAGAAGCCGACGGTGAGGTAGCCCTTGTGGCCGGCGATCTCAAATTTATGAGTGAGTGACATGCGGGTGTCGGTCATCGGCTGGCGTGTGGGTGCTTGAAGGCGCTGGCGGAGCGCTTCATTTTCACGAGCGAGTTCTTCAATTTTCGCGGTGAGCGCGTCAACCGGGGCTGTGGCATCGTCGGCGCTGCCGCCCATGCCGGTGGTCTTGCGGGTGTTGAGCGGAGCGCTGCGTTTCGAGCCGTCTCGATAGATGGCAACCGCCTTGAGTCCGAGCTGCCAGGCTTCGCTGTAGGTTTGCATGATGTCCTCGACGGTGGCGTTTTCCGGGAGGTTGACGGTTTTGGAAATAGCTCCGCTGAGGAAGGGCTGGGCGGCGGCCATCATCAGTAAGTGACCGCGATAGTGCAGACTGCGGCTGCCTTGGTAGGGCTTGAAGGCGCAGTCGAAAACTGGCAGATGCTCGTGCTTCAGGCCGCTGGGGACGGGCGAGCCGGTGGCTTCGTCGGTGATGTCCTCGATGGTGTCGTATTGCTCGATGTGGCCGAGGATGGCCCCAATTTCATCCAGCGAGTATCCCAGTCGCGTGAGGGCAGGGGGCACGGTGCGGTTGACGATTTTCAACATCCCACCGCCGGCGAGGAGTTTGTATTTCACCAGCGCGATGTCTGGCTCGATGCCGGTGGTGTCGCAATCCATGAGAAATCCGATCGTGCCGGTGGGCGCGAGCACCGTGACTTGGGCGTTGCGGTAACCGTGACTGTGCCCTGCGAGCAAGGCGCGCTGCCAGGCGGCGCGGGCGCTGTCGATGATCGGCACGCAATCGCCGCGACCATCAAGTTTTCCGGCGCGGTCTTGATGGCGCTCGATGACTTCTCGCATGGATGCTTCGTTAGATGCCTCGGGTGGGTGGGTGACCTCGCCGTAGCGAGCATCGTCATAGGAGGGAAATGCGCCTTTCACTGAGGCGAGCTCGGCGCTGACTTCGTAGGCATGGCCGGTCATCAACGCGGTGATGGCAGCGGCGAAAGTCCGCCCTTCGTCGCTGTGATAGCCGAGTCCGCGGCTCATGATGAGCGCGCCGAGATTGGCGTAGCCGAGGCCGAGGGTGCGGAAGGCGTGAGAGTTTTCCGCGATTGGCTGGGTCGGATAGCTGGCGCGATCGACGAGGATTTCTTGGGCGACGATGAAGAGCCGGATGGCGGCTTGGAAGCGTGCGGTGTCGAATGCGCCGTCGGATTTCTGGAAATGGACGAGGTTGAGGGAGGCGAGATTGCAGGCGGTGTCGTTGAGGAAAAGGTATTCTGAGCAGGGGTTGGTCGAGTGCTGGCGGCCGCTGCCCTTGCAGGTGTGCCAGTGGTGAATGGTCGAGTCGAACTGCATGCCGGGGTCGCCGCAAGTCCAGGTGCCGAGGGAAATTTTTCGCAACAGCTCGCGGGCGTCTTTTTTCTCGCAGGGCTCGCCGTCGGTGACGCGGCGGGTCCACCAGTCGCTACCATCGGCGGCGGCTTGCATGAATTCGTCGCTGGCGCGGACGGATAAATTTTCGTTTTGGAACATCACTGAACCGTAGGCGTCGCCGTTGTAGCTGCCGCCGTAGCCTTGCTCGATGAGTGCCCAAGCCTTTTTTTCTTCGATGGTTTTGGCCTCGATGAAATCCTCAATGTCTGGATGCCAATCCTTGAGCGTGTTCATCTTAGCCGCGCGGCGGGTCTTGCCGCCGGACTTCACGGCATTGGCTACTTGGTCATAAATTCTCAGGAATGACATCGGCCCAGAAGGCTTTCCGCCGCCGGATAGTTTTTCGCGGGACGAGCGTAGGGTGGATAGATCCGAGCCGGAGCCCGAGCCGTATTTGAAGAGCATGGCCTCTGAAGTGGCGAGGCGCATGATGTCTTCCATGTTGTCCTTCACGCCTTGGATGAAGCACGCGCTGGCCTGCGGATAGTGGTATTGGCCGGGTGCGCGGCGGGCTTTTCCGGCGGCTGGATCCCAGAACCATGAGCCTTCGCTGCCGTTTTCACCGACGCCGTAATGGTGGTGCAGGCCGACGTTGAACCACACTGGCGAGTTGAAAGCTCCGTGCTGATGGAGACAGAGCCAGGTGAGATCCTGGTAGAAATTCTCTGCGCTCGCGTCATCCGCGAAGTAGTCGTCCATGAGACCCCAGTCGGCGATGGTGCGGGTGACGCGGTGGATGAGCTGGCGGACGGATTGCTCGCGGCCGCCGGTGTGAGGGTCCTTGCCGAGTGAGGCGTCGCCGTAAAAATACTTGGAGACGGCGATCTTGGTGGCGAGTTCGCTCCAGGCTCGGGGCACCTCGACGTTCTCTTGGCGGAACATCGCCTTGCCGCTGTCATCGGTGATTTCCGCCGTGCGGTGGTCCCACTCGATCTCGTCAAATGGCGAAATTCCTGGCGTGGCAAAATGGGCTTCGAAGACGAGTCCGGACGTTTTGGACAGCGGGCTGGGCGGGGAATCTAGGGTGGTGGCGGGCGTCTTCATGGCTAGTCGAATTGAGTGGGGAATCTTGCGAAGTCAGGATATTTGATTTTTTAGGGGAAATTCATCAAACACTAAATATGGTGGCAGGGAATGAAGAGAAAGCACCATGGATAGCATCATCAAGCAAAAAACGCGGAGGTTTCTGCCAACCCAGATGATTCAATGAATTATAGTTTTTGCATCTATTTTTCTATTCATAGAACCATTGCTTAATTAAAGAATTAAATTTCTTTAATGTTGATCTTGTCCGAGTCATCGCTGAGATTCGCGGTGTCATGAGTCATTCACCCACTGTATTTTCACCCGCTGGAACTCCCTTAATCGATCGCACCGTGGGTGAGATCGTGGCCGAAAGCCCGACGCTGGCGCGGGTTTTCCAATCCTTTCAAATCGATTTCTGCTGCCAAGGCGGACGCACTTTGCGCGAGGCCTGCGAGCTGAAGGGAATCGCCGCTGAGTCCGTGATGGAGCAACTGGAGGCGGGGATGTTGGAGAAAGGAAATTCGTCGAAAAACCCGGCGTTGCTGCCGCCTGTGGAGCTGATCGATCACATCGTGAGCACCCATCACGCTTATCTGCGGAGCGAGCTGCCGCGGCTGCACGCGATGACGGAGCGGGTCGCGCGGGTGCATGGCGGGCACACGCCGTCGCTGGTGGAGGTGCATGAAATCTTCACAGAAATGGCTGCTGAATTGGAAAGCCACCTCATGAAGGAGGAGAAAACTCTGTTTCCTGCGATCGTCGAGATGGTGGAGAATGGAGCATCTTCGATGCCAGTGGATGGCCCGATCGCCTGCATGCTGCACGAGCACGACGATGCCGGTAGCGCGCTTTCCCGCCTGCGGGAATTGACTAACGGTTTCAATCCACCGCCCGAAGCCTGTAACACTTACCGAGCGCTTTTCGCTGGCTTGGCGGAATTGGAGGATGACTTGCACCGGCACATTCACTTGGAAAACTCCGTGCTATTTCCTGCCGCGCTTGCAATGGCTGAAGCGTGATCGTGCTTTTCAAACGATTTTCTATGCACCGACTGCTTTGAAATTGGCGGACTGGCGAACTCCCTTACTTTAGGACAAATGAGCACAATTCCCGTATTTTACGGCCTCGCCGATGCCTTGATGTTGCCGCCGATCATCCAAGGCGGGATGGGCATCGGGGTTTCTGGCTGGCGTTTGGCACGGGCGGTTTCCCAACTGGGCCAGCTCGGGGTAGTCTCGGGCACAGCTCTGGATTTATTGCTCACGCGGCAGCTTCAGCTTGGCGATGCGGGCGGTCACTTGCGACGCGCCCTCGATGCGTTTCCCTATCCGGAGATGGCGAAGCGTATTCTCGGCCGCTACTTCATCGCCGGTGGCAAAAAGGAAAGCGCTGCTTTCAAGACGCCGTCGATGATTTCCCATCAGCCGTCGCGCTTCACTCGCGAGTTGGTGATCGCTTCGAGCTTCGTCGCGGTCCATCTCGCGAAGGAAGGTCACGCGGGATGGGTGGGGCTCAATCTGTTGGAAAAAATCCAAACCCCGACATTGCTGGCGCTTTACGGCGCGATGCTAGCGGGTGTGAATGTGGTGCTAATGGGCGCGGGCATTCCTAGGCAGATTCCGAAAATCCTGGATGATCTGGCAGCTGGAAATCCCGCCGAAATGAGGCTTGATGTCACGGGCGCGAAGGAGCCCGTGCTCATTCGCCTCGATCCTACAGAATTCGGCCCCGTGCCGAAACTCGTGCGCCCGATTTTCCTCGCGATCGTTTCCTCGCCGGTGCTGGCGGAAAATTT
Organism: Akkermansiaceae bacterium; assembly: GCA_031382045.1. Lineage (GTDB taxonomy): Bacteria > Verrucomicrobiota > Verrucomicrobiia > Verrucomicrobiales > Akkermansiaceae > Luteolibacter. The sequence continues at coordinate 14,347 of JANMYL010000022.1, read as the reverse complement.
ACGTCGTAAATCGTCCGGGCGAGTCGATGGATTTGTGGTGGAAGCAGCGATTGCTGGTGGCCACAACGCGCCGCCGCGTGGGCCGCTGCGACTCACGCCAGAAGGTGAGCCGATCTACGGTGAGCGCGACCGGATCGATCCCGCGAAGTTCGCAGAAATCGGCCTGCCATTCTGGCTCGCTGGCGGGTACGGCCGCATCGGCAAACTGCGCGAAGCCCAGGCACTCGGCGCGAAGGGCATTCAAGTGGGCACGGCGTTCGCGTTTTGCGAGGAGTCCGGATTCGATCCTTCGATCAAGGCTGAAATCCTCGCGGGCGTGAAACGAGGAGATTTGAAAGTCCACACCGACGCCTTTGCCTCGCCCACCGGTTTTCCATTCAAGGTCGCCCAAGTGGCGGGCAGCATCGCCGACCCGGCAGTCTATAAAGAACGTGGACGCGTGTGCGATCTCGGGGTGCTGCGCGAAATGTATGAAAAGCCCGACGGCGGCGTCGGCTTCCGTTGCTCGGCAGAGCCAGAGGACGCTTATGTCGCGAAGGGCGGTGACGCGACTCAAACGGCGGGCCGCGTCTGCCTGTGCAACTCACTCGCCGCGTCCGCCGGCATCCCGCAGATCCGTCATGGAAATGTCGAGCCGCAGCTCATCACCATCGGCGACGATCTCGGCGCGGTGCGCGAATCCTTGCTGAGAAGCCGGGATTTCTACACAGCGGCGGATGTCATCGAGCGGCTGTTGGCATGATGGATACGGATATTTTGATCCACGAGGTTAGGTGAGTGGAGGGAGTGTGAAACGCCCCGATGATTCACAAAAATCCGATGCCGCGCGCGGCTGAAGTGGTTTTATTGGATTGAAGCTGAGTAGGGGGCTTCTTATGCGGCGGCGAAGTCAAGATCTCGAGTGGCGCGGACGGCAGGTTCAGGTAGCGATTCACTTTTGGCGAGGCGGTGAGTAATTTCGTCGCGGACGATGACGCAGAGTTCTGCGTAAACTTCTTCTTCGCGCTCTCCGTGGCAGGCACCGCCGAAGTAGAGATCTGGGCAATAGCCAATGTAGCACTGGTCCTCCTCGGACCAGCGGACAAAGCGGTGGTAACGGTCTGCGGGTTTCATGATGGATATTCTATTTCGTTGATTTATTTCCTGCGCTGCAGAAACAAGTCGATGCCGTCCACGAGGGCGAGCCAACTGGCTTCGATAATATTTTCTGAAACGCCGACGGTGCCCCAGCTTGTTTGACCATCGGTGGAGACGATGAGCACGCGGGTCTTCGCGGCGGTGGCGTCGTGGCCATCGAGGATGCGGACCTTGTAATCGACGAGTGAGACGCCGGAAATTTCTGGATAGAATGGGAGCAGGGCTTTGCGTAGGGCGAGGTCGAGCGCGTTGACCACTCCGTGGCCTTCCGCGACGGTGTGCTCGAGGGTGCCACCGACGGAGAGCTTGACGGTGGCTTCGCAAATGGGCGGGTGGCCGTCCCGGTATTGGCGGAAGGAGCTGTGGTATTCCTTGAGGTCGAAGGTTTTCAAGTAGTCTCCGAGCTCGCGGCGGATCAGGATTTCAAGTGAGCCTCCGGCGGCTTCGTAGGAGTAGCCTTCGTTTTCCAATTCTTTCACGCGGTGGAGGATGGCGCTGGCAGCGGGCGAGCCTTTTTCCAGCGGGAGGCCAAGTTCTGCGGCTTTCACGAGGATGTTTGACTGGCCACTGAGTTCGGAGACGAGGATGTTTTGTGAGTTTCCGACGCTGCCGGGGACGATGTGCTCGTAGCTGCGGGCGAGTTTTTGGACGGCATTCACGTGCATGCCGCCCTTGTGGGCGAAGGCGGTGCTGCCGACGAAGGCTGCGCGAGTGAAGTGCGGGTTGTTGGAAACATCGTCCACGAAATACGATAGATCGCGCAGTTGTTCGAGGTGCGGGACGACAGGCATTTCCATCTTGAGCTGGAGGATGGGGATGACGGAGGTGAGGTTACAATTCCCCGTGCGCTCGCCGTAGCCGTTGATGGTGCCTTGGATTTGACTCGCCCCGGCGCGGACGGCGACGATGGCGTTCGCTACTGCGAGCTCGCAATCGTTGTGGGTGTGGATGCCGAAGGGGGTGTCTGGCAGGTGCTTTTTCACGGCCATGCAAATTTGCATGACTTCTGATGGAAGCGTGCCGCCGTTGGTGTCGCAGAGGACGAGGCAGGCGGCCCCGCCATCGGCAGCGGCTTGGAGCGTAGCGAGTGCGTGCGTTGGTGAATCTTTATACCCGTCGAAAAAATGCTCTGCGTCATAGACCACCTCGCGACCGTGTTTCACCAAATAAGCGACGGTGTCGCGGATCATTGCTTGGTTTTCCTCGACGGTGGTGCGGAGGACTTCGGTGACTTGGAGTTCCCAGCTTTTACCGAAAATAGTGACTACCGGAGTCTCCGCTTCGAGCAGCAAGCGGACCTGTGGATCGTCCTCGACGGGTGTATCCGCGCGGCGGGTGGAGCCGAAGGCGGCGAGCTTGGCGTGGGTGAGCTTGAGTTTTTTAGCCTCACGGAAAAATTCGATGTCCTTGGGATTGGAGCCCGGCCACCCGCCTTCGATGTAGTCGATGCCGAACTCGTCGAGTCGCTGGGCGATCCGCAGCTTATCGAGGCCGGAAAGTTGGAATCCTTCGCCCTGAGTGCCATCGCGCAGGGTCGTGTCATAGAGAAATACAGGTTTTGAGCTCATTGGCAGGAGCGCAAAACTTAGTGGCCGCCACACGGATGGGCAAGGATGAAGGGGCGGGCTGGCTGGAAGCTGCCACTTTCTTGCCAAGTATCGGCGGAATTAGACCACGCCGTGTTTTTTGAGGAACGGGATGAGTTCATCGTGGCCGAAGTCTGCCAAGACATCGCCGTGCCAGTCTAAGGTCGGCACTTTTCCTTGGCCAGAGAGTGCGATCATTTCCTGCATAGCCTCGCGGTTGCCAGAGACGATCACCGTTTTCACGGCTATGTTTTTACGATTGAGATCATGAATGGCCTCGTCGCACCAAGGGCAGCCGGGTTTGATGTAAAGGATAGGAAGTTTCATCAAATGCTTGTTGGGTGGAATTACTGCTGGGTTTGCAGACCTGTCCAATTTTATCCGTCTTAAAAAGTGCCGGGAACAGGACTCGAACCTGCACACCTTTCGATACCAGAACCTAAATCTGGCGCGTCTACCAATTCCGCCATCCCGGCTAACGGAGTTACCTTAACGAGTCCCGCGCGGTGGGCAAGCACGGGATGGCAATCTCGTGCGGAAAGTTTTCTCCGGGAAAATTCGTCTTGCACCCGAAGCGCGTCGGGCTTCCATTTGTAATGTGAAAGAAGTGTATTCAAATCCCGATTTCACGCGCGTCGGCTATTATAAGTCGGTCCTGGATGAAGCGGGCATCGAGAATTTTATTCGGAACGAGAGCATCTATAATATGGTGGTTGTCCCGGGTGCTGCGATGCCGTCGCTTTGTGTGGCCCATGAGAGCGACTACGAGCGAGCTGTCTCGCTACTCGTGAATTTTGAGTATTCCCCGGTGGTAATAGGCGCGGATTGGCACTGTGAACATTGCTACGAGAGTGTTCCGGCGTCGTTTGCATCGTGTTGGAAATGCCAAGCCTTACGTCCGGTTGCGTGATTCCGCCGTTGTTGATGGGTTCAAGCCGAGGCGGTGCAAAACTCCCGGAGGCATGGCCGGCGCCGCGGGGTTGTTCCAAGCCAGCTCGATGACGTGGAAACTGCCGCCGAGGTGGGCCGGGTGGGTGAGGGTTTGGAATTGGCGGAGTGCGGCGGCGTCTGGGACTCCTTCTTGGGCGAGCAGCCATTCGCGGGCTTGGGCGGTGAGCCAGCTACCTTGGGAGGAAAATGCCACGGGCGTGCAGCCTAGCTGGATTGCAATTTCTGCCACGGCGGTGAAATCGACGTGCGCGGTGATGTCGATTTCCCCGGGCGTGGCGAGTGGATTTTCGCCGGCGCGGTGTTTGGAAAAGGTGCGTAGGGTGCCGGTTTTACGGTCCGGGTGATAATATTCGGGCCGGGCGAAACCGTAGTCGGGCCAAAGCAGCAGACCAGAGGTGAGGGCTCGGGTAAGCGGATCGAGGAAATTCCGGAAGTTGGTGCGGACTTCGGTGCGGTAGTTTTCTGGAAAGCAATTTCCTAGCAGGGCAACTGCGTGGAGCAACGCGGGGCTGGTGATTTTATGATCGGCTTGCCAGACGAAATCGCCGTCCGGGGTGCTTGCAACTTTGCATTCGTGCCAGCGGCCCTTCGCCCACTCGACGAGGTGAAACGGCAGGGCGTCGAGCAGCTCATTCCCGAAGGCGATGCCGGGAAGGGGATCTGAGTGGAGCTCGCCGACCTCTTGAATAAAGCGCGTTTTTGTGTGGAATGGGGCGAGTGATTCCCGCTGTGCAGCTTGGAGCAGGGGCAGCGGCTCGGGGATGGCGTATTCGAGCGCGGCGAATGCTTGCGGCTCGAGGTGAGAAATTTCCGCGAGAATGTCTGCGGCGAGCGTGCCATCGTGCGCTCCGCATTCGATAATTCGCCAGCGCGTGGGTGAGCCAGATTCTCGCCATTCGCGGAGAAATCGGCGGGCGAGTAACTTGCCGAACAGCGTCCCCACGCTCACGCTGGTGAAGAAATCCCCGCCTCGCCCGACTTGGCGTGATTCGCGGGCGTAGTAGCCGAGCGCCGGGTGATACAAGGCGGCGGCCATGAATTCGGAGAATTCCAGTGGACCTTCCTGCGCAATGCGGTCGCGTAAAATCGCCCTCAACGAAGGGGTTGCGGGGGGCACGTCGCTCGGATAGCGTATCGTCCGTGTGACCGATTGGCAGGTCGGTGATGAATCCGGATCAGGCATGGCAACTATTCAAAATACGAATCAGAAGAAGATCAATAAACCTTGGTTCTTCAAGCGCAAAGGCTTTTGGGTGACCATTCTGGTGCTCGGCTTGCTGGTGGGGTTAGTCGGTGGCGGCGCGGGCTGGCTTTTCATGGAGGTCTTCACCCGCGAATTTCGTGAGCGGGCGGCAACTTACGATCTCGAGCGGATCAACGACCTTGAGGAACCGAGCATTATTCTGGATCGGAACGGCAAGGAAATTGGCCGGATTTTCGTCCAAAACCGCAGTGTGATCCCGATCGAGCGGGTTCCTGAAATTTTCATCAAGGCGCTGCGAGCGGGCGAGGACTCAAGGTTTCTCAGCCACCATGGCGTGGACTACATCGGTGTCGTGCGGGCGGTCATTCTGAATGCCAAAGGTGGCAACCAAGGCGCGAGCACAATCACCCAGCAGCTCGCGCGGAATGCTTACAATCTCAAGGAGGAGGCGGTGGTGCGGAAGGAGACGACGATCCAACGGAAAATGGTCGAGGCCTTCCTCGCACGGCGGATTGAAGACCGCTACTCGAAGCGGGAAATTCTGAATTTCTACCTCAACCGCATCTATTTCGGCAGTGGGTTTTACGGGATTCGTTCGGCTTCGCTGGGGTATTTTGGTAAGGAGCCAATGGAATTGACGACTGACGAATGTGCCTCGTTGGTGACTTTAATTAAAAATCCTAATGGCCGCTCGCCGTTGAATAATTTGAAGGCAAACTTGGATGGGCGAAATTATGTGCTCGGTCGGATGCGTGAGGAGCGCATGATTTCCTCCGCAGAGCTGGCTCGCTTCACGAGTTCGCCGCTCAAGCTCAATTCGCAGCCGCTGCGGCGCGGGACTTCTCATCTCTACGAGCGCGTGGCCGAAGCGGTGGGGCAGGCGCTCGGCGAAGATGCGCTGGCTTCGGGGAAATTCAGGATTCACACGACGATCCTAGCGGAGGCCCAGAACGCGGCGCAGAAATCGTTGTTGGAAAGCCTTGCCAAGGCTGAAGCTCGCCCGGGATACGCGCACCAGAAATATCAGGACTACCGGAAAAGCAGTTCGAAGCCCGCCACCTATCTGCAAGGTGCCGCGCTGATGCTTGATCACGAGACGGGGGAGGTGCTCGCTCACGTCGGCGGGCGGGATTATGCGCAGGTCCCCTACGATTTCATTGAGCTGGGGAAGCGCCCGCTTGGCACCGCGTTTTTCCCATATATCTACGTGGCTGGCCTAAGTGGCGGCCAGACGCCAGCCTCGCTGGTGGAGGACGAGCCAATGGATAACCGGGCGGTGATGGTCGGTGGGCAGGAGGGGATCCTCGGCGAGTGGGGGATGGAAGTCCCGTCGCCGACTTATGCGGGGGAGATCCCCGTGCGCGAGGCGTTGGAGAATTCAAAAATCGGGGCGACAGTGCGATTTGCCGGGACGGCGGGCTTGCAGCGGGTCGTGGACACGGGCGTCGCCTTCGGCCTGCCGCTGCAAAAAGCGGAATTGCTGCCACGGCTCGCGGTCGGTTTCGAGGAGGTCTCGATGAAACAAGCGGTGCTGGCGATGACGACATTTCCTCTCGGTGGCATGTCCGGGCCTGACAAATTGATCTATCTGGACCGGGTCGAGAACTCGGCCGGGCGCGTGGTCTATCGTCGCCAGCGGCAGGCGCAGAACTCGCGGCGCATCATCGATGAGGCGACAAACTGGCAAGTCCACAGCATGATGGCGGGCTCACTCTACCGGGGTAGCTCGAAGGGGGTGCTAGACGAATTGGTCGAAAAACCATTCAGCGGAGCAGGCAAGGGTGGCTCCACCTACGGCTTCTCGGACTCGTGGTTCATCGGTTATAATAAGCGCGTCACCTGCGGAGTGTGGACGGGATTTCTGACCGGCAGCGGCGAGGCAATCTATCCGGGTGCTTTCAGCCGAGATCTCGCGATGCCAGTCTGGCAGGCAGCAATGAATGCGGCTGCACCGTCATTCGGTGGCAGCGGATTGGCGGCTCCGGCGGGGGTGATCGAGGTGCCTGTATGCGCAACTTCGGGCCAGCGCGCGACCCAGTTTTGCCAAGAGCACGTCGAGGATATCAACTCTGGAAAAGTTCGTTCGCGTTCCACGGCGATGACGGAATATTTTCGCAAGGGCACAGAGAATCTGCCGTTTTGCACGGTGCATTCCGGAGCGGTCAGCCAAGGTGGGATTCCTGAAATGGCGATCCTCAACATGCCTGCGCTCGACGCGGTGCCGATCCGCCCCAAAGAGCCAGTTTTGATTGGAGATGATCCTTATCACATCGAAGTCCCAAGTTTCGCGGCGACCTCTGCCGAACCGGGATTGGTCCGCCGGCACACGAATGTTTTGGACAGTCTCGATCTCGGGGATGTCGAAGAAGGAATCCCACTGAAGCCGCCCCTGAGGCTTCAGATCCAAGACGAGTAAGCCTTGCGGGAAAGGTGAGGCGCTGGATGGCACAATTTAAAAAGTCATACGTGGAGAAATTTAGCCTTGCCAACCAAAATTAGCCTTGGCTAATTTTTAAGCGAAATGACCACTCGCTACTTCAAATCAGCCACCTTTCTGCACGCCGTCATGGTTTGCGGAATTTCAATCAGTTCAGCGGCCGAACTCCGCCCGCTCAGCACCGACCGGCCAGACACTACGGAAAGTCCGCGCACCGTGGACGCTGGGCATTTCCAATTTGAAATGGAAATCGCGAATTTTACCCGCGATGGCGGTGCCCGCGAATTTTCGCTCGGGGAACTCAATGCCAAGATTGGCCTGGATCCCTCGACCGACCTGCAAGTGGTGATGCCATTTTACACCCATGTTCGTGATGGAGATGAAGGATTTGGAGAGGTAGAAATCCGCGTCAAGCGCAATCTTTGGGGCAATGATGAGGGCGCGACTGCGCTGGCATTGATGCCGTTTATCAAGATTCCTACGGCGAATGCGGATCTAGGTAATGGCGAGTTTGAAGGTGGCTTGATCGTCCCCATCGGCTTCGATGGTCCGGGCGGCTGGTCCTGCGCGGTGATGGCAGAATTTGACTTAGAAGCAGATGAAGATGGCAACGGCCACCACCTCGGCCTGCTGAACTCGGCCACCGCCAGCCATGAATTAACGGCAAATACTGCGGTTTTCTTGGAATGGGTCAGCATTCTAAGCGCCGAATCCGGAGCAGACTGGGAAGCTTATTTCAACACTGGCATGACTTGGGCGGCCACGCCCACTTGGCAATTCGACGGCGGCTTGAGGATCGGTCTTAACAGCGCCTCCACGGATTTTACGCCTTTTCTGGGATTGAGCACGAAGTTTTGACCGGAAATTTAGCCTCATCTAAAATTCTACATTGAACCGAATATGAAATCTGACATCGATAAGCCCATGAAATGTGTTGCCCGCAGAGGCGTGCTCATGCTCGCGACCGCCCTGTGTGCCGTGTTTGTCCTCGGCTGTGATGGGAGCAAACATCGCCCGGCCTCGGGCAAAAAGCGGGTGGTGACGAGTTTCACCATCATCGCCGACATGGCCCGCGAGGTCGCTGGAGACGCGGCGGAGGTGGAGTCGATCACCAAGCCTGGTGCGGAAATCCACGGTTACGAGCCGACGCCGAAAGACATCGTCAAAGCGCAGAGCGCAGACCTTGTCTTGTGGAATGGCATGAATCTCGAACTCTGGTTCGAGAAGTTTTTCACCAACGTGAAAAACGTCCCCGGCGCGGTGCTGACGGAGGGGATCACGCCCATCGGCATCGGCGAGGGGCCCTACTCGGGCAAGCCGAATCCGCACGCATGGATGTCCCCCGCAAATGCAGCGATCTACGTGGAAAACATCCGTCGCGCACTCGTGAAAATGGACCCTGCGAATGAGGGGATCTACACCGCAAACGCAGCCGCCTACACCGCGAAAATCAAGGCGCTCGACGAGCCGATTCGCCAGAAACTCGCAGCGATCCCGGAGGACCAACGTTGGCTTGTGAGCAGCGAGGGAGCGTTCTCGTATCTCTGTGCCAACTACGATCTCAAGCAACTCTATCTGTGGCCCATCAACGCCGACGCCCAAGGCACGCCGCAGCAAGTGCGAAGTGTGATCGACGGCGTGCGCGCGAACCGGATTCCCGTGATTTTTTCCGAAAGCACTGTCAGCGATAAGCCCGCCCGCCAAGTGGCGAAGGAAACCGGAGCCCGCTACGGGGGCGTGCTTTACGTGGACTCGCTGACCGCCGGAGACGGTCCGGCACCGACTTATTTAAAACTTTTAGAGAGCAATGCAGAGACCATCGTGAAAGGATTTCTCCGCCCGCAATGAGCACGCAGCAAGATCTCCCGCAGCTCGACGTCGAAGGCGTTTCCGTGGCCTATCCGAACGGTCATCTCGCGCTGCACGACACCTCGTTCCATCTTGAGGGCGGCACGATTTGCGCCCTCGTCGGCGTGAATGGCAGCGGGAAATCCACGCTTTTTAAGAGCATCATGGGCTTTGTGAAACCCAAGACGGGCAGTGTGAAAATCAACGGGCTGCCCGTGCGCGCCGTGCTCAAGCAGCATCTCGTCGCCTACGTGCCGCAATCGGAAGAGGTGGATTGGCAGTTTCCCGTGAGCGTCTGGGATGTGGCGATGATGGGCCGCTACGGCGGGATGAATTTTCTTCGTATCCCGCGCGCAGTGGACAAGGCGAAGGTCGAGGAAAGCCTGCGCCGGGTCTCGATGTGGGAGTTCAAGGACCGGCAGATCGGTGAACTGAGCGGCGGGCAGAAAAAGCGGGTTTTCCTAGCCCGCGCGCTGGCCCAGGGAGGGCGCTTGATTCTATTGGACGAGCCTTTTACCGGCGTGGATGTCAAGACGGAGGAGGCGATCATCGTCTTGCTCCGCGAGCTCCGCGCCGAGGGTTGCATCATCTTCGTCTCCACTCACAATTTGGGGAGCGTCCCAGAATTCTGCGATCAGGTCGTGCTCATCAACCGCACTGTGCTGGCGTATGGTCCGACTTCCCAAGTCTTCACCGAGCAAAATCTAGCGGCGGCTTTCGGCGGCGTGCTGCGGCAGTTCAAGTTCGACCAATCCACTATCCAGGACCATGACGGTCGGGCAATTAGCATTCTCACCGATGACGAGCGCCCACTCATTTTCGGCAAGGACGGCCACCTCGAATACAAGGACCGCGGCGAGCACGAGGAGTTGTTGAAACAGCGATCCGAAGAGCATGAGTGAACTCCTCCAGTCTCTGCTGACGCCGTTTCACTACGACTACATGCTGCGCGCCATCTGGGTCAGCGCGCTGATCGGCGGCGTGTGTGGATTTCTATCGTCTTTTGTGACTCTCAAGGGCTGGTCGTTGATGGGGGATGCGCTGTCCCACGCAGTGGTGCCTGGTGTCGCGTTGGCCTATATTCTCGGGCTGCCGTTCGCGTTGGGTGCCTTTGTCGCCGGCTTGTTGGCTGCAGCGACCATGGCCTTCATCAAGGCGAAAAGCCGCATCCGGGAGGACGCCACCATCGGAATTGTCTTCACCGCTTACTTCGCGCTGGGTTTGTTGCTCATCTCCCTTTTTCCGGCGCGAGTGGATTTGAAGGTCATCTTGCTGGGAAATATCCTTGGCATTTCCGATCCTGATATCTGGCAGGTCGTCATGATCAGCGCGGTTACTTTGGTGGTACTGGGCCTGAAGTGGAAGGATCTCATGCTTTTTTGCTTTGATCCGAATCAAGCTCGCACACTTGGGCTTCCGGCTGGTGGACTACATGTCACCTTGCTTGCGCTGCTCGCCGCCACTGCCGTCGCTGCCCTGCAAGCGGTGGGTGCTTGCCTAGTGGTGGCCATGCTCGTCACGCCGGGTGCGACCGCTTACCTGCTCACGGATCGCTTTGGGAAAATGCTCTGGCTCTCCTCAGTCATGGGAGTGGCCACCTCGTTGGTGGGCGTATACGCCAGTTATTTTTTCAACGGTGCGACCGGTGGCTGCATCGTCACGCTCCAGACGTTGGTGTTTTTAGCGGCTTTTCTCTTTGCTCCGAAACATGGCATGTTTGCCTCCCAACGCCGCCTCAGTCGCGCGGCCACCTTGCCCGCTCCATGATGGAATTTTTCGAACCCCTGCAATACGCTTTCATGCGAGATGCGTTGCTCGTCGGGACTATGGTCGCCGCTCTCTGCGCGGTGTTGTCGTGTTTTCTAATTCTCAAGGGTTGGTCGTTGATGGGCGACGCGATTTCTCACGCCGTCTTGCCAGGAATCGTGCTTGCTTACATCGCCGGGCTGCCGCTCGCGATCGGAGCCTTCGGGGCTGGGCTTTTTTGTGCGGTGAGCACGGGCTTCATCAAGCGAAATAGTCGGATCAAGGAAGACACCGTGATGGGCGTGGTTTTCACGGGCTTATTTGCATTCGGATTGGTGCTCTTCAGTCGTACGCCTTCGGACATGCATTTAGACCATATTTTGCTGGGAAATATTCTCGGCATTACGTCTTCCCAAGTCTGGCAAACGCTCGGTCTCGGTGGTGTGGTGCTCGGCGTGACGCTCGCCCTGCGGCGAGATTTGCTCCTAATCTGCTTCGATCCCGGCCAAGCGCGTGTCATGGCGCTGCCGGATCGATTTCTCAACTACCTGCTGCTCGGCTTGCTGTCGCTTGCCATCGTCGTTTCGCTTCAGGCGGTGGGAATCATCTTGGTGGTCGCCATGCTAGTAACGCCCGGTAGCATCGCCCACTTGTGGACGGACCGCTTTGATCGAATGCTGGCCATTGCAGCAGTCGCTGCCGTGAGCTCCACTGTGGTAGGGATTTTTATCAGCTATTACATTGATGCATCCACCGGAGCCTGCATCGTGCTGATGCAGGCTCTGTTGTTTGCGGGTTCGCTACTTTTCGCTCCGAAATACGGAATTCTCGGACGTCGCGCTCAGCGTCCTGCCGCCAGCGCGTCGATGAGATAGCGCGCGGGCCGGAAGTTCTCGATGAGGATTTCCTGCTGCTGCCCGCGATTCATGCGGACTTGGCTGATGTTGAAATTGGGCGTCTTATGCGGTGCAAACAGAATGTCGTCGTGAGTCGAGTTTTCGTGCTTCTTGAACATGCTCGGCAGGATGTCACCGCCGAGATGGTCGTCGCGGCCGGTCGCCAGATGGCAGGTGCCCAGCACTTTTTCATCCTGAATGTCTGCACCTGAAACTGGCAGAACTTGAGTGCCAAAGCCGAGTTCGCCGAGCGTACCGGTCATCGGGTCATCTGCTAAGCGGGCGTTGTGGGCGTCGATGGTTGCTTGGTTTCCCTGAATCAGCGTGGAATGGATGATACAGCGGTTTTCAACTTCGAGAACTCCCAGCGTTCCGTCTTCGTACTTCATCGGAAACTGGCCGCGGGCATCGGCTGGCACGAAGTAAACCTCGCCGGCGGGAAGATTGGCGATATCCGGAGTTTTTCCGAGGCAGAGACCGTGGGATTTTTGAGCTTCTTGTGCATCGAGACCAAGCCACGCAGTTAGGACCCGCCCGTCCTCAAGGGCAAAATCGATTTCGATCGAGTCTGCTTTGGTCAATGCCGCACGCAGGCGTTCAGTATCTTCCGAAACCTCGTGATAGTCCACCGCGAGGCCGGAATTGAGGATCACATCGTTGAGTCCGTGGAGCGTAGCACCGCGGAAACCGTATTCCTTGCACTTCGCTGTTAGAGGAGCCGTGGCGGAGAATGTGGAAATGCAGAGGATCAAGTCGTAGTTCGAGTAGATGTCGGCATCCAGCGAGAGCTTGTTTCCCTTGGTGTCCCAAACATCGTCAGCCAAATCAAGATTCGAACCATGGGTGCAACGATAGGCAAACATCTCGCCGCCGGTCATTTCAAGCTCGTCCAGAGCCTCGTTTTGTAGCCCGAGATAAAAGTGTTTGTAGGCGTTTTTCTGCACTGGAAAGCCGTCATGATTCAGAAACGCATTGTCTTTGATGAACTCTTCTGGGCTGTCAAAATCGATCAAAATACAAACTCGGCACCCTTGGGTGGGCGCGAACACAGTACCGAGTAAACGAACGAGATTGAAGGGAGGAAATTCACGGCTCTCTGGGTGCAGTAAAATATCTTCGTGGAAATAAGCGGGAAGCGATGGACTCGTTATTGTTATCATGAGATCGCAATTTAAAACCGCCCGTGATCTCCGCAACAAAAGATTTACAGTCACTCACAGGATTCCCAAATCCGTTGCTCCACCTTCAGATAGACCGTTCTCCTTCCGCATGTCCGCGAGCACATTGCTCATGTCTTCCAGTCGATCCCAAAGCTCTTTAACCACATAAAATGGAGCTCCGCAGCGGACTACCAGCGCCAAACAGTCGGAAGGGCGAGCATCGAGTTCGACTATCTTGCGCTCCATGATCTCGTTCTCCGCCTCCACAATCAACCGAGCGTAATAGATTTCCTGTTCCATTCGCACGATCACAGCCCGTGAGATTTTTGCTCCGAAAGCTTCCAGAGAAAGGAGAAACAAATCATGCGTTAGCGGCCTGGCCGGGAGTTGAGAACTTAAGGAGGCATTGATCGAAGCTCCGACTCCGGGATCAATATAAAACACAATAGTTTTGTTTCCGTCTCCGAGGAACACAGCACACCCATTTTGAGTGGGAAGAAGTGCAACAGGCTCAACGCGGATGAGATTTGGCATCGGCGGCAGCATCGTCTCAAAATCCATTTATCCAAGATCAAACGCGAAGCCTGGCCGCATGGATGGAGGCGCGGATTTAAATCCGCCTGTCCGGTGGGGAGGGTGACGGGCGCAATCCCGTCACCTCGGAGGCTCCTGCATGCCGCTCATGCCTCCCAGCCAAATCCTTGCGGATTTCCCTCGTCGTCTCACTGATGCCAATTAGCCTTGGATATCTCATGCACTGGACCGAACCCGCCACCGCCGACGACTCCCACGCCGAACTCGAGAAAAAGCTCTGGGACGCCGCCAACCAGCTCTGGGCCGGCGCCGACCTGAAGCCTTCCGAATACTCGCCCACCGTCCTCGGCCTGATCTTCCTGCGCTATGCAGATGTCCGGTTCGTGGCCGTTAAAGAGGGAATTCAGCCGCAAGCCGGATCGCGGCGGAAAATCGGCCCCACGGATTTCCACGCGGCGGGCGTGGTCTATCTGCCGGATGAAGCGCGGTTCTCCCATCTCCTCAGTCTGCCGGAGGGCTCGAATGTCGGGCAGGCGGTCAATGAGGCGATGCGCGCCATCGAAAAGGAGAATCCGGACTTGGCCGACGTCCTGCCGAAGAGCTACCACATCCTTGAAAGCCGCACGCTCGCCTCCTTGCTCAAGACCATGGCCTCCATCTCCATGGACAAGGGGGGCGACACCTTTGGCCTGATTTACGAGTATTTCCTCGGCAAGTTCGCCATGAGCGAGGGCCAGAAGGGCGGGGAATTCTACACGCCCACCTCCATCGTCAAATTGATCGTGGAAATCCTGGAGCCCTACCACGGCCGCATCCTCGATCCCGCGTGCGGCTCCGGCGGCATGTTC
>JANMYL010000016.1:0-5464 GCA_031382045.1 Akkermansiaceae bacterium | reverse complement strand
GCTTCCGGGTCGGCCACGGCAACCCTCAACTCTGGGACCCCGTGTCCGGTGAGCAGCGACCACTGCTAAATTTCGAGCGCCGCGATGGCCAAACGGCTGTTCCCATTGAGTTCGCTGCGTTCCAAAGCTTCTTTGTCGTGTTCGATGAGAAAGATATTTTGCTAGCTAAATCGGGAGAGAATTTCCCGGCAGCGAAGCGGTTTCAGGAGCTTTCCGGTGCATGGGAAGTTGAGTTCGATTCCAAGTGGGGCGGGCCAGAGAAAGTGACTTTTGACGCGCTGCAAGATTGGACAGTGCGGTCGGAGCCAGGAATCAAGTATTATTCCGGGATTGCCGCTTATCGGAAAAAAGTGAACCTCATACAGGTTCCAACAGGTAAAACCTATCTCGATTTGGGAGTAGTCAACGACATGGCGCGAGTCAGGCTGAATGGCAAGGATCTCGGTGTTGTGTGGTGTGCGCCGTGGCGGATCGAGGTTACCGGCAATATGAAAGCCGGTGATAACTTGTTTGAAATAGAAGTGGCAAATCGTTGGGCAAACCGCCTCATCGGCGACAAACAGCCTATCGATACTAACGTGCGCACGGTGCAATGCCCGCCAGGTTTCCTTGGCGGGAAGCCGATTAAAACTGGCCGCTACACCTACAGCACGCATGACCCCTACAAGCGGGATTCCCCGTTGGTTTCGTCCGGTTTGCTCGGACCTGTTAATCTAACAATCGTTAATTAATACAGCCTCGTTACAGGATTTGTGGGTGAAATCACTATCCAAACGCAGTCTCGCTACTTTGTGAGTTACAATTCACGTGTTTTGAAAGTTGCCTACAATAAAACGATTTAAGAATAGAATCCGTTACTCGTCGGAGAAACCAATCATTTTTTGGTAAGCGTCCCATTCGATTCAGCTTAAGACTAGGCATCCTTCGTTAGGAATTTTTGTCGCAGTCCCAGACTTGCTTGGGATGCCCAGCCCGCTGGGGGCCGCGCAAATGGCGGCGAGAGTAAGCGTTCCAAATTCATCTCAGGGCCGTCTGCTGGGCGGGGCATTTCTTTGGGGGCATCTTCGGCATTAGAGCGCCGCTTGACGGCAACGCGGGCTTGTATCAACGCGATGGCTTGCTCCGGGTGGCATTTGGCGCTAGGCGTTTGATCACATTGACGAGATGATCCTCGGGATCGAGTTCTCGGTTGTGGCAGTTAGCTAGCAGGGTGTGGATGAGGGCGTTGTTACTCCGGCTTCTACGCTGCCGAAGGCCATCCAATTTTTCATGCCGAACTCGGTGGGGTGGATCATGTTCTCGGGGAGGTTAGTGTCGATTTCGAGGCTTTCCTAGCTAAGGCGGTCGCGGATTTGAGGCCACTGGTAGAGGGTTTGGTGGAGGACTTGGCCGGCGGTGACGTGGGTGTTTTCGGCTTCCAGGCGGGTGAGTTTTTTTCTCAAGCTCGCCAAGGCGGTTGATAAGCTACGGGATGTCTGAAAAATACTTTTCCACTAAGAATGCAGTAGTATAAGGCGGCCTGATGCGTGCTAACATGATATTTTTTTCATGTTAGCAAGGGCGCTCGTATCAGAACATGTGGGTGGCTCCGTGCAGTTCGTCGCCGTCGATGAGGAGTTGCAGGGCTTCGGGCGCGCGCTTGATTTGGGGTTGACCGGGTTTGCTGGGAGAAGGCAAGTTGAAGGTGCTTTTTCCCACCCGTTTTGTGTTGAATTGGAGGAGCTAGATGCGGTTGTGGCTTTTGTTGGTTAACACAAAGAGGGCATCGTTGTGCTGGTAGGGCGACAGAATGGTGCGGAGTGTGGCTTTGAGATCCCGGCGAGAATGCACGATCAGCAGCGAATTGGCAGGGGGGAGTGGAGATGTAGGCCAGTTACTCGAGCTTTGAAATCTATGTTTCCGTGTGTAGACTTCGTCCTAACAAGGGGAAGGCAAGTTAAGGTTAGAAACGGCAGAGTCCTAGAAATTTAGCATATGTTAGCACAGCTCGCCTTTGGGGTCGCTGTCAGCCATGTCGATGGAGTCGAGCGGGTCCGCAAGAGTTTTTTATCTACGCATCGAGTCGGAGGGCTGCTTTTTGTGCGGCGCTTTTCGCTTCGGTTTTGTTGCCTTGGCCGTCGTCGGCGGTGAGGCGCATGCCGACGGGTTTGGAGACGCCGAATTCTTCCATAGTCACGCCATACATCACGTCGGCGCGGGCCATGGTGCGCTTGGAGTGGGTGACGATGATGAACTGCGAGTTGTCGATGAAACGGTCGAGAACTTTGACGAAGCGGTTGATATTCGACTCGTCGAGTGGCGCGTCTAGCTCGTCGAGCACGCAGAAAGGGCTGGGCTTGATCATGTAGATCGAAAACAACAGGGCGACGGCAGTCATTGAGCGCTCGCCACCGGATAGTAGGGTGATCGATTGGAGCTTTTTGCCGGGTGGTTTGGCGGTGATTTCGATGCCGGATTCGAGTGGGTCGCTGTCGTCGATCAAGTTAAGGTCGGCCTCGCCTTTTTCTCCGAAGAGCTCTTTGAACATCTCTCGGAAGTTAATTTTAACTTGGGCGAAGGTTTCGGCAAATAACCGCTGGGTCTCAGTGTTGATGCGGTCGATGACTTCCATCAATTCCTTCTTCGAGTTGACGAGGTCGTCGTGTTGGCTCTTGAGGAAATTATAGCGTTCTTCAAGTTCGTCGAATTCCTCGATGGCATCGAGGTTGACCGGCCCCATTGCATCAAGGCGGCGCTTGATGTCGGCGACGATGGATTCCACGAATTCCCAATCCGGCTCGCCGGTCATTTCACCGGGGATTTCAACGTCGTCATGAGTGCCATCTACGACGACGGTTGGCATTTCCTCGTCGTTCTCTTCTGACTCGTCGCCGCTGATGATCGATTGGCGACCGCCACGGCCTTGGAGGGATTTCTGTGAGACGATGCTTGCTAGCAGGGCATGGGCGTCCGGTTCGAAGGTTGCTAAATCGATCTGATGGCGTTCTTGGATCGTGGTGGCGAGGCTTTCGAGGCGCAGGTCGAGCTTGGTGCAGGCGATTTCTTCGCGGCCTTTTTGCTCATTCACTTTCGAGTGATCTCGGCGGAGAGCGGCGAGTATGGTTTCGGCGGTTTCGATGGCTTCAAGCAGGGTGGCACGGCCTGCGGCGCGGGTGTTGATTTCCACTTGGAGGTCTTCGACTTCGGCGCGGTGAGATTCGCATTCCTCGGAAAGGCGGGCGTTTTCACCCAGGGCGGCTTCAATTCGTTGGTCGAAGGCTTCAATCTCGGTTTCTCGGCGGATTGCTACGTCGCGGAGTTCTGAGAGACGGGCTTCCATCGGTTTTTGCTGTTCCTCGGCGGATTGCTTGGCGCGCCGCTCGACGGCGAGCTCGGTGCGCAGTTCGTTGAGAGCTTCGACTATGTCTTGCTCGCGGCGGACGATGCCGTCCGATTCGGATTGCAAGCGGCGGTTCTCGTTTTCAAGGGCTTCGAGGCGTTCGCGGGCAGAGGCAAGTTCGCCTTCCATATGTTCGCGGCCCTCGGATGCGGCGCGCTCGCGGTTTTCGAGTTCACCGCGCTCCCAGTTGACGTTTTCGAGCTTAGTTTCGAAATTCTCGACCTCGCGGGTGGCGAGGCTGAGCTGGCCTTGGAGGGTGGATAGATCGACCTTCTGGCGCTGGAGGCGCTCGCGCGAAATTTCAACTTCTTCGCGGAGTTGTTCAAGGCGTGATTCTAAATCGCTCACACGAGTGCGAGCAGTCTCATCGGCTGCCGCCAAGGTTTCGACCTCCGCGGCGAGTGTGCGGACTTCGTTCTGAAGTTCGAGCACCGAGGTGCTACCTTCGGTGCCAGCGCCACCGCGAAGCATGCCTTCGCCGGATAGGATCACTCCAGCTAGGGTGACGAAGGTGACGCCGGGATGCACCGTGCGGAGGCGGAGTGCGGTTGCTTGATTCGGGACGATGAGGACTTTTTCCAACAGGCTCTCGATGACGTTGGAAATGCGCTTGTCGGATTTCACCCGGTCGAGCGCCCAAGCAATGGCTCCTTCTGGCAGGGCTTCTATCTGGGTGCTGGCGGGATGGCCGACGAATGTCTCAGGAATGACTGCTGCGATGCCGAGTTGTTTTTCTGTCAGGCGGCTGATGATGGCCTCTGCCATTGCTTGATCTTGGACGAGCACGGCTTGGAGATGGTTACCAAGTGCGGTCTCGATGGCGCGCGCGCAGGTGTTGTCCACCTCGATGAAGGATGCGAGCACGCCGTGGATGCCGGGCTTGAATTGGTCCGGATTCCCGAGGCCTTTGAGCACGTTGCGGGTGCCTTTTTCAAATCCCTCGCCGCTCTCGACAAGCTGGCGCACGGCGTCAAAACGGGCGGAGCGCTGGGCGAGGATCTTGTTCGACTCGACGGCTGCGGTGCGTGCGGCGTCGAGGTCGCCGCGGGTGTGCTGGTAGGTGCGCTCGGAGAATTGAAATCCATCTTCAAGCTCGCCAAGCATGGAGCCGGTCGCCTGGACTTCGCCAGCAATGCGGACCTGTTCGGCGCGGAATTCTTCGAGTTCGAGAGTGAGCCGTTGTTGCTCGTCTCCAAGTTGGCGCGAGCGTTCGCGGTTGCCTTCAAGTTGGGCGAGCGAGCTTTCGATTTTCGCCTGCATGGTGGCGATGATTGTCTGGGTGCGGTTCGCCTCGCCGCGGGTTTCGCGGAGGGCGGCTTCGATTCGCTCGCGCTCTTCGCGGGTGCCTTTGGTGCGGGTTTCTTGGTCGGCGAGCTGGATTTCTTTCTCGGCGATGATGCGGCTGAGTTGATCGAGTGATTCGTTAGCCGCGATGAAATCGAACTCTTGTTTGGCGAGTTTTTCACGGGTTTCGGCGATTTCCTCGTGGTTCTGGCGGATACGGGATTCAAGTTCGGACTTGCGCTCGTCGTTGAAGGAAATGCGACCTGCAGCGGAGTTCATTGCATTCCGGTGCTCGTTGAGGCGCTGGCGGAGTTCTGCGAGTTCGCCCTCGAAAATCCGCGCGGCGGTGCGGGCTTCGGTGACGACTTCTTCTTTGCCGGGAAGCTGCATTTCTAACTCGGTGTCGCGCACTTCCAGTCCACGGATGGAAACCACCAGCTCATCGCGCTCAGCGGTGAGTTCCACGAATTTCTTGTGGCCTAGATGGCTGTCTAGCACCCGGGTGTCTGCGGCGAGTGTCTGATAGCGGCGGGCTTTCGCGACTTGGCGGCGGAGCGAATTCATCCGGCGTTCTTGCTCGGCGAGCACGTCGGAAACGCGCAGCAAGTTGGCCTCGGTGAATTCGAGTTTACGCAGGGCTTCTTTTTTCTCCTTTTTGAATTTCGTGATTCCGGCGGCTTCCTCGAACACAGCGCGACGCTCTTCTGGCTTGGAGGAAAGAATTTGGTCGATTTGCCCCTGCGCCATGATCGAGTAGGCGGTCCGGCCGATTCCCGTGTCCATCAGTAGATCGTGGATGTC
>JANMYL010000318.1:0-5951 GCA_031382045.1 Akkermansiaceae bacterium | reverse complement strand
GAATGAAACTTGAAGAGATCGCTAATGAAGCAGCCAAACTGCCGGAAGAGGAGCGCGCCTCGCTGGCCTCTAGGCTGCTCCACGGCCTTGAAACGCCGGTTTACGCGGTGCCTGACGAGGAGGTATTCCGGCGCATGCGTGAGGCCGACGAGGATCCAAGCATCATGATCGGCTTCGAGGAACTGGTTTCAGGACTCCGGCTTCGTGGACGCTAGATTTCATCGCAGGGTCCAAGCGGATCTAAACGAAATTCTGGCGAAATACCGGGACTTGTCGGACGAACTGAAAGACGATTTCTTTGCCGAGTTCCGAATCGGGATAGAGAAGGTGTGCGCGAATCCGCGATTTTTCCACTTCGATGCGAGCGGTTTGAGACGCTGTAATCTGGAGAGTTTTCCATATCATTTCCTCTACGACATCCGTGACAGCCGCATCCGGATCTGGGTCGTCCGCCACAATCACCGCAATCCAAGGTTTGGACTTCGACGTTTCCCTTGAAATCCCGGTAACGGCTCCTGCGCATCTCTTATTGCTTCCATCTGCGAATCATCAATCCCTTCCTCACCACACCATGACCAAATTCCGCCCTTGCATCGACCTCCACCAGGGCAAGGTGAAGCAAATCGTCGGCGGCAGCTTGCGCGACGTGGGCGCAGGACCGACGGAGAATTTCGTCTCGGACCGGCCAGCTGGCTGGTTCGCAGAGAGATTCCGCGATGACGGGCTGACCGGCGGGCATGTGATCAAGCTTGGCCCCGGAAATGACGAAGCCGCACGGGAAGCGCTGGCGACTTGGCCGGGTGGGTTACAAATCGGCGGCGGAATCCACGAAGCAAACGCGGTGGAATGGCTGGCAGCCGGGGCGAGTCATGTGATCGTTACCTCTGCGCTGTTTGACGCGGCGGGAAAATTTCTGGAAGAAACTTTACGCTCGTTGGTGAAAGAAATCGGCTGCGAAAAGCTGGTGATCGACCTTTCCTGCCGCCGGACCGCAGCAGGCTGGACGGTGGCGATGAACCGTTGGCAAACGTTGACCGATCTTGAGGTGGACCATGCCACGCTCGACCGACTTGCGCCGTTTTGCGACGAGTTCCTGATCCATGCGGCGGACGTGGAAGGCTTGTGCGGCGGAATCGACGCGGAACTGGTGGCGCTGCTAGGAAAGTGGAGGAAACGCCCTGTGACCTACGCGGGCGGCGCGGCGACGATGGCGGATCTATCACTCGTGGAGCAAGCCGGGCGCGGAGCCGTGGACGTGACGGTGGGCAGCGCACTGGATCTTTTCGGCGGTAAAGGGCTTTGCTACCAAGATCTGGTCGAGTGGAATCGGCGAGCAGATTCCGACCGCTCGTGATCCTCAGATTCTTAGCTGGAAGAAAATCAGTCCTCAGGTGAGATTGCCGCTTCCCACACTGGCGGGAACCTTTTATTTCCCAGCCATGACCGATCGTCTGCGCCTCATTCCCCTCATTCTTCTTCTGCTAACTTCTTGGTGCCACGCGGACCACGTCATCGTCACTGGCGGACCGGCCTTGCGGCAATGGGAAAACCTGCGCGTCAAACAAGACCAGCACGACCGCTGGTGGGCGAATTTCGTCCGCGCATCGACGCTTCGTATGGATGAAATCCGAACTGCATACGGCTCAGCAGCGCCGATTGTGTGGATGATCTATCGGCCGAGCTATCAGACACGCGGCCGTGAGGACGGCAAGCCTTACACTTCGTGGATTGCCGAGCTGGCTGCCAAGCGTCGGGCCACGCTGATCTGGTTCGACGGCTCAGGAAATTTTATCCAAGCCCTCAACTCGCGTCCGCGTGGTTCCATCCAGACCTTCGATTTCTTCGGGCACTCAAACCGCCATGCATTCATGTTCGACTACGGCAATGACATCATGGCCGTCTCCACCGCGTGGCTCCATGAGCGAGATCTTCCGCGCATCAAGGCCTCCGTCTTTGATCGTCGCGCATACTGCAAAAGCTGGGGTTGCCACACCGGTGAAAGCATGAGCGCCGTCTGGAAAAAGTCCACCGGCGTGTCGCTAGAAGGCGCAAAAGGCCCCACCGACTACACCGTCCTCAGCAATGGACGCCTCCCCATCGTCAAAGGCAGTTGGGCGAGGTAAAATGTGGATTCAACTGCAATCCGCCGCTCCGGCCATTCGCTTCTCACTTCTTGCTATCTCCTTCCCAACGCCTTCTTTCCGGCGTAATCCGTAACCACTTCTTCAAGCACATGACTCTCGCCGAACTCCAAGAACTTCACTCCCTGCCGTTTTTCGATCTCCTCAAGCGCTCTCACGAGGTGCATGAGAGAAGTTTCCCTGACGGGAAAATCCAGCTTTGCACACTCCTCTCGATCAAGACCGGCGGTTGCTCCGAGGATTGCGCGTATTGCACCCAGTCCGCCCGCTACGAGACGGATTTAAAAAACGAGCGCCTCCTCTCCAAGGAAACTGTTATGGAAAGTGCCCGCGCCGCCCGTGAAAATGGCTCCACACGCTTCTGCATGGGAGCAGCTTGGCGCGGCGTCCGCGGCGGCACCGAGCGCTTCAACCAAGTCGTAGATATCATCAAGGACGTCTCGTCGCTCGGCATGGAAGTCTGCGTCACCCTCGGCGAGCTTGGCCCCGAGGAAGCAGTCACGCTCAAGGAAGCCGGCGTCACTGCTTACAATCACAACCTCGACACCTCCCCCGAGCACTACCCAAACATCGTCACCTCCCATACCTACGAGGACCGCCTGCGCACCATCCGCAACGTCCAAGATGCAGGCATGTCCGTCTGCTGCGGCGGCATTCTTGGCATCAGTGAGACCATCACCGACCGCCTCCGCCTCTTGGAAATCATTTCCAGCTTCAATCCACAGCCTGAGAGCGTGCCTATCAACTCGCTCATGCCCATGCCCGGCACTCCGTTGGCTAACAACCCGCAGGTCGATCCCTTCGACCTAGTCCGCATGATAGCCTGCGCCCGCATCGCCGTGCCGCAGGCGAAAGTCCGCCTCTCAGCCGGTCGCACCCGCCTGTCCGACGAGACGCAGGCGCTCTGCTTCTACGCAGGTGCCAACTCGATTTTCTACGGCGATAAACTCCTCACCGCCGATAACCCGGAAGCCGGAGCCGACCGCGAACTCCTGGCCAAACTGGGCCTCGACACCCTCGATCCCAATCCATCGATGGAAGCGCCACACCGCGACCACTCGCACCCCGCCAGCCCGGCGTGTTGCGCGCCTGCCGGCTGCTGTTAAAGAAATCGCGAGAACTCCGAGCGCTCTTTTTTATCAGGCCAAGGCGGCCATCCACTTACTGATTTCCGCCTTCACATTCGCGATCGAAGGCGCGCCGGGGTTGGTGCGGGCGGCTAGGGCGGTTTCTAGCGAGAAGACATCCTTGGCTTCTGCGCCGTATGCGGGATCGATGGCTGGGAAATCTAGCTGGTCGAGCGGAGTTTTAGTGGCAATGGCTTGCGCAACGGCTTTCCCAACTAACTCATGCGCGTGGCGGAACGGGACGCCTTTTTTTACGAGATAGTCGGCGAGGTCAGTGGCGAGCAGCATGGGATCGGAGGCAGCAGCTTTGCAATTTTCCTCACGGAGCTCCATCGCGGAAATCATCTCGGTATTAACTGCGAGAATGAGATTAAGCGTGTCCACGGAGTCAAACAGAGGCGGCTTGTCTTCCTGCAGATCGCGGTTGTAAGTGAGCGGCAAACCTTTCACGGCGACTAGGAGGTTCATCAGATTTCCAACCAAGCGACCGGTCTTACCGCGGGTGAGTTCGCAGACGTCCGGGTTTTTCTTCTGCGGCATGAGCGAGGAGCCAGTGGTGTGGGCATCGGATAGAGAAGCGAAGGCAAACTCGGCGGTGCACCACAGAATGAGATCCTCGCTCAGGCGCGAGAGGTGAACGCCGCAAAGGGAAATGACGAAGAGCAGCTCGGCGATGTAGTCGCGGTCGGCAATGGCATCCATTGAGTTATGAGTGACACCGTCGAAGCCAAGCTCGGCAGCGATGGCGTGGCGGTCGAGGTTGATAGTGGAGCCGGCCAGTGCGCCGGACCCGAGCGGAGAAATATTGAGGCGCTTGCGAGCATCGGCTAAGCGGGATTTATCGCGCTCCAGCATTTCCACATACGCAAGGAAATGGTGGCCCGCGGTGACTGGTTGGCCGCGCTGAAGGTGGGTGTAGCCGGGGATGACGGTGGCCGCGTATTTTCCTGCGCGGTCGAGCAGGGCCTTTTGCAGACCGGTGATGGCGGCCAGCAGGCCATCGATCTCGGTGCGGGCATAGAGGCGGGTGTCGGTGGCGACTTGGTCGTTACGGGAGCGCGCCGTGTGGAGCTTAGCACCCGCCGCCCCGATGCGCCGGGTAAGCTCTGCCTCGATGTTCATGTGGATATCCTCGAGCGAGGTCTTGAACTCAAATTTTCCAGCCTCGATGTCGGCAAGGATTTCCTTCAGCCCATTTTCGATCTGAGAGAACTCGTCCTCTGTGAGCAGGCCAATGGTTTTCTGAGCGCGGGCGTGAGCGATGGACCCAGCGATGTCGTGCGAGAACAAGCGCCAGTCATACGAAATAGATTCGCCGAATTGCTGGACGAGTGACGAAGTATCTTGGGAGAAGCGGCCTTTCCACATGGCTGGTAAGATTGATGGGTGAAATTTCCCGCACGGATTGCACGGCGCGGCGGAGTTGAACCCGAATGCAGCCGGATGAAACGCGAAATTTTCCCGAATTGACGATCTCTCTTTGCTTTCCGGTCGATTTAACTGATGGATTTGCTCTGGCTAAGCTGCCACCCGACCTCAACTCACTAAAAATCATGTCTCAAATCATTCCCTTGATCAGCTCCGGCACTGCCGGCCCACTCGGCGTCCTCCACCTGCCAAGGCTCTGGCAGAAAGCCTCGCTCGGTGCTGCCGGAAAGCTCCACTCAGACTATCCGTCCTGCGGCCAAGGCTACGACCAAATGGTCCTCGACGCGCTCGGCATCGACAAGGCGGCGTTCGAGAGCTTCATCGTCGAGAGCAAACCAACCTACCCACAATTGGAAACTTGGGTGCTCGCCAGCTCCGGCGGCTCACTCGACGCCGCCGCGGTTGCAAAACTGAACGCGGCCGTAACCGGCTACATCCACACCGCCGATGTCCGCGCCGCCATCCTCAGTGCTAATGGCATTGCCGATTCAGGGGAAATCCTCGATGCCGTCAATCTCAACAACCTCGACGACTGGCACAGTTTCCATCAGCAAATGATTGTTGGTTGATTTTATCATTCAAACTCTCCACCCCGCCCGGACCTGTTCCGCGCGGGGTTTTTAGTCGAGCCAGGCGGAAAATTTCCTGTATTTCTGCGGAAAATCATTTCTTGCCAATCGAGATTTCGGCGGGTATAGGCATAGCGTTCATTTTGCAATTTCGCAGGTGGATGCGCTTCTTCCGGTCTTTTACGCCATGATCGGGAAGCGTTAAATGTGATGGCGTGATAAGAATAGACAAAAATGGACATCTACGTGGGCAACCTGCCCTACACTGCTACTGAGGAAGACGTTTCAGGCCTCTTCGCCGCTTACGGATCCGTTGAACGGGTTAAAATCATCACCGACCGCGAAACCGGCAGATCTAAAGGATTTGCTTTCGTGACGCTCGGCGACCAGAGCCAACTGAACGCTTCCATCGAAGCTCTCAATGGCTACGACTATCAGGGCCGCGAACTTCGCGTCAACGCCTCTGAGCCTAAAGAATTTAAGCCCGGCGGCGGTCGTCCCAGCGGCGGCGGCGGTGGTGGCGGCTACGGCGGTGAACGCCGTGGTGGTGGCGGCTACGGCGGCGGCGGTGGCGGCGGCGGCGGCGGTGGCGGCGGTGATCGTCGCGGCGGTGGCGGCGGTGGCGGCGGCTACGGCGGCGGCGGAGATCGTCGTGGCGGTGGTGGCGGCGGCGGCTACAAAGGCGG
>JANMYL010000286.1:0-3135 GCA_031382045.1 Akkermansiaceae bacterium | reverse complement strand
GATCGTCGCCATCGGGGATTTCGTCACCCGCCACTCGCCGCTCATCGAACTCGGCCACTGCGTGAACGTAAAATCCCTCGACAACCGCGCTTCGGTTTTCGTCCTCATCGAAACCCTCCGCGAGCTGAAAAAATCCAAGCGCAAACCCGCCTACGATTTTTACGCCGTGTTCACCGTCCAGGAAGAAGTCGGCCTCCGCGGCGCCCAAGCCTCCACCCTCCAAATCCAACCTGACTTCGGCTTTGGGCTCGATACCACCATCGCCTACGATGTCCCGGGCTCCACCCCACAAGAACGCTGCACTGCCCTCGGCGAGGGCGCGGCCATCAAGCTCATGGACTCTTCAGTTATTTGCGACTACCGGATGATCGAGTTTATGAAATCCGCCGCCAAGCGCCACAAAATCAAGTGGCAACCGGAAATCCTCGCTGCCGGCGGTACCGACACCGGCAGCCTCCAGCGCATGGTCGCCGGCGGCTCGATCGTCGGCGCGGTCTCTATTCCCACCCGCCATATTCACCAAACCATCGAATCCTGCCACAAGGAAGACCTCGCAGCCTGCATCCAACTCCTCACCGCCTGCGTCTGCGAGCTCGACCAGCACGATTGGAAATTCTAAACCTCATCTGATCCAGGTCCTTCAACCTGCTCCTCAGCCGCCCGTTTCCACCCGGAAACCGGCGGCTTTTTCTTTGTCAGAATCAAAAAAGCTGTAGCCAGCCAAAATTTTTACACTCACCAACAATGAGTTACATTAAATTATTCGTTTTCCTGACTGATATTTCATAAAACTTAAGAAGTTTTTTCAAATTTTCAGCAAACCGCCCTGAGCTAACATTTAGAAGGAAATTTCCGACCCCCTAGACTTCTCTTCCTATTCTAGCCTCAATCGCCGCAAACCCTACATCTTACTCATGATTTACTTCGTAGTTACATTCTAATAAACACCACATCTTGTATTGTGAATAATTTGTTGATACTACATAAGCAAAATCGATTTGACCTCACCCCCTTATTCAGCTCAATTTGCAAGCCACTGCACGACTTGTCAGTCGCTACAATTTACCGTTTTCCAAATCCTTCAAACACCATGTCACCGTCTTCCACCATCACAGCAACCACCACCGTCGCCCTCGGAAATAAAACCTTCGTCCTCGACCGCGAAAAAGCCGAACTCGCCTACGCCAGCAAGCGCGTGATCAACGGCAAAGAAACCATGTTCTTCAACATCCTCCCACTCAAATACCAGTGGGCGTATGACCTCTACAAGACGATGAAGAACAACCACTGGGAGCCCGAGGACATCTCCATGCAAAAAGATGTCGAGCAATGGCGCTCTGATGAAATTTCCGACGTCGAACGCTGGATCATCAAAATGGGTATCGGCTACTTCTCCGCCGCAGAAGGCATCGTCGGCGACAACGTGCTCCACGTCGTCCGCGAAGTCGTCACCGCCCCCGAGCTCAAGCTCGTCCTCGGCCGTCACGCCCACGAGGAAAATATCCACGCGGACTCGCTCGTTTACATGATTTCCTCACTCGGCATCAACCCGCACGAATGCGAGGCAATGTTCGAGGACATTCCATCGATCACCGCGAAAAACAACTTCGTCGTCTCCAACAGCAAGGCCCTCCGCCGCGACATCGACCTCACCCTCACCGAGAACAAAATGGCTCTCGCCAAGAACATCTTCATGTTTGGCCAAGTCATGGAAGGCACCCAGTTCTACGGCCTCTTCGGCATGATTCTCAGCCTCTATCGGCAGAATAAATTCCCCGGTATCGGCCAAATGTTCCGCTACACCCTGCGGGATGAGTCGAATCACATCGAAGTCTTCCGGAATCTGCTCATGGACCTCATCGACGAGAATCCAGACATCTGGACCGAGGATTTCCGCGAGGACCTCCGCGCCACCATGCAAGAAGGTATCACCCTCGAAAAAGCCTTCATCCGCGACTGCCTCCCCGTCGGCGGCCTAGGCCTCAACTCCGCAGATTTCGAGACCTACATCGACTACATCGCCGACCGCCGCCTCACCTCCTGCGGCCTCGCCCCGCTCAACGAATCGGTAAGCAACCCCTTCCCATGGCTCGCCGAAATGATGGATATTAAAAAAGAAACCAACTTCTTCGAAGGCCGCGTCACCGAATACCAAAAAGCCTCCGCCCTCGCCTCCGTGGACGACGACGAACTGTGAAACAGGCATTCCTGCCTGCTCTGCATCCATCTTTCCCATCTCATCTCTTCCCCAAAAACTCGCCACGCTCTATCCATGTACCGCGCCCTCAATCTTAACGAAGACCTTGCCCTCAAGCAGGTAGTAACGGACCGCTTCACCCTCACTGACCGCGGCTTCGCCTGGCGCGACGTCCTCTCCACCGATAAACGACAGCCCACCACCGACATCACCATCACCCGTGGGGCCATCGACACTCAATTTTCACTCGAAGACGTTGCCGATGCCATCGGCGACTCGCTTGCAGACCTCCTAATTTCCCGCAGTCACGACGAAAAATCGATCTTCTCGGACGTCAATCGTCAGTTTGTTTCCGACGTCGCTCACACCGTAGCCGCCTCACTCACCGCTTCGCTTCGTCACGATGGCCGCCTCCGCCTTTCCGAGGCAGACCTCTACCTCCTCATCGAAAAAGCACTCGTCGAGAACGAAGCCCACGACGTCGCCAAATCCCTAGCCTTCCGCCGCTCCATGGAAAAAACTGGTACCGTCGATGTCCACACCAGTCCCAGTTCGCTGCCCGTCCGCCTCATTCGCCGCAATGGCAACGTCGTCCCTTGGTCCGAAACCAAAATCGAGATCGCTGTCCGCAAAGCATTCCTAACCATCAAGGAAAACCCCGAGCCCGCCATCGACATCGCCAAGGCCGTCACCGAGCGCATCCGCCGCGGCGACCAATCCTTCGTCCACATCGAGGACGTGCAGGACATGGTGCAGGAGGAACTCATGCGCCAAGGCCACTTCAAGGCCGCCGAGCACTACATCCTCTACCGCGACCTGCTCATCCTCCTACGCCGCGAGCTGGAGGGCGTATCCACCGTGGATCTCTCGGAGGACTACATGATTGTCGTCTCTCAGGACGATGGCACCGCCTCCTTCTGGGACGGCATGGAGCTGAA
>JANMYL010000214.1:0-2652 GCA_031382045.1 Akkermansiaceae bacterium | reverse complement strand
TTTGAGGATCATCATAGGAGTAGGGAAACGCATAGGCGTAGCCATTGCCCTTCTTATAGGTATGAACGTACGACATGTTGTTCTCCGTAGTGCTGGTCTTCGCCCATGTGCCTCCGCCATATGACCAGACATAGTTGTCATGGGTGAGCGCGAGGCGGACACTGGTCGTTGCCCCTGACAGGGTGAAGGGGCTGCCGAAATTCGCCTCGTCGAGACGGAATGTGGACGTGTTCCCACTAAAGGCGAGTGACAGCTTGCGCCCCTTCATGGCAGGCAGGGCTATGGGTTGATTGAAAAGAGCCGTGGTGAACGTCAAGGTTCCACTGTTGTAGGTTCCGGCTGTCACGGTCAGTGTCGACATGCGGTCCGCTGGAATCTCCGTATTGGTCCAGGTCTCGGTGGCCCCCGCAGCCCATGGGGCGGAAAATATGACAAACGGATCCGCATCGGCCAGCGTGAGGATCGGCTTTTGGACGAGCTGTTTGCGGGGGAATATCTCGTCGGGCCCGATCTGATCATGATTAGCGCGGATGTAGTTGTTGAAATTGGCGGTGTATGTGGCAAGCCGGCTGCTGATGACCGCATATTTCAAGTCGCTAACCCATGTTGTTCCATTGACATCCGATTTTCCCCCGGGGTTTGCATCAGTGAGAAGATCGGCCTTGTTGACCTGTGTGGCCGCCATGAAATCAATCCCGGGGAGCCAGTTGTATTGCTTGAATGACGGCGAAAGCTGATAAGTCGTGCCGCCGACAGCGACTTGGACCCACACATGGGGAATGCCGAACAGTCTGGTGCCTCCGGCGTCCACCTTCTGAACAATCGGGTATCCGAATGCTCCAAGGTAGCTGCTCAGGCCGTAATACATCCTCTCGTTGTATAACTGGGGGTCACTTGCGGTGGTTCCTATCGCCGCTGCGAATTGTGCATCGGTAAGATGCCCGTATGGCGTGGTGGAAATGCCATGCCAGAGGATGTGCTGGTTCGCCGAAAATGCGACCGGCGACGAACGATAACTCGGCGCGTATCCGGATGCTCTCAGCAGGGCGACCAACAGGGCGGACTGGTCGATGTCGTTGCCGCACATTTCCAACAGCGTTAAATGAGCACCTTTCTTGCAGCCATAGTATGGAACAAAATCAACGTGGTTTCTGACGAACGCGTAGATCATTACGGGGTCATACCGAAGTCCTCTTGCCAGGTCTGAAATCTCCGGGGTGATTTCATCCGCAGCATTGCCCCCCGCCGTTGCGGGCGGTGTGACGAGTGCCTGCATGGCGGGCGCTTCCGCAACCTCCTCGGAGTTGGCCTGCATGCTTTCCTCCGGCCCGGGGGCACTGGCGATGGGCATTGAACCCACGTTCTGAACAAGTTCTTCGAGCGTGCGGGGGACAACGTTCGCCCAGCCTGGGTTGATATCATCCTGCGCGCGGGCTGAAAACACAGCCGCCAATAGAGCGACAAAGGAAAGTGAAATATATTTCATGAAAGCGGATGTCGGTTATTGGGCGTTGAGGAGGTTGCCTTCCTCGTCTGGATCGTAGGTTCCGGCACCCACCGGAGCAGTGACACCGGTGAGACGGCCCGTAAGATCATAGGCGAAGCTGGCGGGCTGGCTGGCGTTTGAAGCGGAGTAGTCCGCGTTCGGATTCAAGCCGAGTTCGGCTTTTTCTTTGTTGCTCAGGCCGTCAGGCTTGAGAACGGCATTCGGATCGGCGATGCCGAGTCCACCGAAGTGGAACGTCTCCCAGCCGTCTGATAGTCCATTGTTGTTAATGTCCCCTCCGTCGCTGTTTTTGTCGAGCGGATCACTCTGCACGGTCTGGATTTCATACAGGTTCGGGATGCCGTCATGATCGAAGTCGGCGGTGTCCAGAGTTTCGCCCGGAGCGGGGACTTGGTCGGTATATTTGAGGCGGAGGAAGCCCTTTTCCGCAGTGCCGTCCACTTCGTGGCTGATATCCTCATCGTCGCCGCCTTCAATAATGGGTTCGAAGCGCCAGGTCTTGAGGTGGTCGGCGGGATCGGAAACCTGAATGAAGTAGCTGCGACCGGGTTTGCCATGCCAGCGGATGAACATCGCGCCGGTGGGTGGTGTCACAAATTCCAGCGATTGGTCGATGCCCGGCGGCTCCGCCGAGGCGAACGCGACACATGACAGAAACAAGGAAACGCGGTGCAGGTGAGACTTCATGGTCGGGCAGGTGTGATTGACTTGGCGCTGGGCAGATAGCGGCTGCCGCGATGCGGGCGGAGGATGAAGGTCTCGTTGCGCGGGATGGGCGGGTGCGCGGCGTGCCATGCGGCGGAGGCTGCAATGTAAGTAGCTCTGGCCGTCTGATAAGCGAGCAGGCGGGGTGTTTCCTCAGCGATGATTTCCTTGACGACGGTCATGCGCGCGGTGGCGGCGGTGTCCTTCATATCACCACTTGTGATAAGGATTTCACCGGGTGCCACCTCGGGAACTTCAAGTTGCCAATCCTTGCTGAGACGGCGCTCCCAAGTGGTGTCGAAGTCCGAATGCATTAGAAACAAACCGTAATCCTCGCCATTGTGAATGAAACCGCCGACACCGGCCAGCAGGCCGATATCAAAGCCGCAAACCGCCTCATAGCGCACAAGGGTTTCTTGGTCGGTCCAGTTCACAACGCT
>JANMYL010000121.1:0-5722 GCA_031382045.1 Akkermansiaceae bacterium | reverse complement strand
TAGGATGCCGTTCGTGAAACGCTGGCTCATGTTGAGCGCGCGGTTGCAGAGGTTTCCGAGTTCGTTGGCGAGCTCGGTGTTGAAGAGCATGATGAGCCGATTCATGTCGAAATCTGAATCTTTACCGGTAACGATATCGCGAACGAGGTAGTAACGGACCGCTTCAATGCCAAATTTGTCGGCGAGTTCGCTAGGGTCGACTACGTTCCCCGTGGATTTGGCCATTTTTTCACCGCGGATGTTCCACCAACCGTGGACGAGGAGGCGCGGCATTTGCGTGTCCGCGAAGCCCATGGCATGGAGCATGCACAGCCAATAAATGCCGTGGGCAGGGATCAAGATGTCTTTGCCGATGATATGGACTGGGCGGCTGTCGGTCGGCCAGAGCTTGGCGAAATCCGGCAGGCCCGCATCTGGGGCGGCCTGATAGCCAGCGAACGATATATAGTTGATGAGCGCGTCGAACCAGACGTAGGTGACAAAATTTTCATCGAAGGGAAATTCGATGCCCCACTGCAAACGTTCCTTCGGGCGAGAGATGCAAAGGTCGATACCGGAGTTTTTTTCGAGTGCATTGAGCAACTCTGCCTTACGGAACGCGGGAATGATGATCTCTGGATTGCTCTCGATGAAATCCTTGAGCCAATCGGTGTGCTCACTGAGTTTGAAATACCAGTTTTCCTCTTCGATTTCGACGACTTCGCCCCATTCGGGACCGAAGTTTCCGGCTTCGTCGCGGTCGCGTTCCTGTAGGAATTGCTCTTGGCGGACGGAGTAGTGACCGGCGTGGGCTTTTTTGTAGAGTTGCCCTTGTTCCTTAAGCTTACTGAGTATGCCGCAGACGCAAGTCTTGTGGCGCGCGTCGATGGTTTCAGCCCAGCCGTCGTATTTCA
This sequence comes from Akkermansiaceae bacterium, assembly GCA_031382045.1. Taxonomy (GTDB): domain Bacteria; phylum Verrucomicrobiota; class Verrucomicrobiia; order Verrucomicrobiales; family Akkermansiaceae; genus Luteolibacter. The sequence goes on along the minus strand of JANMYL010000121.1, from coordinate 4,829 downwards.
CGTCGAGTTTCTCCCAGAGCGCGGAGAATTTTTGGGTTGTGCGATTGACGAATTCCTCGGGAGAAATCCCTTCCTTTTCGGCTGTCTGTTGGACTTTCTGTCCGTGCTGGTCCACACCGGTGAGGAAATACACTTCATCACCGCAGAGTCGGCGATAGCGGGCGATTACGTCGGCGAGGACCTTTTCATAGGCATGGCCAATGTGGGGTGAACCGTTGGTGTAGTCGATGGCAGTGGTGATGTAGAACATGGTCGAAAAGAAAATGAAAAGGTGGAGGGCGGATGGAAACAGAGTGGGCCGGAGTGTGCAAGACGGAGTGAAGAAGTTGACAATGTGGTCCGAAGGTCTCTGATGGAAACACAAACTGAGAGGTGATTTCTAAAATAACTTACCTTTCCTTTCCAATCAATGCGCCCTGTCCGTCACAGAAAATCATCACCTTTTCTCAACTGGTAGAGATTGTTCCACGGGCAACGGGCGAAAGCAGCACTGGGACAACATTGTAAAAATTCCGAATATTTTCGGATCCAGAACTTGATGAAATTAATATGGTGCGCGCGACAGGACTCGAACCTGAACAGGGTTGCCCCCACTAGAACCTGAATCTAGCGCGTCTACCAATTCCGCCACGCGCGCACATCATCGACTGGTCGACCGGAAAAATATCATGGCCCCAGCCTGATTGCAATCCCGTTTTCGTAAAGTTTTTGAAATTGGCGACCCGCTTCCTGTGATCGGTTGGTTTTCGGCGTTGCCAAACCCGTTCGTAGTCAACCACCCTCACCCCATGCAAAAAGCCACTCCGCTTATTCTTGTTCTCGTTCTCGCTGTCACGGCAGGGATTCTATCGATACGCACTCCCAAGCCGTCTATCGATGTCCCACCGCCGGTCGTCGAGACGGTCGCAACGCCCGTAGATCCGGTTTCTATCCCCACAGTCAAGACCGATACCGCAGCGGCCAAGGTGACTCCGCGCGCTTGGCCACAGGCATCCTCAGACATCGCCCCTGATACCGGCGCGACGTTCGGGACTTTGGAAAACGGCATGCGCTATATCATTTACCCGAACGCCGAGCCGCCGAAACGAGTCTCGCTGCGACTTCACATCGCCGCTGGATCACTGATGGAGGCCGATGACCAGCAAGGCCTCGCTCATTTCCTTGAGCACATGGTTTTTAATGGCTCCAAAAACTACACTGCTGCTGAACTCATTCCGAAAATGCAGCGCCTCGGCATTTCCTTCGGTGCCCATGCCAATGCCTACACCTCGTTCGACGAGACGGTTTACATGCTCGACCTGCCAGATCTATCAGAAGATACATTGAAACTCGGATTCACGGTGATGCGGGATTTTGGGGACGGGGCGCTGCTCGCACCTGAGGAAATCGATAAGGAACGCGGCGTGATCCTGTCTGAAAAAATGAGCAGAGACTCCGTCAACAGCCGCTTGATGGAGCAGCAATTCGCCGAACTATTACCAGATTCACTTGTCAGTCGGCGCTTCCCCATCGGCACTGAGGAAATCATCAAGTCGGCACCGCGCGAACGGTTTCTGGATCTTTACACCCGTTACTACACCCCGGAGCGCATGACTTTCATCGTCGTCGGAGATATCGATCCGGCAGATATTCAAGCTAAGATTGAGAAGGCCTTCGCCTCGATGAGCAATCCGGTAAATCCTGGGAAAAACCCGGACCTCGGCCAGATTAAACAGCCCGAAGGCCTTGAAACCGGCGTTTTTGTCGATAAAGAGGTCGCCTCTACAGACGTCTCGCTAGTGCTTGTCCGGCCATACATCGAGAAGCCCGACACGGCTGCTACCCGCGCCGAACGCATGCCACTAGACATCGCTCACGCGATCATTAGCCGCCGTTTCGACCGACTTTCCAAGATCGAGGGCTCAGCTATCACTTCCGGCGCTGCCTCCAACAGCACGCTCTTCAATTACCTCGATATCGGCTCCATCGACCTAACCGCAGCCGCCGACCGTTGGCAGGAAGTCGTGCCGATCCTGGAGCAGGAGTTTCGCCGCGCCATTCATCACGGCTTCACCGACGCAGAACTCGCAGAGGCCAAGTCCAACTTGCTCAACGCTTACGAACAGCAGGTAAAACAAAAGGCAACTCGCAAGTCCGAGGGCATCGCCACCGTCCTCGCCAAATCCATCAATGACCAGGCCGTTTTTTCAGATCCCATCACAGACCTTAAGCTGGCAGTTAGTTCGCTAGACGCCATGGATGCCGCCACCTGCCACCGGGCGCTAGTTAAATTCTGGGAGACCTCCGGCCATCACTTGATCCTGACCACCAAGGAGAAGCCTGAAAACGCCGAGAAGGAACTTGCCGCGCTGTTTGAGGAGTCCCGCGGCAAGCCCGTGGAGGCACCTGTCCAGCGGATTATTCAGGCTTTTGGTTACACCGACTTTGGCAAGCCTGGTGCGGTCGTTTCTCGTAAGGAGGTCACGGATCTGGGCATCACCCAGCTGGTGCTGTCCAACCAAGTGCGGTTAAATCTCAAGCAAACTGATTTTGAAAAAGGTAAAATTCGACTGCTTGCCCGGGTCGGTTCTGGCAAGCTCACCCAGCCCAAGTCCATGCCCATGCTCGACGTATTTGCCACCGCAGTCTTCGAAGGCGGCGGGCTGGGCAAGCACAGCAACGACGACCTTCAGCAAATCTTAGCAGGTAAAAACGTTGCCTCTTCGCTAGCCGTTGGCGACGACGCATTTATCCTACAAGGAACTACTACGCCCGCAGATTTCACCACCCAAGTCCAGCTCATGTGCGCCTCGCTGGTAGATCCGGGCTACCGCGACGAAGCACTCTGGCAGTTCCAGAAGGCCGTCCCCATGCTCTATCAGCAGATCAAGCACACTTCTGCCGGCCCCCAACGGGAAATGGAAGCTTGGCTCCACGGCGGCGACCACCGCTTCACCATCCCACCCGCCGAAAAGCTAGCCTCTTATACGCTTGAGGATGCTAAGAAGTGGCTAACACCCGAGCTCACGAAGGGCTATCTTGAGCTCACCATCATCGGTGATCTCGAAATAGAGAAGGTTCTACCCGATCTCCTCGCCACCTTCGGCGCATTACCCACGCGCGCTAGTGCTGCGGCTACACTGCAGGAAGCCCGCAAAATCCAGTTTCCCAATGCTCCCGCCGAAAAGACTTTCACCTACGAATCCAAGATCCCGCAGGGCGTTGCCACGACGGTTTGGAAGACGGTTGGCGTTCGTGGAAACCAGAAGGAATTCCGCCGCCTCAACATTCTAGCCGATATCTACGGAGACCGCCTCCGCGAGGAAATTCGCGAGAAACTCGGTGCATCCTACAGCCCTAACGCCGGTGCAACTGGCTCCGATGCGCTCGATGGCGTTGGCTACATCATCGGCGAAAGCGTCGGAAAGCCTGAGGATCTTCAGCTTCTTCTCAAGACCATGCGCGACTTAGCTGATAGTTTTGCGGTCACTGGTGCCACCGCTGACGAACTCGACCGTGCGCTCAAGCCTACCCTAGGCCAGCTTGAAAAATCCCTCCGTGATAACAGCTACTGGCTGGGCACCGTCATGAGCCAATCCCAGTCTGATCCCAAGCGCCTCGAACTCGCCCGCAGACGCGATGCCGACTATCGCACTATCACTCTCTCAGAAATTAACGCCCTAGCTAAAAAATACCTCGCGGCGGAAAATGCTCTGCTTGTTTCCATCAAGCCCGCAAATTGAGTTTAACGTCAATCGTGTCGCTTTTCCGTAAAATTTTATAACACGCCGCTCATGCAAGACCCCTGCATCCGCCCCCTGAAATCCACGGATCTGGCAGACGCTGCGGCCTTGCTGACGTTATTGAATCCTGAGACACCCGCCGAGAGCATCGGCGTGCGTCTCGACTCGTTGTTAGCCGATTATTCTCACTACCAACTCATGGGCGCATTCGCCGGTGGCACACTTGTCGGAGTCGCCGGAGCTTGGATCGCCACCAAGATCTGGTGCGGCCGTTATTTGGAAATCGACAATCTCGTCGTCGCACCAGCGCAGCGGTCCGCAGGCATAGGCAGCCTACTTATCCGCCATCTTGAAACCATCGCCCGTGAGAGGGATTGTAATATCATTGTGCTAGACAGCTACACCGCGAATCATTCATCGCATCGCCTCTATCACCGCCTCGGCTTCGAAATTTGGGGATTCCATTTCGCCAAGCCCATCGGCGACTGGAAAGCCGTGCCATGAACGTCGCCATCGTCCATTATCACATGGGTCCCGGCGGTGTCGCGCAAGTGATTGAAGCTGCTTCGCAAGCCCTCGCTACCGTCGGCATCCGGCACGTCATCCTCACTGGCGATGCGTCGCCAAGTGACTGGGGCGTCTCATCTCGCACGAAGCACCGCAGAATTCCCGGCCTCGAATACCTCCCGACACCCGGTGATCACACCGCCGAATCCCTGACACAGTCTCTCCGCGTCGCTGCCACCGCCGCCCTCGGCAGCCCGCCCGACCTTTGGCATTTCCACAATCACTCGCTTGGGAAAAATTGCCTCATCCCTCACGTCATCGCCCGGCTTGCCCGGGAAGATGAGCGACTGCTGCTTCAAATCCACGACCTCGCCGAACAAGGTCGCCCCGCGAACTATCAACTGGTTGCGAATTGCCGGACGCTCTATCCGTTCTCGCCCCGAATTCGCTACGCTTTCCTCAATTCCCGCGACCGTGACATTTTTACAGCCGCAGGCTTGCCAACCGAAAATTCCAGCTTGCTCCTCAATCCAGTCCCGCTCCCCACCGCGTTGCTGAGCGACTCTTGCGACTCATCTTCCCCCATTCTCTTCGCCCCCG
>JANMYL010000074.1:0-4712 GCA_031382045.1 Akkermansiaceae bacterium | reverse complement strand
TAAACCAAGTGACGCTCTGCCCGAGATCGCGCTTGCTGGTAAGCGCAGCGGGCTTGCGGCATTGGAAAAACCACGGCCTATCAGACGGCGCGTCCTGCCGCTCCGCGATGGCAGAGGCGAGCACGACGTCTGCCATCTTCGCCGGGTCCACGCCGATGACCGGCACTCCGCGGTTGATCAGGGCGAGGACGACACCGCCGGGTGCACAGCCGAGCTCGACGACGATGTCCTTGCGGGTGAATTTCAAATCAAAAAACCGCACGGCTTCCTCAAGCTTCAGCCAGGCTCGCGAAGGCGATTCCGCTGGCATCGGGATTCCAGCATCGCCCGCCGGATCGGGGCTTAAAAATGGCGCGTGGCGGTGCAGCCCCGCCCAAAACTCAGAGTTTCCCAACTCCACCACCGTGCCGATGATCTCACCAAGCTGTGGCTTTCCCAGCATGTCTGCGCCACACATGCCCTGCATCTTTCGGTCCGCAAACTGCGCGTGATGGATAATCCTCGTTTCACCGAGCAGTGCCACCGCCGCTTCTCGCGTGGCCGCTTTCCCGAGCGAGAGGCAGAGACGCCGCGCAGTGGCGATTTCCTCATCAAGCGAGTCGAACGAAAAATGTTCGTCAGCCTTAAATGTCACAAATCCCCGCCGCTGATAGCCCGGCCGCCACCGGAGATTCATCGCCTCAAGCTCCAGCTTCAGCGCTTTCTCGGAACCCGGATTGGTCAGGGCGAAAATAAACTCGGACTCGATAGATTTCATCATCAGATTGGGTTAGCAGATCACCAGAGCCCGTAATTGCCGGTCTTCATGATGTAGAGTCCCATCAGAAAATTTGCGGTGGCATGCATGATGATGCAGGCTCCGAGGTTCTTGCTCCAGATGCAAAGCAGGTAGGTGAGACTGCCGTAAACGAAGGCTCCGGCGTAATCAACCGGCGCGTGAGCCATCATAAAAAGCCCGGTGACGATACCGTAGGAAAGCCAGCGGGCACGGCCGAAGGGCTGCTTCCAGTAGTCCCCTTCCCAGTCGCAAACGAAGCGCATGAGAAAGCCGCGCCAGAAAATCTCCTCCACCAACGCGACGACCACGGCGGCCCGGAAAAAACGAAAAATCAGGGCGCTCCAGTAGGCCAGTGGATGTTGGAAAAGGCTAGGATCGAAGCCCTCCTTGCGTTCCGCGACACCGAGCATTTTGAGAACTCCCTCGGTTTTCCCCGTCAATCCCCAGACGTCGTAAAGCACGGTAGGCAGCAGCCAAAAACCGATACCCACCGCGCCGAAAATGATGCCAGCAAGCGCCCATTTCAACGACCAGTCGAAGGTGTAAAGCCGCCGATAATGCACGAGCACGCCGAAGGTGACGAGCGTCTGGATCGGATAGATAAACTGTGCTGGATCCTGCCGCCACCACGGCGCGTCCGGGTGCTTCCATTCTACGGCAGCGCCCACAAGCATCAACAGAATCATGAACCCCATGAAGACCGCGAACGGAATCACATGCGCCCGCGTGAGCTGCTCGGGATCTTTGATCTGCGGTGGCTGGCCCATAACGATTAGAGTCTGCCCACGAAGCGCTCGATGCGATCCGTCGCGGTGCGGATGTCGTCGAAGGCGGTGGCATAGCAGCAGCGCAAGAAGCCCTCGCCGGATGCGCCGAAAGCACTGCCCGGCACGCAGGCGACATTCTCCTCTTCCAAGAGTTTCATGGCGAACTCCTTGCTCGTAAGACCCGTGCTGCGGATGTCAGGGAATACATAGAAAGCGCCGCCTGGCAAATGGCAGTCTAGGCCGATCTCATTGAGTCGCTTGACTAAGAAATCGCGACGCTGGTGATAGCTGTTACGCATTTCGATCATCGCGGGCTGGCCGTTTTCGAGCGCCTCGATGGCGGCGTTCTGGCTCATGATCGGCGCGCAGAGCATCGAGTATTGATGGATTTTCATCATTGCCTCGATGATTGGCTGCGGCGCACAAGCGTAGCCGAGGCGGAAGCCTGTCATCGCGAAAGCCTTGGAGAATCCATGCAGTAAAATCGTGCGCTCCTTCATCCCCGGCAGCGAAGCGATGGAAAGGTGCGGCTCGGTTTCGTCATAGCGGAGCTCGCTGTAAATTTCATCCGTCATCACGATCAGATCGTGCTCGATGGCGAGCTTGGCGATCCCTTCAAGATCCTCACGCGAGGCGCAGGCACCGGTCGGATTGGTGGGGAAATTGATGAAAATAATCCGCGTCCGCGGAGTGATAGCAGCGGCGATTTGCTCAGGTTTCAGGGAGAACGCATTTTCCTTAGTCGTCAGGACCGGCACCGGCACGCCGTGTGCCATGATGATGCTCGGACTGTAAGAAACGTAACAAGGCTCGTGATAGATCACCTCGTCTCCGGGATTGAGCAGCGCGCGCAAGGCGATATCGATGGCCTCGGAAACACCCACGGTCACCAGCACTTCGGTCGCCGGGTCGTAGTTGACGTGGAAAAAACTCTCCACGTATTTGGAAATCGATTTGCGCAGCGAGAGCAGGCCGAGATTGGAAGTGTAGGTGGTCTGGCCTTTTTCGAGCGAATAGATGGCCGCTTCCCGGATGTGCCATGGAGTGACGAAATCAGGCTCGCCGACGCCCAGCGAGATGACGTCGTCGCGGCCTTGCACGAGTTCGAAAAAGTCGCGGATGCCTGAGCGCGGGATCGAGGCGACGTTAGTGGCGATTTTCGCTTGATAGTCCATGGGAAAGCCCGCCAGACGACGGGCGGGAATGACAGCGGGCTGAGCCGCCCCCGTCAATCCCGGGACAGGGATTTATTTGGCGCGGAAAATCGCCCGGAAAGCACCGGCGGGATGCGCAATCCTGTCAGTTTAAACACAAAGAGGTGATGATCTGAAAATTGGAACCGCGAATGGACGCCAATGAACGCGAATTTTTAATGAGTTACAAAAGTTCTTGAACTAATCCTGTGAATAACACTTAAAATAACCATAACCTTTTTATTTTCAATATTTTATTCGCGTTAATTCGCGTCCATTCGCGGTTAAAAACTCTTAAACTGACAGGATTGGGCGGGATGCGGGTCACCGAGCACCGACGGACCCCAAAATTTCCCGCAGGATCGGCACATCCGCGTCAGCCCAGCGGAGATCGTTGAAATTTTCCGGCAGGCACCAAAACAACTGATCGTGCTCAAGAGCTCGCAGCTCACCGCTTATGATGGTGCAGCGGAATGGCAGCAGTCGGATGGTCCTCTCCTCGTAGCTCCAGATCACCGCCGTGAGCTGAAGTCCGACTTCGACATGCACTGCAAGTTCTTCCTGCAACTCGCGGACAAGCGCGGATTCAGGAGATTCGCCGGGATCGACTTTCCCGCCGGAAAATTCCCACAAACCGCCGAGATGCTTTCCCGCCGGACGCTGGCAGGCCAAAAACTGCCCTTCCGAATTCTCAATCACTCCGCAAACCACATCAATCATAGCTGAGAAATTGGCAGAATTTTCCGACGTCGGTCAACCGAGATCGCCCCCCTACCCGCCCAAGTAGCTCATCTCCGCCTTCGGCCGCTCGACTCCACCACGCTCTTCGGAATAGCGGTCCGCCCGCATCTGCCAGACCGAGCGCACCGTTTCTGCGAGGACTTGAGAATCCATCCCGCTCCGTAAAATCCCCCGCAAATCGTGGCCTGCCGCAGCGAACAGGCAGGTGAAAATTTTCCCGTCCGCCGAAAGCCGCAGTCGTTGGCAATCGCTGCAAAACGGCCTGGTCACCGAACGAATCAGCCCGATCTCGCCCGCTCCGTCGCGGTGACTCCAATACGCCGCCACCTCGCCGCGATACGCCGGAGCCCGCGGCACGAGCGGAAATTCCGAGGCGAGGATCGATAAAATTTCGGCCCCAGAAACCACTTCGCCGAGTTCCCAACCGTTCGTCTGGCCTACATCCATGTATTCAATGTAGCGCAGGTCCACACCGGCGGATTTCGCCCAGCGCGCGAGTGGCAGGATTTCCCCCTCGTTCACCCCGCGCTGGATCACCGCATTGACTTTGACCGGCAGGCCGAATGCTTGGGCGGAGCTGATTCCCGCGAGGACTCGTTCCACCTTCGCCCCCACGCCGTTCATTTTTGCAAAAATCGCAGGATTCAGCGCGTCGAGACTCACGGTGACCCGGTTGAGCCCAGCGAGTGCCAGTGCCTCCGCATGATGCGCCAACAGAACTCCGTTAGTCGTGATCGCGATGTCCTGCACCGCCTCGACCGCGGCCAGCATCGCCACTAAATCCTCCAGCCCTCGCCGCAACAACGGCTCACCGCCGGTCAGCCGGATTTTCTCGACTCCCAGCGGCACCAGCGTGCGGACCAAGCTCACGATTTCCTCGAACGTCAGTAATTCCTCCCGTGGCATGAACACGTAACCCGACCCGAAAACCTCCACCGGCATGCAGTAGCGGCAGCGGAAATTACAACGATCCGTTACCGAAATCCGTAGATCCCGCAGTCCGCGTCCCAGAAGATCCATCGGCATGTCCATCGCCGGGAACATGCACTTTCCCCGACCCGCAGCAATCCGAATGAATGGCCAGCATCACAGTCATCACAATTCCGCCAACTCAACTTGTCCGAGCGAAAGCGCCGCGAGATCCTCTACCTCCGCGATCGACGTCACCTGACACAGCTTCTGCCGCAGCTCCTTGGCACCGGGAAATCCCTTGCAATACGCCATCAGCCGCGA
>JANMYL010000044.1:0-15914 GCA_031382045.1 Akkermansiaceae bacterium | reverse complement strand
CCGGATTCGCCCTTTACGCTGGCAAAGAAAAGGACCCGCTCTCCATCCCGCTTCTCCAAAACCGCTTCTACGTCGACACCCTTTACGACAATTTCTTCGTCCGTTATTTCCAAGATGCCTTCGCCGCCATCATCGCCTTTTTCGACGAATTCATCATCAACGGCCTCATCGTCGGCGGTCTCAGTCGCACCGCCGAATCCACCGGCAACCTCTTCCGCAAAGTCCAGTCCGGCAGCCTCCAAGGCTACGCCTTCGCCTTCGGCCTCGGCGTGATCCTCGTCATTTATTTCACTGTATTCCCCCGCTGAATCCAATCAAATTATTCAATCACCATGCTCCTCCACTTTTTCAAAATGAACGGCGCCGGCAATGATTTCATCATCATTGATAACCGCGACCTCTCCATCGACCTCGATGCCGACACCATCGCCGCGCTCTGCGACCGCAACCGTGGCATCGGCGCGGATGGACTACTTGCCGTGGAACCCGCCCAAAAAGGCGCGGATTTCCGTTTCCGCTATTACAATGCCGACGGCGGCGAGGCGGAAATGTGTGGCAACGGCGCACGCTGCTTCGGCCGCTTCACCGCCCATCTCGGGGAAATCGTCCTCAAAAAAGTCACCTTCGAGACCATCGCCGGCACTCTCGCTGCCGACATGATCGGCGACGATGTCCGCATCGCGATGTCCGAGCCCAAGGATCTCAAGCTCAACCTTGAAACTAAAATTTCAGGCGTCGATGCAGCGCTCCATTTCGTCAACACCGGGGTCCCGCACGTCGTCACGTTTCTCGAAAGCGCCAACGCGCTCGATGACTTCGATGTCTTCAACTGCGGTGGCCAGATCCGCAATCACCCGGCCTTCGCCCCCGCTGGTACGAACGCAAACTTCGCCGCAGTGCTCGCGCCCGACCACATTTCTATCCGCACCTTCGAGCGCGGCGTGGAGGACGAGACGCTTGCTTGCGGCACTGGCATGGTCGCCTCGGCGCTCATCCACCACCTTCTCACCGGGGCGGCCAGCCCGATCAAGGTGGACGTCGAAGGCGGTGACACCTTGGAAATTGGTTTTGAGAAAACTGGTGATCAGACGTTCAAAAACGTCACTCTCACTGGTCCAGCAGATTTTGTGTTCGAGGGCGAAATCGATATCTGAGTCGCCAAGCCGCGTGCTTTAGCGATGAGCAAACTGACTGGTCTCAATTTTTATAAGCTATGCGCCGGAGCGCAAATTCCGGTGAGTCTCTCAGTGGCATTTGAGGCATTAGATTGAGGCGATGGTTTTTTGCAAACGCTTCATTTTTTGGGTCGCTTGGCAGCGGGTTTTTTCGTGGCACGTGCCTCGGGTTTCACTGCCTTTTTTGCATCCATCTCGCGGGTCCGTTTACGCCAGTCGCGCTTGGCCAGTGCTTCCCCCGGCCTAGCTGCCGGAGTGGTGGCGCGGTAGTCGAAACCTCGCAGGCGTTTACGGTCAAGCCGCTGGCCGATAGTGAATTCGAGGATGCCCAGTAGATTGAGGTCCGACTTGGGGACAAAGCTGATTGCCTCGCCCGTTGCCTCCGCCCGGCCGGTGCGGCCGATGCGGTGTACGTAGTCCTCGGGGTTGACTGGGAAATCAAAGTTCACGACTTGCGAGACGCCGTCGATGTCGATGCCGCGCGCGACGATGTCGGTGGCGACAAGGATCTGGACTTTTCCGTCTTTGAAATCTTGGAGCGCTTGGAGTCGTTGTTCTTGCGAGCGGCTGGAGTGCAAGCGAGCGACTTTCACGCCGGCGAGTTTGAGGAAATTCGTGAGAAGATTCGCGCCGTCCTTCATCCGGACGAAGACAAGGACGCGGGTGAATGCGGGTTGGCGGAGGAGTTCGAGGAGAAGCGCATTTTTCAAATGCGTGGGAACCTCGTAAACGCATTGGTTCACTGTGTCGGCTGGGTTTGAGCGTTTTCCGATCTGCACGATCTTCGGCTGGTAGAGGAACCGATGCGCCAGTGATTCGATCTGTTTGGAGAGAGTGGCAGAGAACATTAAAGTCTGCCTCCGCCTCGGTAAATGACCGACGATTTCCTCGATATTTGGCAGAAATCCCATATGCAGCATCCGATCTGCTTCATCCAACACTAGAACTTCGAGCATGCTAAAATCAATCTTTTGGCGGCCTAGCAGATCAATCAAGCGTCCAGGTGTGGCGACGATGATGTCCACACCCTTGTGCACAGATTTGATCTGCGCCTCTTCCTCCACGCCGCCGTAGATGGCAGCTACGCGGATCGGTAAGCCGTCGCCGTAAGTCCGGATATTTTCCATGATTTGCACTGCGAGCTCGCGGGTAGGCGCGAGGATGAGTGCCTTGGTCACCCGCGATTGGCCCTGTCGGTATGATAGAGATAGGCGATGTAGCATCGGCAACACGAAAGCCGCAGTTTTACCGGTACCGGTCTGGGCGATGGCGATCACGTCATGGCCCAGCATCACTTTGGGAATAGCGGCCACCTGCACCGGGGTGGGGCGGATGTAACCTGCTTTTTGAATGGCGCGGAGAATTTCTTTCCCAAGTCCGAAGTTGCTGAACGGCATGCGCAGACCTTAAGCCTCCCGTGCTGTCAGTGACACGGAATTAAATTCCGGGTGTTGGGAAATCCGAGATCGACGGTGTTGCCATGATCCGGATTTCTCCTACGATCCCACAAGAAATGAGCGTTATTCCTGAATCACTCACCACAGCGGTCGCCAATGGCAGCCTGCTTGAATCCGCGCAAGCGAACATCATGTCTCTGCTCGACGGCACGACGAGTGCGATCGCTCCGCTCGCGGTGCAGGAATTGGTGGACGCCGGAGCGTGGGAAGAACTCAATGACCGCTTTTTCAAAACCCTCGCTTTCGGCACTGGTGGCCTGCGCGGACGGACCATCGGACGCATCGTGACCAAGTCCGAGCAAGGCTCCGGCGGTCCGAATGGCCGCCCCGAGCATCCGTGCGTGGGCACTGCGACGATGAATTTCTACAACCTCAGTCGCGCCGTCCGCGGACTGATCGCCTACGCGAAACAATTCGCCGGACCGAGCCGCAAGCCTGTGCTTGTCTTCGCCCACGACACCCGCCACTTCTCACGCGATTTCGCGGAATTCTGTGCCAAGACTTGTGCCAATCTCGGTTGCGACGCCTATTTGTTTGAGGGTGCGCGCTCCACGCCGCAGCTCTCCTTCGCCGTGCGAGAACTTCGTGCAGATGGCGGCGTGGTCCTGACTGCTAGCCATAACCCAGCCCACGACAACGGCTTCAAAGCCTACTTCAATGACGGCGCACAAATCGTCGATGCCCACGCCGAAGCCATCGTCAGGGAGGTCAATGCCATCACCCGCGAGCGTTACGAAATTCTACCGGAATCCGAGCGCGGCAGCATTACGATCCTGGGTGCGGAAATGGACGCCCGCTACGTTTCCCTTCTCAAGACACTCTTGCTCAAGCCTTCACTGCTAGAAGGGGCTTCTACTAAAATTGTCTTCACCAATCTCCACGGCACCGGCGGCCATATCAACGTGCCGATGCTCCGGGAGTTCGGCTTCGAAGTCCTAACTGTCCCCGAGCAGGACATCCAAGACGGCAGATTCCCGACCGTAGAATCGCCAAATCCAGAGAACGGCCCGGCTTTGAAAATGGCCATCGACCTCGCCGAGCAATCCGGGGCGGAAATCGTCATCGGCACTGATCCCGATGCCGACCGCATGGGTGTGGCAGTTCGCGACGCCGCCGGAAAAATGGTTTTATTAACAGGAAATCAGATTGGTTCGCTGATGGCTTGGTATCGCCTGAAAACTTGCTTTGAACTGGGTTGGCTCACCAATGCAAACCGCAACCGCGCAGTGCTCATCAAGACCTATGTCACCACCGAGCTCCAGCATGCCATCGCTGACGGCTTCGGTGTGGGCATCGTCGATACTCTCACTGGTTTCAAATACATCGCGGGAAAATTGCGGAAATATGAGGATGCCATCCCCGCTGACAAAAAAGGTGACTACCGCTCGCTTAGCCAAGTCCAGACACGCGCACTGCGGCTGGAATACTCGCGCTTCTTCGTCTTCGGCGGCGAGGAAAGCTATGGATACCTCGGCTCCGATGCCGTCCGCGACAAGGATGCTAACGGAGCGGCATTGATGTTCGCCGAGGTCGCCGCTTACGCGAAATCCGTTGGCAAGACGCTGCCGGAATTGATGGACGATGTTTATACCGAATACGGCTACTATTTGGAAATTGGTAAGTCGCTGGTCATGGAAGGCGCGGATGGTGCAGCGAAGATAGCGGCGCTCGCGAATTCTTATGCCGAGAATCCACCGACTGAGGTCGATGGTTCTGCGGTCCTGCGGGTCCGAGATTTCGCCAAGCAGGATCTTTTCGACCAGGAAGGCGACCTGCTACCGAAGGAGAAAATGCTCTTCGTAGATCTCGAAGATGGCCGCTCCTTCGCGGTGCGCCCGTCCGGTACCGAGCCGAAGATTAAGTTTTACTTGTTCGGTAAAAAGGCTCCGGGCGGAGATCTATCTGCCGCCAAGGAAGTGGTGAAATCTGGTCTCGCCACTCTATGGAATTGGATCGAGGCCGATGCCGCCAAGCGTTCCTGAGAGATCCGGCGGATCACCGACGTCGGACTTGATGAGATGAAGCAGGATATTTCGTTTCTCGGAGTGGAGTCGTGGCGTTTTTTAACACACGCACAGGCTTTGTAAAAATGCGGCGGAGCCGTCGCGGAGCCAGCCGTCGAGCTGGGACGGATCTTTGAGCTGTTGGCCACGGACACGCGGGACGGCGATGTATTGGGTTTCTAACGACGGCAGATTGCTCATGTCCACCCAGAGTTTTTCAAACTGACAGACCGGGAAAATGTCTTCCTGGCCGTGGCCCCAGCGTTTTTTAACTTCCTTGAGGGTGATGTAGGTGGGCATCCGCGCTGCGAGGGCGCGGATGGCGGTGGTGACCTTGTCGAGATCGGCGAGATCGGCGCGGGTGAGTTGGAAGGATTCCAACAGGGCGTCGATCTGTATCCAGCAGGTGTTGCTGTTATAGTAGGAGAGGTTGAATTCGTCCTCCTCGCGGGGCATGGCGAGGCCCTCGACGAGTTGCGGGCGGCCATTGACGCGGGCAAGGCCGCCGCCGCGGTCTTCGAGGCGGCGGGTGATGACCTCGAAGCTGAGGCCGGCGCCGCTGTCGAGGTGATGGCCTAGCAGAGCGGGGTCCACGTTCATTCCGACGGTGTCGATGTTGTGGAGGACGAGCGTTTGGAGCTGCGGGCGTGCGGCAAGAAGCGCGGCGAGGGTGCCGTTTCTCAGGAGGTTAGGAACCTCATACCAGTGACCGACGGGGTGAAGGCACTGGAGGGGGAGGTTGTCGGTGTAGTCGCTGGCCTCACCGGTGGATTCTGCCCAGCCGAGCAGGGCGGTGCGGAGGGAGTCGCGGACTTTTTGCTGTTGCACGTCGAGCACTTGCTGGGGCATTTCCTCCCAGGCGAAGCGCAAGTCTCGGACAGTGGGGACGGTGCGGAGGCCGATGGATTTCCCCTGCGAAAGGTAGAGCGGGCCGTGGTAGTTGTAGTTTTCGTGATGAGTTAGGAAGCGCTCGGTGGGCTCGTGGGAGAAGTAGCTGGTGGTGAAAATGTGGGGAATTGGCATGCCTGACTCGCGGCCGGTCTTGCGGCTTTTGGCGAGGTGGGTCTCGATGAAGGATCGGTGGCGGCCGCCGAGTTTGCAGAACGGGTGGAGGGCTTTGACGACGCCCGCGCCCTGGGTCCAGCGGGAGCCTGCCCCGGCGGCGAGCGTGACGACGGCGACTTCGCCATTTTGCAGGGCGGCGAGGCCTCTTTCACGCGAGGCAGCGGAAATGGAATCGGACTGAGTGAGGTCGGTGTCTTGGACGTCTTCGATGATGGCATTGGCGGCAAGCCGATTCTGGGCGAGGCCAATGCGCCCGGCCTTGAGATCCTCGCGGATTTGTTCGTGGGCGGTGCGGTCGAATCCGAACTGGGCTAGAATTTCCGCGAGGGATTCTCGGTTACGGCTTTGTCCTTGGCTGCGTGGAAAGATGGAGTCGAACAAAGTTTGCACCATGCCGCGGAGTTCCGGGTGGTCACGGCAGGCGGTGGCGAAGTGGTCGAGCTCGGCGAGGCGAAGGGGCGAGAGTTCGTGGCGACCTTTTCGCAAAAGCTGCGGGACGATGTAGCTGTAGTAGCCAGCGGGCATGAGCGCGTCCTCTCCGGTGAGTAAATCTGCCCAGGTGCCGCGCTCGTTGATGGCGAAGTCGTAAACGACGGGGTCCATGGCGAAGGGCAGGGCGGAGGCTAACATTTCCTTGGTTTCGGACATGATGGCTTGGAGCCGCTGCTGGCCTTCTGCTTTCCTATCAGGAGCAAAGATGAAGCCCATGCCGCCGCCTGCCATGCCGCCGAGCATCCAGAATCCCCAGAAATCAGGGCCGAACTCGGCGCTGATTTTCTCGATGATCGTCTCGGTGTAGAGGTTGCTGGCCCAGGGGATGATAGTCTGGATGGGCTGGCGGAAATTCTCGGTGGTGGCTGCGCCGATGGCCGGGATGTCGCCAGTGTGGAGGGCGGATAGGATTTTTTCGAGAATCCCGTGGGTTTGTTGGCGGGCGATCCACTCGGGGCCGCTGCGCAGGAGGAATTTCTCGGTGACCATTTCGAGGATGGGGCCGACGTTCTGCGCCATGCCGCCGTGGACGAGGACGAGTGAGTCTTGGAGTTTTTGGCGCGCGGAGGCCGGGACGTCGGTTTCGTCTAGCACCTTGTGGGTGGGCATGAGTCGGCCGCGGGAGATGCCGAATTCCGGGTCGCCTTCTGAGGCGAAGGTGCCTTGGATGAGTTTCATACCGGGCCAGACGCCGCCGGAATCTTGCCAGCCGCCGCCGGAGCCGCCGATCCACTCGCCGAGTAGGGCTCGGGCAAGGACGATGCGGCGCTCGCTTTCCTCAAGCGGGCCGGTGAGCGAGCGGGCTTGGCCGGTGGCTCTCATGCAGACGCTGATGAGGGCGGCGAGGAGGTTGGTGGAAACGGCGAGGCGCGAACCTTTGGGGATGTTGTTGACGTTGGAAACGAGTTCGAGGCCTTTTCCGGGGCCGACGATGCGGGAGAGTAGGTCGGCGAGGCTTTGGCCAGAACCCTCGATGCCGGGCGGCACGATGCCGCTGGCAATGACGGCGGCTTTGAGCAGTCCGAGGTAGTCTTTGGCGAAATCGAAGACTTCGTTGAGGCTAGAAATTTCTGCGCTGCATCCGAGATCTACGCTGGTGAGGCGGAGGATGGGCTCCTCGATGATGCGTAGGCTGGCCTCGACGGGTGGGCTGGGCGATTTGTCGCGGCCGTGGACGGCGAGGTCGATGGAGATATTGAGCACCTTGGCTCCCTCAGGGTAGTCCATGCCGAGGAAGAAGATGTCGCTCCAACCGCAGTGAGTGAGGTCCATGCGGACGGGTGTGCGCTCGCGGAGGATGGGATAGGTGCCGGTGGCGGGGTCGCACCGGGTCATTTCTGGGCGGATGCGGAGCGGTTGGTCGGCGGGATGACCCATGCGGAACATCCATTGGTTTCCGCTGACGCTGCGGACGCTGCGGCGGACTTGGTCGGCGAGGGTCTGGAAGGCGAGGCGTTGATAGACGGAGGCGAGGGCACTGGAAATGCCGTCGCTGGGGGCTTCGGTGCACTGGGTTTTGAGGAAAATGTCGATGGCTTCTTCGAAGCGGCGTTCGAGCAGGTTTTCGTAGCCTTTGAAGGGGATGGCGCCGGGTTTTTTGGTGGATTTCACCTCGGCGAGGCGCAGCGGCAAGTGGAAGCGGTGGATTGAATAGAGGAAAAGTAGGGCGCGGACGCGGTGATAGAGATTCTCACTGGTGCGGCGGAAGGCGTCGAGCGCGTCGGCCTCGGCGATGAGCTCGGCGAGGGAGAGTTTCTCACAAGCGGTGTCGAGAGAGAGGTCTCGGACGGCGGCGTCCGGGGAGGTGATGAGGGTAAGGAGTGCCATGGCCAGGGTGGTTAGGCGTGGGATTGGGCGAGGAGCTCGACGATGTTGGTGAGGACCTCGTCGCGGTCGTTTCCGGCGAGGCCGAGTGCGAGTTGGGCGGTGAGAAGGCCGTAGCGGACTCCGATGTCGTGGCGGCGGCCTTGGAGTTCGTGAGCGAGGTAGCGTTCGCGATGGGCGATTTCTGAGAGGGCGCTGGAGAGGTCCGCACGACCGGCGGCAAGCTGGCGGGCGAGGATTTCCATGACGGTGGGGGTGAGGACGTGGAGGCCGAAGAAGCAGAGGTAGTTGCCAGCACGGAGTCCGGGGACGACGAGTTTTTGCTCGGCCTCGGTGGGGGTGGGTTTCTCGATGACGGTCTCGATTTGATAGAGGAAATCACTGCCTGGCACGCGACGTCCGCCGGTGGCTCCGTAGAGCGGGAGCTTGCTCTCATGGGTGGCCTGGACGGCAGAGACAGCGCACTTTTCCGCAGTGGCGGAGGCGAGGAGTTGGGCAGTGCAGGAAATCTCGGTGCGGCTTAGATAAAGGTGGTCGCCGACCATTAGTAGGAAGGGGTCGGCGCCGGTGAACGAGGCGGCGCAGTGGACAGCGTGGCCGTAACCCAGGGCTTCCGATTGCTCGATGAATCGCATGTGGTTCGCGTGCAGCCCGGCGGCCTCGACGTAGGCCGCCTCGTCGCCAGGGCAGATGACGACGGCGATTTCCTCGATCCCAGCGGCGGTGATTTCATCTGCAAGGATGGCGAGTGCGGAGCGGGAAGTGCCGTCGCGATCTACAAGCGTCTGAAGGGGAAGGGTGCGCTGGGATTTTCCGGCGGCGGTGATGACTGCTTTTCTGACTTTCATGGCGCGGACTCTGGCGAATCCATGGATGATGGCAACTCTTGAGAGGTCGGTGGAATTGGTTTCTTCCTCCGCCATTCGTTTTAATCCTGCACCATTACACCGTCGTGAAACTTGCCCACGCGCTCGATGAAATTGCGGTAAGCTAACAAAAAGGCAATCTACACACTGAGCCACATCGGTGCGGATACCTCATTTGAAAAATCCCTGCTGTCGTGCTTCGCATTACCGAGCGGTGCTAATTCTTACAAGGCCATACGGCCACAGATGGATTGAATTAAAAATTCAGGGGAAGTGATCAGGCCCATATTCCGCTTACTTGATAATGGCCTGCAACTCATAAGTCTGTTTCTTCCGCGCTACGGAGGGGCTGTTGTAGCCAAACAGCCGGTAACTGGATGCTTTGAGCTTCTTTTCCACGAGCACGGCGTCTATCGCCGTGCGTGCCTTCGCAATTTCTGAATTGCCTCGCGGGCCTTGCCAGGTGTAGCTGAGCACGCTCAAGCTTGGGATATCGCGGACGATGACCGCCTCTCCATCTGCGCCGATTTTGCCGACGCTGGGCGATTGATAGAGAAATCCCATTTGTTCCATTTTCATCCCACTGTCGGCCTCGTTTTTCATCGTCATTTCTACCGGCGCAGTCATGGGTATGCCGTTGCGTTTGATGTGTTTAAAAAGTGTCCAGAAGCCGCCGTTTGGGCTGGAGCCCTGTGTGAACGCGGCGCGATAAGCCGGATATTCCTTTCGCGTGAGCTGCTCGAACGGACCAGGAGCTGGCCAACCTTTGGGCAATGCGGATTCGCTCAGATAGACTGGTCCTGAAGCCGACACGGTAGGCTTTTCAAAATGTTTCGAAGCGGGTTGCGCGATTCCGGGAAGAATGGCGATGGCCAGCAGCGGAATTTGAAGGAAAAAATTCTTCATAGTATCAAATTCCGCTGGTGATGAATCGGTGCAACAGTTTTTTAAATTTCATCATAAAAAACCGCCACAGATTTCTCTGGGGCGGCTGCTGGAAATTTCAGAAAGCTGACTTACACAAGTGCTTGGAGCTTCGCCTTGAGCTGGTCCTTAGTCACGCTTGCACCGACGATCTGGTCCTTGACCTCGCCGTTCTTGAAAAACAGGAGCAATGGGATGGAGCGCACGTTGTATTTCACCGCAAGCTCGCGTGCTTCGTCCACGTTGACCTTGCCGACCTTGGCGATGCCTTCTAAGTCGGTAGCAACTTGATCGATCAACGGTCCGATCATTTTGCAGGGGCCGCACCATTCTGCCCAGAAATCTACGAGGACGGGTAAGTTGGAGTCGATTACTTCGGATTGGAAATTCGCATCGGTAAGGTTAAGTGCCATGTGGTCAATCTGCATTCAGAATCCAGAAACGTCAAGAGCCGCCCTGCGGATGGCAAGGCGGCTCTGGATGTAGGATAATTGAAACCTATTGGTTTCAGTCAGATGTGGATACGATTCTCAGAAAGAGAGAAAAATCACAAGTGCAGCAAGAAGGATATTGATAATAGGCAGGACCATAAGAAATGTGGTTTGAAGGGTGGATTAATTCAGAAATTCACCATGCTTAGAGCGGAGAAAGCTGGGTCCAGTCACCCTTCTTTCCATTGTCCACCGCGTTGATCCAGGTGCTGGCGGTCATCAATTGGAATACCATGATGATGAGTGCGGCGGCGAGTCCAACGCCGGAAAGAATCTTCGTGAGACCTTGTTCGACCTCTTCTTCTTCCTCTTGTTCGGTGACCAACGTCGATGGCTGTGAAGTTGGAAACGTCGTGCCAAGCGGTTGGGTTGGTGGCTGAAATTGAACTGTGGCTTTCGGAAGCGCCATGGTTGATACACCACTGGAGCCGGGTGGCTTGACGGCTCCGGTCGGCGTAGCGGAGGATGCCAAACGAATCGTCGGAGCGGGTGCCATGGAAGGAGCACCGGCGGTGCGAAGTGGAATGGTGGGCGCCGGAGCGGATGGTCGCGGCGGACCACCTGCGATCGGTGGTCTCGTTGGCCGTGACATCGACACGGTGGCAGAAGGAACAGCCGGGGGTGAGTCTGCGGCTTTCAGGGTTACGCGGACAGTTTCCTTTTTAAGGGGCACGCTCGACGTCTGCTTAGACGGAGCTGGTGGTTGGTTCTCGTTTTCGTTTTCGCTCATGCGCTTAGGGTTTTTGTTTGTTCGGAACTGACTAAGACAACTTGCCATCGCCCTGTCAAACCCCCAGCTCGTGATTTTCAGGAAAATTTTCCACTGTCCAAAGTCGTTGCCCGAGAGAAATTTTTGATGCTCTTTCCCTTGTGCCGTGATTCCAATGGGGCAGCCACCATGTCCTCAGAAAAGACCGCCATCACCCCGACCCGCTCCCAGGACTTCCCCGAGTGGTATCAGCAAGTCATTAAAGCCGCAGACTTAGCGGAAAACTCGGAAACTCGCGGCTGCATGGTAATCAAGCCATGGGGCTACGGTATCTGGGAACTCATCCAGCAGCAGCTCGACCGCCGCTTCAAGGCGACCGGCCACCAAAACGCCTATTTCCCGCTGCTCATTCCCCTCTCCTATTTGGAAAAAGAAGCGGAACACGCGGAAGGATTCGCCACTGAGTGCGCCGTGGTCACTCACCACCGCCTCGAAGTCGTGAAAGACCCGCTTACCGGCAAAACCAAGATGATCCCCTCTGGCGAACTCGCGGAACCCTACGTCATCCGCCCGACCTCGGAGACTATCATCGGCGCGGCTTTCGCCCGTTGGATAGAGTCCTACCGCGACCTCCCGTTGCTCATTAATCAGTGGGCTAACGTGATGCGCTGGGAAATGCGCCCGCGGCTTTTCCTCCGCACGGCCGAGTTCCTTTGGCAAGAAGGTCACACCGCGCACGAGACGAAAGATGAGGCGATTCTGGAAACAAAAATGATCCATGGGCAATACGAGGAATTCCTCCGCGACCACCTTGCCATCCCGATCATCCCAGGTGAAAAAACCGAGAACGAGCGCTTCCCCGGCGCTGAAATGACCTTCACCGTCGAGGCGATGGTCCAAGATTGTAAAGCCATCCAGGCCGGCACCTCCCACTACCTCGGCCAAAATTTCTCGAAAGCGCAGAACATCTCCTTCACCAGTCGCGACGGCACTGTCCAGCACGCGCACACCACCTCATGGGGCGTTTCCACTCGCCTCATCGGCACGCTCATCATGGCGCACTCGGATGACGACGGCCTCGTCCTCCCACCGCGCGTCGCCACCCAGCAGATTGTCATCCTACCGATCACCCCGAAGGAAGACACTCGCGAAGCCGTGCTCGCTTCCTGCCAAGCGCTTGCCGAAACCCTGCGCCATCAAACATTCCACGGCGATCCGGTCCGCGTCCTTGTCGATACTCGCGACCTCAGCGGCGGCGTGAAAAAATGGGAATGGATTAAAAAAGGCGTGCCGATCCGCATCGAAATCGGCCCGCGCGACATCGAGACCCGGAAAATTTGCGTCCAGCGCCGCGACCAGCCGATTGCTGAAAAGGAATTCGCCGACAAGGAATCCTTCATCCAGCGCGCGCCCGAGATTTTAGGAGAAATTCACCAATCCCTGCTCGCCCGCGCCACAGCCTTCCGCAACGCGAATATCACCTTCTGCACCCGCCTCGACGTCTTTCACGCCCACTGGGCTTCGGAAAATCCCGGCTGGCTCTACACCCCGTGGGCCGGCACCCCCGAGCAAGAAGAAGAACTCTCCAAGCAGCACAAAATCACGATCCGCTGCCTGCCCATCGCCGAAGCCATCTCCCGAACACCCTCCACGCCGCCTGCGGCAAGTGCATCCTCACCGGCCAGGAAACCACCACCTTCGCCATTTGGGGCCGGAGTTACTGATCATCAGCCTCATCTGGCTGATTCGTAAGAATATAAAATTCACTTGTCATAACAATATTTCACGTCACGATGTTTCTCGTGACGGAAAACATCGTTAATTTCTCCCGCGCCCTCGCCGATCCCACTCGCTGGCGTATCGTCCGGCTTGTGCGTGCGGATGCGCTCTGCGTCTGCGAACTCGCGGACATCCTCGAAATGCCGCAATCCTCGGTTTCCAGCCATGTGCAGATCATCCGCAAAGCCGGGTTGCTGGAGAGTGAGAAATGCGAGAAGTGGACCTATTTCCGCATTGATTCGAAATTTAGCGAACTCATCGGCACCTTAGAAAAATTCTTCAAGTCGGACGACGCTGTTCTGAAATCCGACGCCACCCGTGCGCTTACCCGCCTCGCCATCCGCGAAACTAGCTGCTGCCCCGGCCCCAAATCCCTTAAATCATGAACCTCGCCGAACTCAAATCCCTGCTCACCGAGCACTCCCAGCGCCATTTCCGCATCGCCCTGCCCGACGGCGGCACGGTGCCCGTTTCCTTCCACGTCACCGAAGTCGGACGACTTCACAAAACCTTCCTCGACTGCGGCGGCACGCTGCGAGAAACCACCATCTGCCAGCTCCAGATTTGGGTCGGCGAGGATTACGACCACCGCATCGAAACCGGTAAAATGGCGGCCATTCTCGTAAAAGCGACATCGTTGCTTACTGACGATTCAATCCCCGTGGAGATTGAATACGAGGACCGTGTAATTTCGCAATACACCATTGGTGGCTACGAGTTAACTGATGACGCCGTGGTTCTCCAGCTCGCCCATAAACACGCCGAGTGCCTCGCGCCCGAGCTTTGCGGTTTGCCCGTGCTCAACCGCCTGCCGGCCATCGGCGGCGAAAAATGCAGCCCGGTCGGCTGCTGCTAACACCCCGCCACTATGTCCGACGCCATCGCCAGAAATATGTCCTTCACCGACCGCTATCTCACGGTCTGGATCTTCGCCGCCATGGGGCTAGGAATCCTGTTGGGGAATTTCGTCATCCACGATCCCGCCGCGTTTTTCGCCCCTATGACCGTGGGCACGACGAATCTCCCGCTCGCCATCGGTCTGATCATTATGATGTATCCGCCGCTTGCGAAGGTCCGCTACGCCGACCTGCCGAAGGTCTTCGCAAACAAGCGCATCCTCGGGCTTTCCCTTTTTCAGAACTGGATCATTGGCCCGGTGTTGATGTGGGTGTTAGCGATTCTCCTGCTGCGCGATCAGCCGGAATACATGGTTGGGCTGATTCTGGTAGGCCTCGCCCGCTGCATCGCGATGGTGCTCGTCTGGAATGATCTTGCAAAAGGCAGCAACGAATATGCCGCCGGCTTGGTCGCGCTCAACAGCATCGCGCAGATTTTATTCTACAGCGCCTACGCTTGGCTCTTCATCACCGTGCTGCCGCCTTACGTCGGTCTCAAAGGCATGGCGGTAAATGTCTCGATGGGGGAAATCTTCCACAGCGTGCTCATCTATCTGGGCATTCCGTTTGCTGCTGGGGGCATCAGCCGCGTGATGTTAGTGAAGCTCAAAAGCGAGGCATGGTATGAGAGCGTCTTCATCCCGAAAGTCTCCCCGCTCACCCTTGTCGCACTGCTTTTCACCATCGTCGTCATGTTCACTTACAAGGGAGACGCCATCGTTCGGCTGCCGCTTGACGTGGTAAGGATAGCCATTCCACTGGTCATTTATTTCGCGATCATGTTCTTGGTCAGCTTCGCGATGGCGGCCAAGTTAGGTGCCGACTATCCACGCTCAGCCAGCGTCGCCTTCACCTCGGCGGGAAATAATTTCGAGCTCGCCATCGCCGTGGCCATCGCGGTGTTTGGCCTAGAATCCGGCGTCGCCTTCGCGGCGGTGGTCGGCCCTTTAATCGAGGTGCCCGCGCTGATCGGGCTCGTCCATGTCTCCTTCTGGCTGAAGCACAAATTTTTCCCTTTAACATGAAACCACCTGCCATTCTCATACTCTGCACGGGTAATAGCTGCCGCTCGCACCTCGCCGAAGGCATCCTTCGCGCTGCTCTCAACGAAGATTTCCGTGTCGCCAGTGCGGGTTCGAAACCCGCCGGCTACGTCCATCCACTCGCTATCCGGGCGATGGCGGAAATCGGGATCGACATCAGCAATCATCATTCGAAGCATCTCGATGAATTTCTAGCGGACGAGGTCAAGACCGTCATCACCGTCTGTGGCAACGCCGACCAAGTTTGCCCGGTTTTCCCTGGCCAGATGAACCGCCATCACTGGGGCTTCGACGATCCGGCCCACGCCACCGGCAGTGCGGACGAGCAAATGGCCGTTTTCCGCCGCGTGCGAGACGAGATTTCCCGCGTGTTTCAAGCCTACGCCGCAGGGTTGTTGGATTCGCAGAAATAACTGCGGAGCTTGCGTCAGCCCTTTTCTGCATATTTCCTCTGTCCATGGAAACACCGAACCCTTACGCGCCGCCTGCCATTCCCATCGCTCCGGCGACCGACGACATTTCCCGCCAGCTCCATGGCATCCAGTATCCGCTTACGCTTTCCTTCAAGGTGCTTGCTCTGGCTAGCCAGGCGACGGTGACAGACGCCACCGGCCGCACGATCCTCTATACCAAGCAGAAGCTCTTTAAATTCCGCGAGCATGTGGAAATCTGGACGGATAAATCGCAAGGCACACGCCTCGCCGACATCAAGGCGAATCAAGTGATCGACTGGTCCGCCCGCTATCATTCCACGGATGCTGCTGGCGAGGCGATCGGCAGCGTGGGCCGCCGCGGCTGGCGCTCGATGTGGAAGGCGCATTATGAAACGTTTAATCCTGGCGACAATTCGCCGGATTTCTCGATCCACGAGGAAAACGCTTGGATCAAGGTGGCGGATTCGATTGTTAGCGAAATTCCGATCGTCGGCATGTTTAGCGGTTATTTCTTGCACCCGAGCTATCTGGCCAGCCGCAGCAGCGGCGCTCCTGCCATGCGAATGACCAAGCAGGCGGCTTTTTGGGAGGGCCGCTTCCAAATCGAAAAACTCGGTGAAATGACCGCTCGCGAGGAGCTAAATTTGTTTCTCTCCTTTATGATGCTTATCTTGCTGGAGCGGAAACGCGGATAGACGATCTTCACATTTCCACGCTGCCGAAGAGCTCGCGGGAATCAACGCCAGAGCCGGTTTC
>JANMYL010000004.1:0-7320 GCA_031382045.1 Akkermansiaceae bacterium | reverse complement strand
CGCGAGCACGGCCAGGCAGTAAGACCGGTTGGTTCCCCCTCCGGCAGCAATGCCGATGACGTTGGCCAATCCAGAAGGCAGAGTCGATTCACCCACTTGATTTCCACCCCACGCTACTACGTTGCCGTCGCTTTTCAGCGCCAGGCTGTTAGAGAAACCGGCGGCGATGGCCGTTACCCCGGTCAAACCGCCAGGTGGGTTCACGCCCCCCAAGGCACTGCCCCATCCGACGACGGTGCCATTGCTTTTAAGTGCCAACGCGTGACTCTGCCCCGCCGATATAGCTACGATATCCACCCAACTGCCAGGTGGAGTTGCTTGTCCTCCCACACTGGCTCCCCAACGCACGACCGTTCCGTCGGATTTAAGGGCCAGGCTGAAATTCTGAGCTGCCGCGATGGCGGTCACGCCGGCAAGTCCCGTGGGTGGCGTGCTCTGCCCTGAAAAATTTTCTCCCCAGCAGACCACGGTGCCGTCCGCCTTGAGGGCCACGCTGTGCCTATCCCCAGCTGCAACCATGATGACGGTAGGCAAGTCGGCGGGCTTGGTCACCCCAGCACTATCAAACTGGACCACACTCCCGTCACGATTCAGTACCACCATATTGCTACCGGTCGCATCCATCTGGATCACATCCGTCGCTCCTGCCGCGAGTTGAATGCTATTGCCCCAAGTGATCATCGGAGAAATCCCAGCCCATGGCCGATTCACGGCATGCCATTGATCGGGTTGCTGAATGCCCGTGCGCGCCCCGACGGCATAGGCAACCTCGCCCGCGCCCGCAGGATCCAAATTCATTTTCTTGAGAAGGTATGGAATGGCATAATTGCCGGGACTGACGCTGTCGGCGAGTTTCACGGTATTGAACACACCGCTCGCCGCGCTACCGGACAATGACCCGCTTGTTAGCATCAGCCCAGGGTCGGCACTCGCGTACTGCCAGAAGAGCGCGTCGAGCACCTCCGCATTGGTGGGAGAGTTGTTGCTGATCGTCAGCGCCGGCTTTCCTCCAGCCGCAGGAATGGCGACCCAGTCGAAGGGCAGCAGCCCTCTCGCATCCATCGCCAGCACCTCGAATTTGATTTGTCCCAGATCGATGTTCCAGTCTGCCGCCACGTCCCAGGTGAGCGTGTGATCCGTGTTGCTGGGGATCGCATCGCCGAGCTTGGCGGCGGTGCCTTCGACGAAGGTGACCGGCTTGATGACATTGGCGAACGAGCGCACGCCATCGACAAAGGCCAGCGCGCGGGTTTTCACCGTGGCGTCGTCCGGATCATTCACCCGATAGACCACATCCATCAGCGTGGTGCCCGGCCGCATGGCGGCAGACTGGATGACGACCGTCGGCGCGGTGTTGGCGCAGGCCAGCGTGAGTGACGTCGCCCAGACGAGGTGGAAAAGCAGCGATTTCAGGGTCACAGGGACAGGGTGCGCTGCGATCGGGGCGTCGCACAATGTTTTACGGTAGGCGGGAAAACTGAAACGCTGAAAAACTGAAAGGGCGGGTCAGTTTGAATCTTGTTTCAAAAACAGCACCTATTCCTCGATCTTATCCCTATCCGGGCGATGGTCAGACTCTTGATCCTGTATTCCCGAAGTGTTTCCGGTTCGGGATTCCTGCCATTTCCCCCAAGCAAAAGCGCCTCCCAGCGCGGCAATCACGGCCCCAATCATGCTGCCTCCAGCAACAGCGTGACCATAGATACAAAAAACCGTCCCTGAACCAATGGCCGAGAACGACAGGATTCCGCCAATGATCTGCCCCCTGCCGAAAAGTTTTTGGTGGTTAAGGCTGAAGTCCCGATGAAGTTCGAAGCGAGACTCGTCCATTTTCTGCTCATGCGCCTGTGCGCTTTTGGCCATTTCGAGCAACTCTTTGGCATAGCCTGGGCTGATTCTCTCGTATTGCTCCATCTCTCCCGATTGTGGGAGCGGTCCAGAGTAATGGCTGAGTTCTTGCCTTACCACCCGCTGCACGACCATAACGTCGGGCGCTCTTGAATTATCCCTTCGCTTTGCGATGCGTGATTTTTGACTCATATGATCCTCTCACGTGCCTTGCCGCATTGGCGAATCCACGATAAATTCCTTTTACATCCCGCAATACTGTCGGCTCGGAAAGGCTTGGTTCTGGACTTGTAATCCTGTTTGGCGGCATCAAAACCAAAAGCGATCCGGCTCCCGCAATCATGCTGGAGGCCGCTTGGTAGCGGGAATACCTCTTGGGGGTTTGGATTGTCATTGCGCCTCGACAATAATATTGAGCCAGCTTGTCGGCAAGAGTGCATAAAATTAATTTTGCTATTGATCCTCGTAGCGAATTCCGGGTTTTCGCTGATCTATTGGAGGGCATTTTCCACTGAGATTCGACGTTCAGCGGCTCGGAGCGAGTAGCGGGTGGTTCAGCCGCGTCTTGCCTCTGTCGGCTCGAACAGTCGCTCGTCACCCGCATGTAGGATGAAGATCCCGGATGCGTCGCCAAGTGCGCCGTCTTTGCCGACGTCGCTCGTCACCCGCATGTAGGATGAAGATCCTTGTTGTGGCATTTAAGCATTCGCGCCGGATGCATCGTGCAACTTGGGAGGCGATCACATCAATCTCGAATGGATAGCCATCCGGTTTGACGGCCTTGGACGTATCAACGGAAAATCGGGAAATCTCATCATCCTTGCCTGCTACTGCGGAAACGTTGATCTTGTAGATTGAGATCAAATTGATGTCCGTCTTCCCTCCATCCGGATAGACTGGGCTCGAAAATAGCGCCACCCATGCATCTGCGTCAGTCCCGCTGTAGATCTTTGGAACCTCGGAAATCACGATTCAATAGGGTCAGAGTACACGGCTTAACATTAATGAGAAAATTTGTGAATCCGTGTACGCTGACCCCATTTACGGGAAGCGGCAACGGTCGGGCGAATCTGCCCCTCGAGCGCCCCAAGGTTCGGTGACATTTTCGTCAACTGAATCATTTTTATTGACGAATTGCCCCCCCCCCAAAGCTACCGTTATGTCTAAATTCTATCTGATAGTCAAGCGGCGCGCTTCCTGCGCCGTACTGGCACTTGGCTTTCCCAGCCTCCTGTCCGCCGGTGAGCCGGGGAAGCTAACGCGGGAGATTTGGAATAACCTCCCCGGCACCAATCTTGCATCCTTCACCAGCAGCCCGCGCTACGGTCAGCCTGCGGATTCAGTCACCACCTTCGCCGGTGCCTCAGCCCCACAAAACATCGGCGATTCATTCGCCTCCCGTGTCCGTGGTTATGTCACCGCTCCCGTCACCGGTGACTACACGTTCTGGATCGCCTCGGATGACGGCTCCGAGCTACGGATTTCCCCCACCGCTTCCAAGTGCGGGCGCACGAAGATCGCCGCCGTCTCTGGTTGGGTGCAGCCCTTCGATTGGGATGCCATGGCTTCACAAAAATCCGCGCCCGTTCGGCTGCTTGCCGGCCAACGGTATTTCATGGAAGCACTTTACAAAGAAGCTGGCGGCGGTGACCACCTCGCCATCGCCTGGCAGATCTCTGGTGGCAACCGCGAACTCATTCCAGCCTCCGCCCTCGAGTCCTTCACCACAGATGCCAACGACCTCGATGATGACGAACTCCCGGATGACTGGGAACTCGCCCATGGCTTCCGCATCGAGGCCACCAGTCTCACCCCTCCCGAACAACTTCCTGCCGCAGATCCCGACCACGACGGCTACAACAATCTCGAAGAATCCGCCTATGGAGCAGACCCTAACACCCGTGGCGGTATGCCCGGCACCTTGCTCTTGGAAACTTGGCACACCCTCTTCGGCAGCAAGGTCGAGGCACTCACTCTGAGCCGTAAGTTCACCGGACCTGCCGACCGCTCGGAGTTCGTCTTTTCCGCAGAAACTCCCGTCAACCGCACCGATAATTTCGGCGTCCGCATGAGCGGCTACCTCATCGCCCCCACCACCGGTAACTACACCTTCCACGTCGCAGGGGATGATTTCTGCCAACTTTGGCTCTCACCCACCGCCAGCGAGTTTGCCAAACAAAGAATCGCCTCGCTCGACGGCTGGGCAAACGTCCAGGAATGGGGCGTCTCCCCCGCGCAGACTTCTGCCCCAGTCGCCCTCGTCGCCGGACAAAAGTATTACATCGAGGCCCTCATGAAAGAGGCCGGCGGCGGCGACCATCTGGAAATCGGCTGGAAAACTCCCGGCTCCACCGCCATTGTCATCATTCCCGGTACCGCCCTGGAAAGCTATGCTTACGATGCCCAAGACCCAGACGGCGACCACATGCCCAGCACTTGGGAAATCGCCAATGGCCTTGATCCTGCCGTCCACCACGCCAGCCTCGACCCGGATGGCGACGCGATCCCCAACAGTCTCGAATACACTAACGGTAGCGACCCACACACCAAAAACAGCATGGTCGGCGCTCTGCTTCAAGAGCTCTGGTGGAACATCCCCGGCAGCCGCACCGCCAGCCTCGACACCGAACCACGGCTCTTGCTGCCACCGGACGAACGCAGCCTCGCGTTTTCTGCCCAAGGCACCGAAGACCGCCCCGAGCACTACGCCAATCTCCTCCGTGGCTACCTCACCGCTCCCGTCACCGGCAGCTACACCTTCTGGGCCGTCGGCGACGACGAGGTGGACTTTTTCCTCTCCACCAGCTCCAGCAAGTACGACAAGCAGCTCCTCGTTCACCCCACCGTTATCGACAGAAACTTCGATGCGGATCTTTCCACAAAATCCCGCGCCGTCCAGCTCGTCGCTGGCCAGCGTTACTACTTGGAAATTCGCCACATCGACTCACATTGGGGCGACTCGTGTGACGTCGCTTGGCTGGTCCCCGGTGGCCAGCGGGAAATTATCCCCGGCTCCGTCCTCACCACCTATCTTCCTACCGCAGATGACCAAGATGACGATGGCCTGCCAGACGCTTGGGAACTCACCAACGGCCTCGACCCTAACGACAACGGCCACATCAACCCGCAAAACGCTGCCCACGGCGACCTTGACGGCGACGGCCTCTCAAACGTCGCCGAGTGGAAAGCCACCACCCGCGCCGACCTCGCCGATACCGACGGCGATCGTGTGAACGACCGCGACGAAGTCGAAATCCTAGAAACCTCCGCCCTCATGGCAGACGCCGCCCCGTTCCAGAGCGTCGCCACCATCCCCGGCGCAGCCTACTCCGCCACCACCGGTGCATGGCTACAGACTAGTGGCAAAGCCAAGCAAGACAGCGTTCGCGGTTGGCTGGAATACCCCGTCACCCTCCCCGTCGCCGGCGTCTATCAGCTCGACCTCACCTTCACCCCCGTGGCGGATGTCGCAGTCAACCGGGATTATGAAATCGTCTTCTCCGCCGATGGCAAAACCATTCAGCGCGAGATCGTCACCGTCGCGGAAGCCACCACCGGCCACGCCAAAATCCTCAGCCCTTGGCTCACCGCCGGCAGTCACACTCTCCGTGTCTTCATCGATAACTCCTACCACTTCCGCCGCGTCACGGTGGATCAGCTAGAAATTCTCGCCGCCCGCGGCCCGGACGCCAACAGCAACGGCACCCCGGACTGGATCGACCTCCGCCTCGCGAAATATAACAGCCTCGAAGCCCCTACCCAGAGCCTCACGTCCCCCGTCTGCCTCGAAGGCAAAGCCAAATGGAGCGACCTCACCACCCTCGCCGGAGCACCCGTCCAAGCCGCGCCGGATGACCGCTGGTATGCCGATGTCACGCTCCACGCCACCCAGCCGACGACCATCACCGCCTCGCTAGAAAACGGCGGCCTCACCGCCACTCGTCAGATCACTTGGATTCCCACCAACCTCCTCACCAGCGGCAACCTTAGCATCCGCCTCGGCGATTCCCTCAAGCTGTCCGCCTTCACCGGCACAGCAGGCACCCCCGAGGAAACCGTAACCCTCACCGTCGAAGGCCAGACCATCACGATCACCGCTGATCAGCCATTGGTTCATGCTTTCAATACCCCTGGCAGCGTCCCGGTCCAAGTCACTCACAGCCTTGACGGCAACCTCACCACCGCAACGGTTGCCATCAACGTAGTCACCGCCCCGGTCCTCGAGAGTCCCGTCTGTGTCGTGGGCTACTACCGTGAAGTCAGCATTCCGCCTTTTCCACCCGGCATATCCCTACAACTCGACAACCGCATCGACATTCTCAGAACTACCGAATACCCAGCTGGCAGCCAGCTCCACATCCTCCGACTCGACACCCTCGAAGACCGCCCCTCCGCCTTCCGTCTCGGAGGAACCAGCGGCCCGGTCATGGGAATTCTGCCCTTCAGAACGATGCGGATCAGAGATGCAGGAGAAACCGCAAATTTTTTCAGTGACGAACTCGGCAATAATACTTGGGAGGTGACAATGCCCATCGTGGTGAATGGAAACCATCAGGGAACTTCGATCACTTTTGATATCTTCATCGGGGGAGTCGTGTTTGATGATGGCTTGCTCACACGCACACTGCATCCGGGAGCCTATTCCGAATTCGAGTGGTCCGAGTTGCTTAAATTCTACAAGGCGGGGAATGCTGGAGCGAACTGCTACCGGACGAGTGTCTGGCAGGGCAGCCTGAGAATCGCTTACTATCAATGATGGAATCTTGAAGTCCTACAGGCAGGCATACTTTTTTCACTCAATCACAAAATAAACGATGAAATCCTATTTTTCAATAATCTTGGCATGGAACTCGGCAATAATTTTAAATCCGCAAAATCTTTATGCTGAGAATCACACCATCACTCACACAATCGAAAGCGAGACAGCCGTCTCATCACCGTCTGATAGAAAAAGAACGAAGCTTGGGGTCGGAGAAGAAGTAACGTTGACTTTTTTGGGAGGCCATAAAGCCACTTGGACCCTTGAAGGGGAAGGGAAGATTGATGGCGGAACGGCCGCTGTTCCCGGTAAAACTACTGTGACATACACTGCGCCGGAGGATCCGACACCCACCACGCCGGAAGCCAAGCCTGCCAAAATCACGGCGAAATGTGATGAAGCTGGTGGTGGAGATGACGACATAGAATTTACGGTTGTAGCACCAAATGGCGTAAAAATGGAGATTCACAACGTGGCAAGCGCGACATTTGTGAAGCAAACGAATCCATACTTCAAGATCTCATATCAGGCCGATACTTATCTTTTGCCAGATGACGTGAATTTCAAGCATGTCAAAATAAAGGAAGGAACGTGCAATGCTGTTGCTACTGATTACTTTGCAACTCAAAACGGAAATATACATACACCTGTCGATGAGTGGGATCCTGCTTCATCACATGTAGCAGGAAAAGGAACCCGGACGACAATTCAGG